>JBHLPQ010000065.1:0-18205 GCA_048939265.1 Promethearchaeota archaeon
TTAAGTTTGCTCTTCACCCCTGCATAGCTCACTAACTATATTCCTGTCAAATCTCCATAAGAAAAATGAATTCTCTTCTAAGAACGCCCAAGCAATTAATCCAAATGGATTTCCAATAGCTCCCCCAGCAGCTTTTGCTAAATAGAACTTTCCCATTGTCTCGCCATGCCTTTCATCAGGGGATAAATCTGCAATTACTGCTAATATTGGTCCCGAGATCATTGCAGCAGCTAATCCTTTCAACCCATTTGAGAAGACTAAAACCAGAAAGCTAAATGGGAGAGTAGCATATAAAGGATACATAATAGGGAAAATAAGAAAGGAAATACCTGCTAATGCTGTTCCAATGATTAAAAATGGCCGTCGTCCAAAACGATCACTAATCATACCGAAAAATGATGCCGTAGACAATGAAACGACGTAATAACCAGCTACAATTATTGCGGTTTCGACACCTACCGTTGTCGCTCCACTTTTTTCGCCTAATTCCCGAAGGTATAAGGGTAAACTAAACGCAGCAGAAGAAAAAGCACATTCTGTGACGGCTACAGCTATATATAGAATCATACTTTGTTTCTTTAGCAAAAAAGTAATGGGTTGTCCAATAAAATGTAGGGTATCTCTGGTATATTTTGAAATTAAACTGCGGGACACGGCGTTATTTTCCTTTTAAAGGCTTTAATCTCTCTGATTATCACTTTAACTCGAGATTTTTTGATTGTGAACCCATTATCAACTTCTTCTTACTTGTTTTATTAAGTTTGCATATCTATTATACTTCATAATGCAATTAATTTTTAATAAAATGAGCAAAATTTAAAATTCTTTGTGCCTTATGGGTTGTGAACGGTTTTATTACCTAAATTCTCTGTTGTAGCATCAAATTTATTTCATTTTTCGAATTGAGGAATTTAATATGAAAATTTCGCTCGTCGGACTAAGTGGTTGTGGTAAAACATCGATTTATTCGACTACACTAGGTGGAATGGCTCCTATGGAGGTTAAAGACTTAGGACCAACTGTCATGTACGAAGTCAAGTCCCATAATTATCTAGGTCTTCAGATATCCCTTTGGGATTTTGGGGGGCAAGAAAAATATCGTCAATCCTACCTAGAAACGCCTAAACTCCTAGCAAATACGACAATTTTGGTCTTTGTACTGGATCTTCATCATCCTGAGGATTTTAAAAAGGCAGATAATTATTTCAAAGAGGTTTTTTCAGCTATCAAAGAAAGCGGAGGAGATCCTCGTATTATAATTTTCTATCACAAGTATGATACCGAGGAATATCCAAAGGAAAAGCTGGAAGAAAACCTAAGTAAAGCCAGAGAACTACCATTTATCAATGAAATTGACCCTGAATCATTTATAACATCTATTTATCGGCAGGAAGAATTAAGTGAAGTATTTAGACAAATTCTGATTTCAGACTTTGATCAACTGAGAGATAGTGTTGAACATGCCCAAAAACACCTTATGAAACTAAATTCAAAGGTCATCGTGAGTGATGTAAATGGGAATGTTATAACTCATAGTATCAAGGGTTTTTCTACTGGAATCCAGCTTCGTGAGGATTTGCGAGATTATATTCTTTCTTGTAATGTATTGCGAGAAAATTTCCTCACAAGTGATTCAGCTTCATTTTCTGCCATTTCAGACACAAAGAAATTACAATTGCATATCTTCAGTTTCGTTCTAGCAGTACTCATCATGATAGATGAAGGTGCAGCAATCGACCCACCAGAAGATATCGAAGCTTTGTTAAAAGATATGAAAGTTTTCGCAGAATTGATTATTGAAGCGAGTAGAGAAGAATAAATTATTTAACTTCAGTTAAAAGCTCAGCCACTGACACTTTTTTCGTTAGTAGTTTTCCTTCAGTATCAGATAAGCTCACTATGTACTCACTATTGTCATCAAAGCGTGGAAATTCGAAATCTAGCGCTTCTGCAGGGAACCATTCGCGAATGGTTGTCTCCCAGTTGTGTGACTCAAATAATTCCCCTGCTAGTAAAGTTATACGAACCTGGACTCGTTCTAGAACTTTTCCACTACGATTCTGTAAGGTTACCTGGATGTTACGCCCTTCATCTATTAGATTCGTACTTTGGATTCGGACTATCCTGCGTTTTTTAACCCCAGTTATTCCTGGTTCTACCAAAATCTCTCTTGATGGAAGGGGTTGGCGGTCACCAGGTAGAGCTGAGGGAACTTGGAAAGCAAAGGATCGACGTCGATTGACTGTGTATAGTTGAACCTTTTTTAGATTGGCAAGTCTTAGAACAGGTTTGAGCTGTTTTTCTGTAACGGGTTGAAGTTCAATGTACCCATTGTCAGCAGCATCTTGTAGGATTTCTAATCCTAGTCCTGTACGTACAAGTACAGTGTTGTAACCCTCAGGAGCTCCTACTGAACCAACGCTGATGTCAGCATTTTCACTTGAAAAGTCAATACAATAATGGCAGGAACTAGCTCGTAATCTATCCATTTCTTTTACGGGATGGCTAATCGTCTCCCCGCTCTCCTGTATCATGTGGAATTTCCCCTTAGCAATCGTCATTTTTTCAATATCTTCTAAGGGGATCTTATCAACTTCTTCAACAAAATGGCGTAATCTATCATAAGAAAACGCATCCATACAGAAAAGACCTATCTTAAGAACTGAACTACGCATGAAGAGCCTGACAAGTCCATAGGGAGAATTCTGCATCTTATTAACAGCATCAATATTGCATGGACATCCAACAAAAGCAATAGAATTCATTCCAGATTTAATTGCTTCAAGAAGCTTTCCCACAGCGGAACTTTGACTGTATATGGATCCTGAAGAAGCCAGTATTTGGTCTTCTTTTGTAGCAATGATAGGTTTTGGTTTCCAATATTCAATCTCATCCTTTTTAGTTAATACTGCTCCATCTATCATACCCTCACGTAAGAGATAGATCAGGAGACTAGTCACGACTCCTCCATCCTGGCCAGTTACTTCTTGAAGCAGACTTTTCGCCCGAAATGCTTCAATAAAATTGCCAATCAATTGAGGAACAGTAGTTTTTGTTTTGGGACATTGGTGAACGCAGACCCCACAAGCAGTGCATTTTCCTGTTAGGCGTGGTCGATCATTAATCATTTCTAACGCGTTTTCAACACATGATGCAACACAGGCTCCACAAGCACTACATAATCCAGTGTCTATAACTTGTTTTTTCAAAGTGGAGAATTTGGCTTCCTTACTCCCTTGTAATTTCCGCTTAGATAGCCGATAGCTAATTAACTGGCCATCTTCTTTGTTAATATCTGTCATCATTTACCATCCATTTGTTAGGTGTCAGAATCATGAATTATTGTGGGAGACGATGTAAGAGGCTCTAGTGAACTGAATGCAGCAATTAAGTCGTGTGTAGTAATGATTCCTACTAAATTAAAATTATCAGGATCTTTAACAAGAACTCTTTTGATATTATGTTTATACATCAGTATTAAGACATCTTTAATTGTTTCTCTTGAAGAAATCGTAATAAGGTTTTTTGTAGCTACATCCTTTGCTTTTACTTCACAAGGATCTTGACAGTTCAAAATGACTCGTTCAATTATGTCTCTTTTTGTGATAATTCCAATTGGTTCATGATTCTGATGTACTAAAACTGAACCAATGTGATTTTCAGCCATTAATAGAGCAACTTTTTCGAGACTGTCATCAGCAGTCACAGCTACTATTTCTTTCTTCATAAGGTCTTTAACTTTAGTCGAATACACTGTACATCACGCTAGCCTACGATTCTTTTTACTTTTATTGTCCCTTTTTCATCTTCAATTTTTAGGAAATATATCATTCCACTTGAATCAATCCGCTCAAAATTAATCGTAACTTCCTCATTTGGCGCCCATTTCTTTATCTTTGAAACAAGAATGTCCTTTCCAAAAAAACCTTGCGATTCATATATTTTCAGACGAGCATTCACTAACACATCTGAACTGCTATTACGTGCTGTTACTTGGACCAGCTTTTCATCTTCAGAATGTTTTATATTTACGATTCTAACACGTTTTGGTTCTGGAGCTAGTTTTACATCAGTTTTTTCCTTTTTAAAGTCAATTTTGTGTTCTGACGGTATTGAGAATCGTAATTGGGGTTTTTTATCGGATGGTATTTGTGGTTCTTGAATAGGAGTAGTTGATTCATCTACTGCTGCTAAGGAATTTTCCTGTAATTGGACTTCAAGTTTAGCAATAGGCATTTTAGGAATTAGTGAAGTACACAAGTCTATAAGTTGATGTTCAATATCATCCGCTTTCTTCTTCAAGAATTCCGCTTCTTTAGACGGTTCTTCCATTTTAAGGTGATGCTCTACAAGAAAACATAAGTTTTCACCAATAGATCCTCTTATCCTTGTTTTGAGCTCATGTAATATCTCTTGAGCAATGAAAGAAACTGCTGAAGGGGCTTTAACTAATAAAACAAATCTCTCTGCTTGCCATTTTTTGGAATCCATTCCAGAACGTCTTTTTGCCCGTCTAGTCTGACAAGAAATGAGTGTAGCACAATAGATAACCCCTTCCAATTCTAGATCCATGGAGATAAACTTTTCGGATTCTAAAAATTTATCCTGATGCCACCATATACTATGTATCGAAATGATTTTTTTTTCTTGTTTATTTTCTAATAATTCTTGAGGATAAGCAAAAAGTGGGACATGTCCTTTTACTTCATCAAAGAAGTAAAGAAAAAATCCGTAAGAATCATCTGTGGTTGGTCGGTCAATATCGATAGGAAAGGAATGATCCCCATGACTCATAACTAACTTTTTCTCCTTTTTTTTGAGATTGAACTGGTTTTTAATGGTTTTCAGAGATTCGGATAAGTTAATACTTCTTTTTCTACGAAGCTAAAATGTGTTACTACCTATTTATTCTTAGATAAATTAATTTTCTTGATTTTAATGATCTAAAGAAAAACATTAACCTAGCTAATTACAGCTGTACCAACCTCTAGGGATTTGATATCTATTGTTGCTTTTTTGCTGCTAATTTTGATGAGATAGTTCTCAGGTGTATCAGACCTAGGAAACTCTAAAATTAAATCCTCTTTTAACGGCCATTCTTCAAGTTCTTGCTCCCAAATGGGTTCACTAAAAAATTCTGTGCTTCTTGAAACCTGAATCAGGACTTCCCGCAAATTTTCGCTTTGATTAATTAGAATCACCATTAATCCCCCTGTATCTTCCGATGGTAAAACCCTCATCGTTATTCTCTGTTTAAACAAATCATGAGCGCATAAAGTCGTTTCTATTGGAGCCATTGATAAATTAGCTGGACTAGGAATTATTTCTGTTGTAGGAGTACTTGTCTTCTTGTTAACTTCGCTGATAAATTTCATCCACATAGATTCAAGCTTTTGTTCAACTTTTATTGTTTGTTTTTGAAGTTCATTGTACTCCCTCCTTCTAATCGGATTTGATTCGAGTTTTTCCCGAGTGTACAATAATTCTAGATCTGAACCAATTTTATCTTCTAAATTATTCTTGAAATTAAGGTATGTCTCATTAGGAATAGGATAGGTGTCTTTCCAATTTTTTATTACTATACCATAAATTGTAGGATCTCTCATTGGAGAGCTTTCTTGTGTAGTTTGAAGTTGAAAGGCTGAATACACAAACTCGGAGAATTTCAGGTCAATACGGAGAGGAACATTTTCTATTTTCCATACACAATGCGTTTTCAGAATATTAATCTCATTTTTATCATTCTGTAATTTTGTTGGATACGAAAAGAGGATCTGTAATCCATGAGTAGTATCAAAAGAACATAAAAAGAACCCCATTAAACCTACTTTTGAGTCAAAAGCATGCTTTTTAGGTGATGTTCTAATATTTGTTTCAAAGAAAGGATCGATATTCATCGTTTCTCCTTACAAGTATATTTCATTGATAGGAATAAACCTTTTTGGAAGAGATTACTGATGAGGATGTAAACTCACCTCGCCTTCAAAAGTTTTCTCAAATGACATGTAAATTAATTCTTAATTTTCTATCAATTATATATTGACTTTAACCGATCTTATTGATCATTTCTTGTTTTTTTATTACGGCTCACTAGTGAAATAGAGAAGAAGCTTCTCTAGACATTAAAATAGAATTAAGATCCCATTTACTAAGAATAACAGTATTTAGTTTCAAAATCAAAAGAAATTTTTTCTAAGATGAAACACAATTTTTTAGTATATCCTCATTTCCTAACCTTAATTGAAATAAAACCTCAAATAATTCATTAATACCTGGAGAAGAATATTTTGAGTTCAGAGATATGGGATCTCGTCGTCGTAGGAGGGGGGCCAGCAGGTCTTTCTGGAGCAATTCGGGCTGCAGAACTAGGTCTCCACGTTCTTGTCCTCGACGCACGTTCTGGAACCGCTACAGCAGGAAGTATGGCTGTAGATGGTTATCCTGGTTTTTTTAGTATAACTCGGCAAGAACTCTTGGATAAAATGGCCAAACAAGCAAAATATCATGCAACGATAAATTATGCGGAAAAGGTAAGTAGACTTGAATTAAAAGATCCCATTAAACGAGTTTATACCCAAGTTACAAGAGGAGAATTCTTTACAGAAGAATTCATGTATAGATGTAGAGCAGTATTACTTGCTACAGGGCTTCAACCAAAAAAGCTTGATATTCCTGGAGAGGGAAAATTCAAAGGTAAAGGGGTATATTACTCTCTTCCTGACGGAGATTATATGGATAAAAATGTTGCTATTGTAGGACACACTTCGTGGGCTGTTCGGAATGCCCTTCATTATGATTCCATGGGAGCACACGTCTACCTGATTACTTCACGAGATTCGTTTGATGCTCATCCTGCCCTCATGAGAAAATTAAATGAAAGCTTTGTTGAAGTCCTTCATTCACATGAAGCTTTATATTTTGAAGGCACTGATAAGCTAACGAAGACATGTCTGAAAAGTGGAGATGGAAAACAGTTCTCTATTCTTACAGAAATGGTATTGATACTTAGTAGTAAGAATACAAATCGTGAATTATTTCAAGATGCAGGATTAACAACTACTCCTCAAGGAAGAATCCTGGTCAAATCATCAAATCAAGATACTAATCTCTCAGGGGTGTATGCTGCAGGTAGTGCTACAAGAGGGGATTCAATAGTAGGAGTTGGAGCTGCAGAAGGTATTAAAGCTGCAGAAGAAATTTCACGGTATCTTACCCAACTAGAAGAGAAAAGACTTGAGGAAGATAAAAAAGAACCCGCTCTCCAAGTTGCCAGATTTACTGAAGGTAGATGTGTCATCACTGAAAAAGAAGATTTATCCCCTGAAATAGTTAAATGGGTAGTAAAAGCTCCTTTAATTGCAAAAAAAACTCAACCAGGACAGTTTGTTATTCTTCGAGTTATTAAGAATGGAGAAAGAATTCCGCTGACAATTGCTGATAGTGATAAGGAAAAAGGGACGATAACATTAATCTTTCAAAAAATTGGTAGGAGCACCAAGCTTATGGGGACTATGCAAGCTGGTGATCATATTCTTAATCTCTTAGGCCCCTTAGGAAAACCTGTGGAAATAAAAAAGTGGGGAACTGTTGCTGTTCTTGGGGGTGGATGTGGTGTTGCTCCAGTATTACCTAAAACAAGGGCTTTAAAAGAAATAGGTAATTATGTGGTGAGCATCATCTCTGCTAGAACATCATCACTTTTAATCTGCCGGGATGAGATGCGAGAGGTGAGTGATGAGCTTCATATTGCTACAGATGATGGCACAGAAGGACATTATGGATTTGGGCTTGACCTCTTAAAGCGCTTTGTAGAAGAAGGAAGACACTTCGATCATGTTATTGCAGTTGGGCCAATACCAATGATGAAGTTTACCTGTGCTTTCACCAAGGAGCACAACATTCCAACAACCGTTAGTCTTGCGCCAATAATGGTTGATGGTACTGGGATGTGTGGTTCTTGCCGTGTGACTGTTGGTGGTGAGGTAAAGTTCGCCTGTGTTGATGGGCCCAATTTTGATGGATTAAAGGTGGATTTTGAAGAATTGACGCTTAGATCACGGGCTTATCTTTACGAGGAGCGTATTTCCAGTGGTAAAATGGCTCGAGAGAAATCCTAGAAGGAAGATAAGCAATGTCTAAACGAAAGAGAACTAAAAAACAACGGGTCCGAATGCAAATTCAAGAACCCGGTGAACGGATTCGTAACTTTAATGAAGTTGCTTTAGGTTTTACTGAAGATGAGGCGGTAGAGGAAGCATCTCGTTGTTTACAATGCAAACGGCCACGTTGTATACAGGGGTGCCCTGTAAGTGTACGGATACCTGAATTTATTTTGAAATTGAAAGAAGGAGACATTGATTCTGCAAAAGAAGTGATTCTCTCAACCAATAGTTTACCCGCTATAACAGGAAGAGTATGTCCTCAAGAAAATCAGTGTCAAGAGTTTTGTATTCATCCCAATGCGATCAGTATCGGTGCATTAGAACGATTCGTTGCTGATCATGGAAAACGTCCTGATATTGTAGCCTCCCAGAAATTGAAAGCCAGAGTTGCGATTATTGGGTCGGGTCCCTCAGGTTTGACTTGTGCAGCTGATTTAGCTAATTCTGGCCATGAAGTGGTTCTATATGAAGCTCTCCATGAGTATGGGGGTGTTTTGACTTATGGGATTCCAGAATTTCGTATGCCTAAACAGATAGTTAAAGAGGAAGTAGAATACGTACAAAGTTTGGGCGTTCGATTAGAAAAAGATATTCTCATAGGACAGACTATAACGATTGATGAGCTACTTACTGAATACAAATTTGATGCTGTGTATATTGCATCTGGGGCTGGAACACCGAACTTTCTTAAGATACCTGGAGAGAATTTAAAAGGAGTATATTCTGCTAATGAATTTTTAACTCGTGTTAATCTTCTCAAAGGATATGATTTTCCTGAATATGATACTCCCGTTTCAGTAGGTGAAAAAGTTGCTGTCATTGGGGCAGGTAACGTTGCAATGGATTCTGCTCGAACCTCACTTCGATTAGGAGCTCGGGAAGTTGATATTATTTATCGACGTACTGAAGGAGAATGTCCTGCGCGATTAGAGGAGATCATTCACGCTAAAGAAGAAGGTGTCGTAATAGGAGAATTAACAGCACCAGTGGAGATTCTTGGAGATAAAAAAGGGAATGTAATTGGTTTGAAGTGTCTACGTATGCAATTGGGGGAGAAAGATGCGTCTGGTCGTAGAAGACCCATTCCAATTCCTAATACAGAATTTATTTTCCCTGTAGATACAGTTATCATTGCTATTGGCCAAAAACCAAATCAACTAATAGCTCAAACTACACCAGGCCTTGAATCCACTCGGTGGGGTACATTAGTTCATAAAGAAGAGACTGGAGAAACAACTCGAGAACGAGTTTACACAGGGGGTGATGTAGCTACTGGAGCTGCTACAGTTATTCTTGCAATGGAAGCTGGCCGAAAAGCGGCTAAAGCGATTCATGATAAGATATCAGGGAATATGAAAGTCGATGAGGATAAAAATCTGGACATATAACTAATAATGAATTCATAATTCAAGGTTAGATAATTGGTGGGAATCCAATGAAAGATAAATGGCGAGTCAGGCCCACACGTATTGGAAGAAGTCGTAAAATTCAAGTGAGGCAGTTTGAACCCGAAGAAATTTGGATTGAATACGAGATCGAAGTTGAAGATGCATCTGCAACTAATGAAGCTCTCCAAGAAGCAACACAGCTAGCTATTGCTTATTTAAATGAGGAAGAGAAGAAACTACGGAGTAAACCAAAGATACAGGATGAAAAAATTAAAAAGATACCTATAGTAGAATATTCTTTAGAAATTACTGATGAAGGGAAGAAGATTGGTAATTTTCGAGTGAAACCATCTGAAGATCCACAATATACAAATTTCGTCCACCTATGGTTAGAAGCAGATCAAAAAGAGTTCTATGTTGGTTTTCTCCGCAAAGATACTGGAGATTTCAAATTCAAATCGAAGAACAAAGAATTGATACAACAATATGGAATTAAAAAGGATATACACTTCCAAATTGTGAAGAACTAAAGAAAAAAAGGTAAAGAATCGATCAAGAAGGTAAACATTTTAAGATCGGTTCTAATTAACTCATTATATTTCGACAATCTCTTTCTTAAGAGATTAAGATTTGAGTTGGAAATGAAATGCGAGTTCGTACGGCTATTCGTGCTGGAAGCTGGTATTCTGGTCAGAAAGACCGACTGGCCAATGAGATCAATGCAATGTACCTGCATAAAATAGGGCCAGGTAGAAGACCCCTAGCATTAGATCAAAGAAAAGATATTAGAAATATCCTAGGAGTAGTTTCTCCTCATGCAGGTTACGCATGTTCCGCACCAACAGCTGCTCATGGTTTTATGGCGTTGGCTGAAGATCGAAAAGAAGTCGATACTGTGATTTTACTTGGGACTAAACACACGGGAGAGGGGCCAGAAATTTCCGTTGCCTCATTTGATGCTTGGGAAACACCTCTTGGGCAAGTTCCTGCGAATATGTCATTGTTAAATAGAATTATAAATAATAAACATCAATTATCGGGCCCAGTTCCCCAGATATTAGACTTTGATGAAACAGCTCATAATAATGAACATTCAATAGAATTACAGATTCCTTTTCTGCAAGATATTTTTCAAAATTTCTCAATCGCTCCAATAGCTATCGGTCGTCTTCCAACAAGTATCACCAGACCTTTTGGGTATTATTTAGCTGAAATGGTAAAAGAAGAAGGGATCGAAGATTCGGTAATCGTTATTGCTAGTTCAGATATGACACATGGGAACTATTTTCCTATCTTAAACCACGATGAAGTCACCTCACTTGATAAACTAGCTATTGCACCGATGTTAAATCGCGATCCTGAAGCATTAGAGGAGGCAGTACAGAAAAATAACATATCTATGTGTGGTGTGGGGCCTGTTAAAGTTCTTCTTTCATTTACAGAAAAGTTAGGTGCTAAATCAGCCAAACTGTTAAATTATTCGACCAGTGGATTGACCTGTGGCTCTAGAAACTCTGTGGTTGGTTATGCTTCAGTCGCAATTATGAGAAATTAATCACTTCTTTACTACTAGTTAAAGGAAGCAGGCATTTGGAAAATAAAATTCTTGTAGTAGGGAGAGTCTATTATTATCTAGAATTTTCAGTTTCTGATTCTTTTTCTTTCATGACTTCTGAAAAGGAGAAAGAACTTTCTTCCAATGCATCTGATGTTAAACGAGAACTTAATGGAATGAGTGCAAATATTGCTTATGGGTTAGCCATCCTAGGGTCATATCCAATCATTGTGTCACAGGTAGGGTATGATTTTAATTGGTATCATCGTCCTCATTTGGAAAGACTTGGAATTGACGTGAGACCTTTTGTTCACCCAGAAAAAGAAACAGCTTATTTATATAAAATCAAAGACGATCAAAACAGGAACTTAATACTGTTCCAAGATAACTCTTACCATTTCTTTGCAGAAAGAGATCTAGAAGACCAGGTTGAATCAAATGAATTTCAGACGCTGAATGCTGTGTTCATTGGTACAGGAAAGGTTGAAGCTGATACGAAATTTATTTCCAGAGTAAACGATCTAAATAAAAGACTCCCTGTGATTTATTCACCTGACGGAAATGTTCAGGAACTGACCAAATGGCGATTAACGCAAATTTTAGACAAGATTTCAGTATTAATTTGCATAGAGGATGAATTGAAACTTATTGAAGAACGGATGAAGCAGCCCTGTGATAACATCATAACAAATTCAGAACAGTTGAAATATATCATCTCATTGGTTGATCGATCAAGAATCATCATCTTTTCTAAGGGATTCAAAATAAAAGTTTCTGCAGCTCCTGCAGAGGAAGTTCATTCTCATGACTTCTGGTACGATGCATTTCGAGCTGGTATTATTTATGGTATTTCTCTAAAGAAACCGATTGAAGAAGCTGCGAAACTTGGTTCTGCTTTAGCATCTTATGCTGTTGAAGCCCATGAGAACCAACAATACGCACCTAGTTTGGAACAAGTCGCACTACGCGCTTTTGAGGTAAAAACAACGCGGAAGGAGAACTAAATCTCATTTGAATGGAAGATATGATTTGGCTAGATCATAATATTTGTTTGAAAGAGTAACCAGATCATCTTTTTTCTGAGTGTTGGGTTCATTCATACCTTGAAATCCATAAACTTTCCCTCGAACATATGCTCGATAACATTTAAAGAAGTCAATGATCTCTGGTAATAATTCGTCTCCACTATACTCAACATACTTTTCAATTAATAGCTTGGACAGTTTTGGTTCTCCCCAAAAATCGAGATCCATTGCTAAAAAACCAACATCCTCACAAAGATCCCCATACCTTAGTAAAGGATTGAACTCGACACAATCAAATATTTTTATCTCATCATTAGGTAGAATGAAGATATTATTACTACAGAGATCCCCATGGTTATCTGTTATCCGGTTATCATTTATTCGCTCTTGAAATAGCCCCTGATTTCCTCGCATAAATCCAAAGATTTGCTCTTGAAATTCTTTGCTTTCAGTCCGAAATTGAGAGGTGGTTCGAAAGTTTTCATCCCATTTTTCCCAGATATATTTCAATTTCCCTCTTTCAGGAACTTTTTTGGTATTTTTATGAAATTCTGCTAGTATATATGCAGTCTTTTCAATAGCAAAGGTAGTTACACCCTTCCTCATTAAAATATTCTTCATTAAGTATTTTTCTGGTAACTGTTTCATCTTTACTCCATACTCAATTATCTCCCCTGGTTGGTTAATTTTCCCCTTAGAATTAACTGAAAAAACATCAAGGTAAATATCGGGCGAGAAACGGCTGTTCAGTTCAATTTCTTGATGACAATATTTCTTCCGAAGTTCTAAAGTAGAAAAATCTAATATGTCACCAAACTTAACAGCTTTTTTGATTTTATATGCGAAAGAACCTGTTAGAAAAACCCATGAAATATGAGTTTCCCGTATTTCAATTGATTCAACCGGATGTTCATAAGCAGCATCAGTCTCAAGCATCTTTGGATCAAAAGTTGTCAATGTATGAGATCACTTCCTTAAGAATAGTTGACAATTCATTACCAGTATCAATCTCTAAATAAGGGATCTTTATTTCTTCAAATCTCTCTTTGATTTCTAGATAGATGTTAAAATCAGCATCACTTGCGTTGTCATTTTGAGATTTTCGTTCTTGGATACGTTGTTTTATTAGATCTTCTGAGCAAGTTGTTTTGATTATAAAATACTTTTGATTTAATTTCTCACAAATTTTAATTAAGGGTTGTCTTTTAGATTGAGTATAAAAAGTGCCATCCACCAATACAAAGAGTCTTTGACTAAGTAGAATCTCCACAACCATATACAAAGCGTTATATACGAGATCACGTTTTTCTTGAGTATATAATTTATTTCCAAAAGGTACATATTGATGATGAGAGAAATTAAAAAGAGCTCTACGAATTCTATCAGTATTTAAGTAAATGGGGGGATTCGATAATGCTTTGATTAGTTCGTTGGCCAAATAGCTTTTTCCTGTTGCTGGAAGACCTAATATCACAGTCAAGGGCATTTAAACCAAATCTCTCTATACAATAGGTTAATCAATTACCTTTTTATGAACTCGTTGATCCTTAGGTACAGAAACTTAAATTTCGTAAAAGAATTTCAATAGGGGTTTAATCGTCATAATTGGACTCCTCGGTCAGCAGCCCCGTGACTCCAAAGCGATATTCTCCTGAAATCAACGAGTTCAAGACCGATATCCTGAAGTTCTTTCCGAAGAATCAATTTTAATCGATTAATAATAATTGGACGTTGAGTAAGAATCTCATCCTCCCCGACATCATTAAGCACAAGATCGATGTGCCGCTGAACTTGGAAAAATAAGAAAATATTGACATCATCCTCTTCCAAGAATCCCCTAGTAGCTTCTTTGATCTGTTCTAGATATTTAATATGATAGCTGAGGACTCCCCGAAAATCAATTTCCTTTTGCTGTGATGTTATACGCGTATAGGAAAAATCTAGATTATATATACAATGTTCTTGAACCTTCATTATGTACTTCTCATCCTAGTATTTCCTATATTAAGATTCATGAAATAATGAATGATTTTTCATTTATAAATTAATGGATGACAAGATTTGTAAAGGTAAATTTATCCACATCTACTAAGCCTTTGTCTGTAAGTTTTAGATGAGGGATCACAGAGAGTGCCATGAAGGATAATGCCATTAAGGGTTCATCAAACTCAGTAATATCTTTAAAAACACTGTTTAGTTGAATTAATTGATTGTGAAGGATTGAGTATGGTTCTAAGGTCATCAGACCGCCATAGGGAAGGGGTAACTTTTGGATTCTATCTTCTGTAATGACAACATATCCTCCCTTGATTTGGTGTAATTCATTAACTGCATTAACCATTATTTGATGATCAGTACCAGCAACAATGAGGTTATGACAATCGTGAGCTACTGTGGTCGCCATTGCGAAATTTTTACTTTTAATACCAAATCCTTTGATAAAAGCATTACCAATATTTCCATTAATCCCATAACGCTCAATAACAGACAATGATAGAATATCTTTTTCAGGTGCGGGGTGTATCCATCCATTTTTCACCTGTAAATTTTCTTCCAGCGCTCCTGTTATGACTGAATGCGGTAAAACCTCAATCACACGTGTTAGATAAGTACCGTCTGTAAGAGATGTAGTTGCACGAAGAGCATCCTGATTGAAAAATTGGGGCAATTTAACTGTATCAATTGCCCAGGATGGAAATTCTGGTTCAGGAAAGCCCCAACTAAGGTTCTCATCTTTAAAAACAACTTTTCCACCAAATATTACGGAATCTACTTTGAAGTGTTGAAGATCTTTAAAAATTACTATGTCAGCTATTTTCCCAGGAGCGATACTCCCAATTTCATTTTCTAGTCTGAGATATGTTGCTGGATTGATGGTAGCCATTTGTAATACTGATAAGGGAGAAAGCCCTTCTTCAACCGCGATTCTTAATTGTGTATCTAAATGCCCATTTCTTAGTAAGTCAATAATATTGCGATCATCGGAGGCCATAAGACAATTCCTTAGATCTAAATTCGTACCTTTCACAGCTTTCAGTACATTACGTAGATCTTTTGTTAAAGACCCCTCTCGCGCCATCACCCTCATCCCTTTACGTAATTTCTCTAGAAATTCCTCTGCTGTGGTACTCTCATGGTCTGATTGAGGGCCAGCCGCAATATAGGCATCTAAATCATTACCAGAAACCCCAGGACTATGTCCATCCACTACATTTAGCTTAGAACCTAAAACAACTTTGGTTAAAACCTCCTCATCTTTGTAAAGGACTCCTGGATAATTCATCACCTCTCCAAGTCCAAAGAACCTCGGTTCTTTCTCAATTAGTTCTTTTATTGCTTTGGAGTCTATATTATGGGCAGAAGTTTCCAGGCCTGGCGCTGCAGGCACACAAGAAGGAATTTCGATGAGAAAACGTAAAGGGAGACCTTCAGATTGAGATAAAAGAAGAAGTAAACCCTTTACCCCAAGAGTATTGCCAATTTCGTGTGGATCAAGGAGGACTGTTGTTGTTCCCCGGGGTACTACAACCTTAGCAAATTCACTTGGAGGCATCATAGTGCTCTCAATATGGAGATGTGACTCAATAAGCCCAGGAGAAATATATTTCCCAGTCATATCCATTTGTTTTTTAGTATTCTCTGGATCTAATGAACCTGGGGTTGCTACATTTGTTATCCGATTATTATAAATAGCTATATCCGCTTTGTATAATTCCCGAGTGATAACATTAACAAGAGTCCCGTTTTTAATTAACAAATCAGATGGAATTTCTCCACGAGCACATGAAATTAATTCTTTTAGGAAAGAGATATCCATAGAAAAAACTCCCGATAAAAAAAATTGGTGGATCTTATTTAAAAGATTTAGAGATAATCTCCCAGAGGTCTTCTATCGTTAAACTCTTTCGCTTAAGGATTTTTAACTCTAATTCTAAATTTTCTGATTCAAATTGGAAATAATCTGTGAAATTCTCAATTAATGCTTGTTTTAGCATAAGAGGAAGAGTTAAACGAAGAAAAGCCTTATTACGCTCTGCAGTCTGGTCCATATTGTAATTAACAATGGTAATGAGCTCATCGGTTCGTGAGATAAGTCGTTTGAAGTCACTGCCGATGATATTTACAATGGATTCATCAGAATCCAATTCTCTGTCTAAAGAAAACACCTCACTCATGGTTTCTGACATAGGTTTGAGAACGTTTTCAGAAAAAGTAGCTAGAGAAGTCTCCAACTGTGATTCAAAATCAATCTCAAGTAAAGTGTTCAGTGCTACAAAATAATCCTTTCTTAACGGTTTAAGCTCCGCTGTCAGGGCATAAAGTTGTTTATCTGAACCACGAATGGAAATAGGATAAAGATCTCCTCGATAAAATTCGAAGTAACCAGCTTTCGGAGGTTCCGAGAAGATAAGGGTGTATCCTTCAATTTTTTGAGCAATTTCTTCTAGAAACTCTATTGTAACAAGTGGCATAAGCTCTAAGGGAAAATTATCATCAGGTTCAAGCCGATGATTAACATCTGGAACAGGATCATTAAATTTAATCACATCGTAAGTCTTTTCAACACCATCTACTTCCATGAGGCAAGTGACTTTCTCTGTTGAGAAATGAATGGTTTTTAAAGCTTCTAGTCCAGAAATTTCAATAGTTTTTTCTATTGTTGTCCCTTCAATCGAGATAGGAGGGAATAGGGTAAAATACAATTAGCCTTCACCAGTTTAACATTATTTATCAGGAAATCTTAACTTTATTATTATGATAACTTCTTACATATAAGATTTTTTTTTAAATCAAACTTTACTGACAGATTTAGAGGATTCACTATCTATTTTTTCAAGAGGTCTGCTAAACCGCTGGATTCCAACCATTCCCGATCACTCTTCTTCATTCGTGAAAAAGCAGAATTTTCTTTTTTCAGCCTATTAGACGGTTTTTGTGATATATGGGTATTAATCATTTCTAGAATCATGGTTTTCGCGTTTGTTATTGATAATTCATGAATCCTACTCGAAAACCAAGGTTCAATACTCTTGACTTTCTTTTTTGATAACCAACGGAAGTTTCCATCAAAACAGATGGATATTCCCCAATCTGAGTTATTTCGTTGAATTCTTCCGTGAGCCTGCTGTATCGATATTAGAACATCATTTTCAAGGAATTGAGGATACTTTTTTGTTTTTTTCAGGATGATTGGATCTTTTAACATAGGAAACGGTAATTTAGGTATTAAACATAATCGTGCAAGGTCATCATCTAAAGAGATTCCCTCCCAAGCTGAAGGAGTAATGAGAACATCTCCTTTTCGATGCGTAATAAAATCTTTAATGGCAGTATCAGATTTTCCAGCTGTATGGGTCACTACTTGAAGTTTATTCGCCTTAGCAAGTTGTCTCATCAAATTTGCAAGTTCAAAGCTAGATGTTAAGATCAAGCCACGTAAACGTTGTTGCTGCATTAATTCGAGAAATTTTTGAGATTGATTTTCAATAGATCTAAAGGTTTTTTCTTTTTTTTCACGAGTAGCAGTAGAAAGTCTCTCTGCTTCAGTTAATAAGATAAAAGGGTGGTTTTCTTTCTTAAAAGAAGAGGTTTCATGAATGTAATAACAATGTTGAGGATTTAAACCGAGTAAGTGAGCCAAGTATTCGCCATCACCAATTGTTGCTGATAAGAACAGATTCTTACTCCCTCGAAATAATCTCGAGAAAATAAATGCGATATCAAATGGTTGAACAGTAAGCATTACTTTTTTTGTAAATCTGTCCTGTTGGAAAAAGAAAGATAAATCTGAAGATTCTGGATTTGCAATTAGATCAGAGAGCGCTGATATCATTTCCGTTATTTTTCTTAGCTCTCTTAAAGTTTCTAAATTAATAGTTCTAGGATTATCGTTCAAAACAGTTGCAATGTTTGTCTCACGCTCTATTAAGGCAGAATGAAGGCTTTTGAGGAAGTTCAGTCCTTCTTCCATTGAAATCTCAATATATTGGTTATCATTCAGTTGGTTTTCCCAATCAATAAACTTCTTGGAAATATCAGGATCACCAGTCATTTCACGTAAGAAAGTAGGGTGGA
>JBHLPQ010000066.1:0-18157 GCA_048939265.1 Promethearchaeota archaeon
CCTTTTAGAAAGCAAAGAAGATAAAAGCTCATTGATTTCTAAGATTACAGTACTATCTTCTGTTTTTGTAATAACGATTTTTTGCACTAATTGGACAATTTTATCGTGAATATGACACTCTTTCGGAGAATTCCAATTAATAAGACGGAATGGGATGCGTCTTAATGGTTCTTCTGAAAATTCTGCTACCCCCCCACGTATAAGACCTTTATTCGTTACCCAATCAAAAACTTCTTCACTATTCAAGAACGCGGTGATATACTCGGGAGACTCTCTAATCCAGCTGAATTTTACTAGAACAGTTACATCTTGAGTAGTAAATATCCCGTTCTTACAAAGGGCAAATCGAAAGTGTTCTCTCCTGTCGAATCGATCCTTACAGGGAACACAGATTAATGATTCAGCATCTTTCATAAGATTGAAATTTCGGATGAAAACCCATTCCCAATATGGTATTTCTCTGTTATATTGATACCGCTTCTTTAAAGCAGTTTGAAAGGGTAGAAGTTGTTCATAAAGAGACGGGAAATCCTTTTTAAGTTCTTCTTCAGTAGAAATGACCCCTGGTTTAACTAAGAAGTAATTGGTTAAAGATTTTGAGAAAAAACGGTGGATTGCTTTCGCTTTCACTACAGGGATAATCAATTCTTTTTCTTTTTCTGTCAAATCCCCATTTGTTTTTAATTGAAATGCTTTATCTAATCCGCTTACCATGCCATTACCAATTTCAGTTATATCTCCAATCTGTATGTAACGTGAGGATAAGGGGGTTGAGATGTTCACATTATTTATGAGGTCTTCAGTTAATTTTGTTATCGGAGGTACTAAGAAGTAAGTTTTATTACCTAATTTTAACTTTTTGCATAATTTCTTGGGATAACCCATTGAGGTAAGATCATTCATTGAATACAGGTGTGAAAGACGCACTCTACGTCCGTCCACATGAATATCTGGAGAATAACGACAAGCTTGTTCAAATAAGGATAATTTTTCTTCTATTCTAAGGGGAAGAAACCACCAAGGTCCTGAATTAAGAGGTTGGTGAGTAGCAAAGAATTCTAGATCTCCTTCTTTAGAAGAAGTAAATTTCCAAGAAGCTGAATCACAGAGCAGGTAACGAATACGTTCGAGAATATCTGGATTGATCTTTACTTTATGCCTGAAGTTGAGGACTTTGAGGTTTCTATCTTCCTTTGATTTTCGATATTTGAAGATTACAAGATTGAGGTTTGCTTTCGGAAAAATTCGTGTTTCATGAAAATTAATTATTACCTCTAAGGATCCGTTTTTTAATAAAAATCTTCTTAGAGGTTCAGCATGAAGGGTTTGCATCCAAAAGACAGGTGTGATAAAAATTAATTCTCCATCTATTTTCAAATGATCTACAGATTTGAATATAAATGGCTGCAAGATGTCAGTTAAACCATTCATTCGTTTTTGCCAAAATGATGAAGAACTCAAATACTGCCGCTGTTTGAGGGAGAGGTTTTTCCATCGAATATAGGGAGGATTTCCTATTACTACATCATACTTCTCTGAAGTGGGAAAATCAAAAAAATTTTCGACCTCTATCGGTATAGGTGATTGATTTGCAATGCTAGGATCAATTTCTATCCCTTTGAGCTCACGATACCCCATAGAGGCTAAGATTGAAAGAAAAATACCTTTCCCTGCGCTTGGTTCAAGAATTCTTTTTTCTTTTCCATTTGAGATCAATTCGATCATGAGTCTTGCAATATTGATTGGAGTGAAGTATTGACCCATAGATTTTATGCGGTCTTTCATCTGCAAGAAGTTTCTTCCTATTTGAATTAGGCCACTACTGAGCAACCTTAAACTATTAATTATTTTGTGGTTTTGACCCTTGTTATTAAATCGCGCAACTCAAGCAGATCAGAGTTTTGTGGTATAAGTTTCTTTTTTGCTCCAGCTGATAATGGTACGGTTTCTATATTTTCTCCACGAAGACAAACCATTAAACCATATTGATCATCATGTACAAGTTGTGTTGCCTTCGCACCCATTCTTAATCCAAGAATACGATCAAAGGAGCTTGGTGTGCCTGCTCTCATGGTGTGACCAAGAACAATATCCCGAACTTCATATTCCGCATTATTCTCCTGAAAAAAAGATTTCAAATCATTTCTAAGACTTAATTCTTTCACTATTATTTTTGATATATTTAGCTTTGAAAGTAATGGATTTCCAAAATCATCTTTGGGCAAATTGTCAATTGTTTCCAGAGTAATGGTCTTAAAATCTCTTTCCAATGATTCATTTGTGGGAGTGGCCCCCTCACTGCAAGCAATAATATGGTGTTTTCGTCCTGCTTTTACACGTTCTTTTAAGACATTTACAATATCTATATCGAAATCAAATGGCTTTTCAGGAATTAAAATTATGTCTGCTCCCGTTGAAATGCCACTAATCAAGGTCAACCATCCTGCGTCTCGGCCCATTACCTCTACAACGAAAATTCGCTGGTGAGAACGAGAAGTGGTTGTAATGTTATCCATAGTATTTGAAGCTAGTTGGATGGCAGACCAGAATCCAAAAGTATAATCAGTACTCGAAAGATCATTATCAATTGTTTTTGGTACACCGACTATTTTTGCTTTAGCATATTGATGCATGGCCGCTGCTACCCCAAGAGTATCATCACCACCAATTGCTATTAGTGCATCGATACCTAGGGTATCAAAGTGAGATGCCATCTCATTTGCTGTTGTCTCGATCTTTTTCTGCTTTTCTTTTGGGTCTTTTATCTTCTTAGCTTCTTTGTAAGGATTGGTTCTTGATGTATAGAGTATAGTTCCTCCAATGGTGTGTAAATCATCCAATTTCGTAATATCTAATTTGATTGTTTTATTTTGAAGAAAGCCTTTCCACCCTTTTTCAATTCCAATGACTGAATGCCCTTTATCCATTGCCTTAAGTAGAACTCCATATAAGACACTATTCAACCCTGGACAATCTCCCCCTCCTGTTAAGACACCAATTGTCTTTGTCATTCTTTTCCACCAATTTTTATGATTTTGGTATCATTTGAGAAATGTAAGACCGATACACATTATTAGAATAAAGAAGACAATATGCCTTAATTCAGTTGATCTATTTTAGGCATATTACCATTTTGATTCAATGTTAGTTACCGTAACTTTCCATAGCAATGTGGACAAAAGAATGCTGATGCTGGGACGGGTTTTCCACAGAATTTACAAGGTTGTTGTGCTCCTCCTGCTGGTGCGGCCTTTTTAACCACTTTCTTCACTTGTGTTGGTTTCCCAGTGGTACCAGACTTAATTGCCATTTTAGGTTGTTTTGCAGCACCACCACCCCATTGTAATGTTGGTTCCCAGCCACCAGGAGCAGGTTTTGCTTTAGGAACTGCAGGCTTACGACCAGTCACAAATCCTACAATCGTAACAATTAAACCAGCAATGGCAACAAGTGCAGGGATGATCTGGGCAAAAAGAGTATAGGTAATATCTACTCGACTAGCAAGCATGGATATTCTATTATCTCCTGTATTGTCAATTTCTACATACAGATCATAATCAGCTGATGCAGCTCCCGCGTTAAGGGAAGTATAGATGGAAACTAACATACGACCACTTTCTCCTCCAGAACCACCTAAGCCTGTTCTTTCTGTACCTGTAATATCAATCGTATCCTGATCAGTTCTATAAACAAGTATTACATCACAGTCCCAGCTACCTCCAACCCCTTGAAGGTAAAATTGGGCTCTTAATTGAACACCCAATATTGGAAGAAGTACTTTATTAATCCCTGCAACACCCGGAGTCAGATCTATTAGTTCCGTATCGCCTGACCTGATGTCCTCATCTCGAGCTTGACTTCCAGTAGTAGTATAAAAAGGATAAAGTGGAATTCCAAGCATTGGGAATAAAATCGTAAATAACACAAATAAAAAGCCCCCTAGGATCAACACAATGATTCCTGCAACCATAACTTTCGATACCATCTTACTCAACCTTTTGATTTATACATACACGAGATTTGGTTATCAATTATTAAGTTCAATGTATAAACCAGACTCCATACATATCTTAAGAAACTTTCGAATTGTGATAGACCGATCATAAAATAAATGAGAATTCATACAGATCCCCCTGATTGTACCTTAGGTTGAACAATCTTGCAAAAGGTTGAGATTAATATCCAAAAATGTGTTGGTTGCGCATACTGTTCATTGGTTTGCCCTATTGAAAGCTTTAGGGTGGAAGGAATAGCACATTTTTTACAAAAATGTAATAAATGTGGCCTTTGTATACTTTCTTGTCCTGTTTCTGCAATAAAATCAAATTGGGAGGAATAACCTATCACAGAAAGCTACAATCAATTTGTCGCAGGCGGGGGAATTGGTGGATTATTAGCCACTAGCCTTTTAGCTCAACATAATCAGAAGGTTTTCCTTACAGAGAAATTACCCTTTTTTGGAGGAAGATTCACATCCATAAAACATCACGGATATGAAATTCCTACTGGAGCTGTTCATATGATCCCACATTCCCAGAATGGACCTTTAGGTGAGGTTCTCTTACGGGATTTGAGCTTACCTCTAAATATCATCGAAAATAACTATTTCACTGCTTGGTATTGGCCCCCTCATCAACCAAAGCGACACAAAAGATTTTGGGGAATTCTAAAGGTATTTCCGAAGGCAAGTCAACGTTTTTTTGTGTTTCGTAAGTTGTTTCCAAATGCACGTCATTCTGAAGATCATAATGAATCGTTTCAAGAGTTTCTGGAGGTTCGGACCGAGGATCCACAAATCTTTCAATTTTTCAATGCAATTATTGGGTTCGCATTAAGTCTAAATATCACGCAAATATCTACTGCAGCGATGTTTAGGTTTTTTAGGAGATTATATCAAAAGGGAAAACCAGGGGTGCCTGTAGGTGGCTGCAAAGCTGTAATAAATAGCTTAGTGAATCATGCTCGAACAAATGGTTCAATTCTCAAAAAGAACTGTGAATTGATCAAATTAGAAATAGATGGTATAGAACTTGAATCAGCAGTTTGTCGTGATCGAAAAACAAACGAAGAATTTGAAATTCATGCAAATCAGTTTATCCTTAATCTTGGGTATCTTCAGGTAAATGATCTATTATCTAAAAGTGATATCCCTTTTCGTCTACCTACTATGCCAACTGCAAAAGGGGGTGGTTTTGCATATCGATCCAAGAAATCTATCCTCAAAACTTCTGTTGTTGCACAATTCCCTGAAAATAAATTTGTCAAAGGGGCAGTAGAACCTACAATTTCATCACCTAATCTAGCTCCACAAGGTGAGCATTTGTTATTAACTCACCAAGTTTTCCATTCCTCTGACATTATTTATGATACCAGACGTGCGCGAGATGAGCTTCTAGAAACTTTCCCCCAACTGGATGAGGAAGATGAATTGTGTGTACACACATTTCATAAAGAATGGCCTGTGAATTACGCATGTCAGGGAAGTGATCTTTCTAATTTCTCTTCTGTCATTCCCAATCTCTTCTTTATTGGAGATGGGTACAAGGGGAACAACGGTTGGATGATGACTGAAGGTATAACTTCTGGTGTGAAACAAGTACTCAACACCATTCTCGCTAAAAAGGATTAAATTGGTCAATTACCGAATATTCCTAAATTCATCATGTTAGTAATCGACAAAACATTTAGATTTATTCTTGAATAATTGACAAGTCACTCATTAAAAACTAAACAATCAAAAGATATTATTTTTATAGCGACGGAAAGATCACTTCTACTATCTAAGTCAAAATGGGGCCTGCAAATGAAATTCCAACTCAAGATGAAATTGTTATTATTTATACTTCTTTTCTGCTTTGTGTCATCTAGCTTTCATATGATTCATCCTCATCAAGGAACTGCAAGCAGTAACCAAACAATCAAGAATATTGCCTTAATCCTGGATTCCCCTGAGTTTTATGATTCTTCTTTCATCAATGATGTTTTGAATGGTTTCGATCTTGTCAACCAAACGTATAGTATGAATTATACCGTATATGCATTAACGAATTACTCTAGACCTCCAATAACATATTATTATAACGAAACAAGTACAAATCATACTGCTTTAGCAAATAACTTAGCCCAAACAGGACAGTACGATTTAATTGTATTAATGGGCTATGAACTTCGACGTGAGAAAAGAGAAAATTACCTACCAAATCGTTATCCAGACACCAAATTTCTCTTTTATGACTTTTCTGGTCAGGTACCTTCTCATCCAGGGGGTACCATGGGTGAAAATGCCGCAGTATTTAGTTTTAATGAAAGTCAAGTTGGTTTTATTGCTGGAACCCTTGCAGCAGAAGTGATATCTCCTCAAAAGATAGCAATGATATGTACTTATCGAAATAGTTGGCCTAGCGATGCTTCTGACCCAAAACCCGATCCTCGTTCATGGCAGCTGATCGCTGGATTTCAAAGTGGTGTTTTACGTAGTACACCAGAAGTCGAACTTCTAATATATTATATAGATTATTTCTGGGAAAATTGGACCGATTCTGATAAAGCCAAAGAATTAGCTGAAGACTTAGACAAGCAAGAGGTTGATTTGATATTCTCTGCCTTACAGAATAATAATACTTTGGGAATTCTTGAAGGTTTTACAGAAACTGTTGTCACGGTCGATTCTAATCGGTCTATAATAGATGGAACAGTACCAAGCGTAGTTAAAAACAATACTCAGGCAATTCAAACCTTATTTGAAAGATTCAATCAAAGTGAGGATAATTTCATTCCAGGTTCTCATACTTTCGGTTTAAAAGAGAATGTATTTTATCCAAGTGGATGGGGAAATGTCACAGAAATCATGGAAGAAATCTATACAGATGTGGTAATAAACAACATTGTTATACCTACAGATATTAAACATGCTGAAAATACTCCTGGATTTGAAATATTCGCCTTATTAAGCATAATCGTATATATCTCAATTCGAAAAAAGATGAAGGAGTAAAGGGTCTATTTTTAAATTATAACCATTACCACCATCATATCATATGTGTAGGAGACCTAGTGATATGCAAAAACAAAATAAAATCTGCATCATAGGAGGATCAGGGTTCTATGACTTTCTTAAAGACCCATCAGAACTCACTATCACCACCCCTTTCGATTCCAAACCCGTATCTATATACCAACAAGAGGTAGAAGGAAAAATACTTTATTTCTTACCTCGTCACGGCGGACATCATAGTATCCCCCCTCATAAAATTAATTTCAAAGCCAATATTTATGCCCTCCATTCGCTAGCTATCCCCAGAGTCATTGCTACAAGTGCAGCTGGTAGTTTACAAACTGTAATGAGGCCTGGAGATTATGTCGTTCTTGATCAGTTTATTGACTTCGTACGGCCAATTACTTTTTTTGATGGAGACTTTAGTATAGAGTTTCGAGATGGTATCATTAAGTCTGGGGTTATCCATCTTGATATGAGTGAACCCTATTGTCCCGAGATCCGTGAAGTTTTTTCAGAAGTTCTCAAGAATGATCAAAATACTCATCCTAAGGGGACATACGCAACTACAATGGGACCTCGTTTCGAAACACCAGTTGAGATTAAAGCACTACAACAGATGGGTGTAGATTTAGTTGGAATGACGAATTCATCAGAAGCAATACTCTGTCGTGAACTTGGGATTTGTTACAGCGTTTTGGCTGTGGTGACAAATTATGCTGCAGGACTCCAGAAACAACTAAGTCACGGTGAGGTTCTGGACATTTTTAACTCTCGTGCGGAGACCCTAAAACAAATTTTTCACGAAGTGATAACTCAAATTCCAGAACAGAGAAATTGCAAGTGTGCTTGGTACATCCAACAATAATGGTAGATAATAGAAGTATTTGACAGTAATAATCCTTTTCTCTGTCAATTACGATTATTACTCCAAAAGGTTTATACAAAAATAAATCTTAGTTAAAAACAGAGGATAAGCTCTAACCTCAAAACTGATCTTCTTTGCGTTTATAATGAGCTTCATTGTTAAATAGAGGTAAAAAAATTGTCTCAAAAGTTGAAATGTAAAGTTTGTGATTACACGGAACCAGTTCCAATGCATTGTGGACACCCAATGCATATTGAGAAGGTTGATGGAGAGGAGAAATTGGTCTGTTGGATGGGTCCCGAATGTGGAGTGCAGGACATCCCCACCCATCATGATAAACCAATGCAAATTTAAACAGATTAAGATATAGAGTGATCTCAATGTCCCAGAGGCTCAAGTGTCAAAGCTGCGACCATTCAGAACCGGTACCAATACATTGCAAACAACTGATGCATGTTGAGAAGGTTGATGGAGAGGAGAAATTGGTCTGTTGGATGGGTCCCGAATGTGGAGTGCAGGACATCCCCACCCATCATGATAAACCAATGCTGATAACACAGGAGGATAACTCCTTAAACCTAGAAGAAAAAAATCTAACCTCTGAATCAGAAATGCCGATCAGTCAAGAAGTTTCCGAAGAACGACTGCAGTTAGAACCAGCTCAAGAATTTCAGCTAGCTAATCTAGGGATAACTGGAATGACCTGTGCTTCATGTGTCTCAACAATAGAAAATGAGCTAAAAAAGGTAGATGGAGTTCAAGAAGTATCAGTCAACCTAATGACCGAAAAGGCACAGATTCAATACAATCCAAGAATAACGAATGTTAAGTCTCTAATTTCGACAGTAGAAAACGTGGGCTATGGAGCAAGGAAAATATCATCTTACAGAATGGCCTCTAAGGATAAAGAAAGTCTTGAAAGAGCTAGAGAGCTCAGACTCCAAAAATTACGACTTTTTGGAGCAATCATTCTTAGTGTACTAATTTTGATCTTGAGTATGGGACCTATGATTGGATTATCAATTATATTCCCTTTTCCTGATAATATAGTCCCAGGAATTGAAAATGAAACTTTGATAATCATGTTACTCACCATTCCTGTAATGTTTGTTACAGGGTGGCAATTTCACTATGGAGCCCTAAAAGTACTTCGTCATAGAAAATTCAACATGGATGTCTTAGTCTTTTTAGGAACGAATGCAGCTTTTTGGTATTCATTCCTCGGAATACTTCTTCAGGATTCCGAAGCGATTTTTTTCGAGACGGCAGCACTACTAATCACGTTTCTTCTTCTCGGAAAATATTTGGAGGCAAGAGCCAAGGGACAAACTTCTCAAGCTATCCGAAAGTTAATAGACCTACAGGCCAAAGAAGCAACGCTAATTCGTGATGGGAAAGAGGAAAAAATTCCTATCGAGGAAGTAATAGTTGGAGACCTGTTATTAGTTCGACCTGGAGAAAAAATACCTGCTGATGGAGTTGTTATTAAAGGAAATTCCAGCGTTGATGAATCAATGATTACTGGGGAATCAATGCCAGTTAAAAAAACAGTCGATAGCCCTGTTATCGGTGCAACTATTAACAAAAATGGATTACTTACCATAAAAGCAACTCGTGTAGGGGCAGATACAGCACTAGCTCAGATTATTCAGCTGGTTGAAGATGCACAGGCTTCAAAAGCTCCTATTCAACGACTTGCTGACATTATTGCTGGCCGTTTTGTACCTGCTGTTCTTGTAATATCCTTAATAACATTTATTTTCTGGTATATGGGTAGTCTTATTGGTTTTTTACCAAACACAATGTGGGGTCAGCAAATTAACAGTTTCGTTTTCCCATTTAAACTTATGATAGCCGTCCTTGTAATTGCTTGTCCGTGTGCTTTAGGGCTAGCAACGCCTACTGCAATTATGGTAGGTACAGGTAAGGGTGCTGAACAAGGTATTCTTATCAAAAGTGCTGAAGCTTTGGAAGGTGCTCATAAAATCGACACGGTTATCTTTGACAAAACAGGCACCTTAACAGAGGGAAATCCAAAGGTAACTGATATTATTTTAGTTATGGAGGGGAAAGAAGAGGATGAAATTCTCAAATTGGTAGCCTCTGCAGAAAAAGGATCTGAACATCCTCTTGGTCAAGCCATCATTGAATCAGCAGAAGAAAAGGGAATAGAGTTATTTGAACCCAAGGATTTTGAGACAATTCCGGGTTATGGGATTCGTGCCAGAATTAATGGTGATATAATTAGCGTTGGAAACCGACGATTTTTTGATAATCTTGGAATATCTACCAAACAACTTGATTCTAAAATCCAACAACTGGAAGAACAAGCAAAGAGTGTGGTTATTTCAACAGTAAACAACAAATTACTTGGGATACTAGCTGTTGCTGATCCACTTAAAGCAACCAGTCAAGAAGTAGTCTTTCAATTGCAAAAAATGGGTATAGAGGTATATCTTGTTACAGGGGATAATGAACGTACAGCAAAGGCAATTGCATCTCAAACAGGTATTACTAATGTTATTGCAGAAGTTTTACCAGAGGAAAAAGCAAAAATTGTCGAGAAAATACAAGAGGAAGGGAAAATTGTAGGTATGGTTGGTGATGGGATAAATGATGCTCCCGCTCTAGCACAAGCTAATATTGGAATTGCAATTGGTAGTGGAACCGATGTTGCAATCGAAACTGGAGATATAGTACTTATTAAAGAAGATTTAAGAGACGTGGTAGCAAGTGTTCAACTAAGTCGTAAAACAATCTCTAAAATTAAACAAAACTTGTTCTGGGCATTTATCTATAATATCATTGGTATTCCCATTGCAGCTGGGATTTTATTCATTCCTTTCGGAATCACTCTAATCCCTGAAATAGCAGCATTAGCCATGGCAATGAGTTCTGTTTCAGTTGTTTCTAATAGCCTTTTATTAAGATTTTATATTCCAAAGATACGAAAAACTATTCCTACATGATTTTCTATAGACTCGAATAGCCAAAAAGGTTAGTCTGATTGTCACTTAGTTTAATGCTTGTAAAGATACGACAGAATTATAAATTCCAAGATTCTAAAGAGAACTTGACATTATAAAGAACATCATATTATTGCACTCAAAAAAAACCTCCCCAATGTTTTTGAGGACTCATATCACGTTATCGGGACGCTTTTAAAGGTGTATGAAGCATATCCAATCCAACGATTAGCAGATGTTGATTATTCTAGAGCTGAAACTTTTGGGGAAAGAGCCTGTTCTCTTTCTCGTCTGATATCTAAAGGTTACAATGTCCCTCAAGGAGTAGTTATCACCACCAAGATTTTTAAGCGTTTTTTGAATAATATGCCGGGTACTAAACGAATAGATCATCTAATTAATAATGCAACACCTGAAAATTCTGAAGAAACAGCTCAAGAAATACAAGAAATCATAATTAGTTCTCCTATGCCAATGCAAATGGCAAACCCGATTGCTGAGGAGATCTATAAACTTTTTGACGTGATTAAATCTGATTCTGTAGTAATAAGAACATCTGCTCACGTCGAAGATTCTTCTAAGCATATCTGTTCAGGTAGGGGGGTATATTTTCATCTCAAAGAGATTCGCGATATTATTCAGGTAATTAAAAATTGTTGGGCATCCGCTTTTACTGCTGATGTGCTTTATGATTTAATGCGGGCTGGATTACCACCTGATAACGTTAGGATTGCTATTATAGTTGAGGAAATGGTTTCAGCAAAAGTAAGTGGAGTTATTAGTGTCAAAAATGACATCAAAGACCTCCATATTAAGGCTAATTGGGGAACACATGTTCAAGTAGAGAAAAATGGAATTTGTTGCGATCACTTCATAATTGATGAACAAAAGATTGGGGAGCCCTTAGAGACTTTTGCTTCATATAAAGACAAAATTTCTCATATTCCCCCTGATACTCGTCATGCAGTTGTTATAGATAATGTTCCAGAACAAAGAAAAGCCCTTTCGCTAAATCAACAAGATATTACAACACTAGTTCAACTTGCAAAGAAAATCCGACGAGATTTTGAAATTGATTATGATATTGAGTTTATTTTTGATGAAGAAGGTACGCTATGGTTGTTGGATGCTGTACCACGGGCAGCACATCGGAACATCCATCGTATTGGAACTTCGGTAGTCCAATTGCAAGGAACAGAGGATGGAGAATAGCTATCATCAAGAACCAAATAATGTTAACTCTAAGGCTTCCTTTATTGGTGTCCTCAATTGATAGAATACCTCTCGCCCTTTTTTTGTATATACAATAATTCTCTCTTTTACAAGATTTTGGCATTGATATGTAAGAGATGATTCCTTAATTCCAGTTCTTTCTTGTAATTCTGAACGTTTAACTTCATCATTTTTTTGTGTTAATAGGAGCATTTCCTCGAGTAATGGTCTCCAAGATTTTGTGATGCTTCTTGATTGAGTAAGAGAATGTATCAGAGGTGATGAGTCAGAATTTTCTTTTTGTAATTCAGGCCAGATTTTATCTTCATTCTGTTGAGATGATTGAAGATCGTGTTCGTAAATAATTCTTAATGCGGGATCAAATCCTAGGTATTGTGCGGTTTTGTGGATTAAAAGTGGTGATATTTCATTTTTTTCTTGATTTTCGTAATCTAGAATCGCATTTCTGACAAGCCAGAGTGCTAATCCAGGTAATCCAAATGATCGTTTTTGGATTGCATCCAAAACTTCTTGCGAGAAAAGATTGGGTTTTCCTAAAATTTCAGCCCGTCTCTTAATAATGTTTTCGATTTCAATTGGAGAAGGACGTTTAAAATGAAATTCAAATGGTTCTGTATCAAAGATTTTTATTCTAGAAGTCTTGTGAGAAAATCGTAACCAATGATGTTCTATTGAGTTCAAAATCGTTACAACTAAGATCCGCTCGTGATTTGAGCGATTAGTTAAATCCTTCAAGGAATGTTGTGTTAAATGGCTCCATATGGGGTAAATATTATCGAAAAAAAAGAGCTGGGTTGAGTTGAAGTCAGCTTCCTCCCACCAATCCCAGAAGTGAGGATCATAGGCTCTGTATTGTGCATAATCTTTTCCTAGATTATGATTGAGTTCATTAGTAATTTGTTGAACCGAGACACTTTTTCCACTCCGCTGAGGCCCAATAATTGTAACTATTAAACTTCCTTCATTTTTAGAATTCAAAATTTGTCCTAGTACCTGGCTTAACAGATTGACTTCATTTGTCAAAACAAATGAATCAGGAGCTTTTAAGATGAAGTCAGCTTTGAATGCGTCAGCTAAAGAGCGCGTTTCTTCGAATAGTTGCCTCCAATCAGCTGCTCTTGATTTTCCTTCCTTAAAAGCATCATAAATAGAAGGCAGAATGCTGTTTCTCCTTAGCCATAAGACATCAAGGGAATTTCTTTGATATCCATTCCCTAGAGAGCTTACATTATTTGAATTATCTGAAACTTTTAAAATGTTTGAAATTTGAAACATCCGACAATAATCTATATCTGCATAATATGTTTAAACCTTATGAGGAATTTTATATAATTACGAAATATTTAAAGTAAAAAGCATTTTATTCTCCCTCTTAATGGATTCTTCATCAACAGGAATCATAACAAAACTTTTCTTCCTACTCCTGACAGATAAAAGAATACTATTCGTTTTCAGCGTAAGAAAGGGTCAATACAACAAAAAAGAAACAATTTTGGATTAGAGGATAACACCGCAATGTGTAGGTCATTATATGAATGTTTAGTTACACTATGACATATAAAGAACAGTTATTTCATATAGATAGCATTTTTGGAATATTCTGTCATGCAGGACTCGAACCAATCAACGCTGTACCAATGTTATTCTCATCTTCTTGCTCTAATAGATGATTTAGGATCCTTAAAACTCCTTCTTCCAGTTCTCATTCTATTACATCTTGTTTTAGGTTTGATAGTTCCTCCTTTCTTAACAAGTGATTTTAATAGAAACCTCTTCTATGGAAAAAATTTCTGGGAACATGGTTTCAGTGTTTATGACAAAACCCCCTTAGAATTAGACCCTACTTATGACGTAAAAGATCCTCTCACAGGTGAATATTCGTACCCTAATACTACATTTGATTATCCAACAGTGCAGTTGCTTTTTTGGGCTGGAATCTCTATTCTTCCCTTCTCATCGATAATAGCAAAGTGGGTGTTATCTTGTGTGGATATAATGAATTATTTCATGCTATATTCTTTGTTGAAAAAACGGACTGAGTACCCAATTTTTGAAAAGGGATTAGCTCTTTCTTACCTGTTGTTCTCGATTCCTTTCTCTGCAATCGAGGGCCAGTCTACCGCAATAACAATTTCTTTTCTTCTCCTTCCCTTAATTTTACATAAACATTATCAGATCTTAAGCTATTTGAGCATTGGAATTGGGTTTCATTGGAAATACGTTTCTGTCCTTATTCTCCCTTATCTTCTGATACTAGATCGCGAAGTAATTAAAAAGGCGCTGTTAGGCTTTCTAACAGTTATAGGGAGTATTTTAGTGTTATCTTTCCCACTCTTCTACTCAAATTTCATTCTTCGATACTTCATATTTTTTGGGAATTTAGGTGAGTACTCAGGTCAAGTGCCGTCTAATCCACTATATTTATTTCATCCAAGTATTTCCTCACTTCTTTCTTCAGGAATTTTGATCCTCGCATTGATTTACTGGATTGGCTATCTTCCCAAAGATGATACCAATGAAATCAATCTTCAAGGAATGGTTCATCGGAGTTATTGGTTTCCATTCATTCTTCTTCTAGTTTTCCTTAAAATTTATACAACTGCATTTCCTTGGTACTGGATGTGGTTTTATCCTTGTTTAGCTATTCTTCCGTTTAAGGATCGTAAATTCTTCACTATTCTACTCGGGGTTACTTTTACAATTGGTTTGATAGACTTCGTTCAGATGACTGTTGGTTTTACAACATTTCTTGGTTTTTTTATTTAGACCGAAATTTCCCGTCCTCGGGCAGCTAGAAGAACTGGAATGTCAACGATTTCCTGAAACGTCTCTGGGTGTTCTGTGTGAATTGGAATTACTAATTGAGGTTGGATTTTCTCTATTATACTTTTCAAATCACTTCGAGGAGCATGGCCACTTGCATGATATTGTTTAAAATCTAACTGGAAATGGTCAATCCATTCTTGAAGTCTTCTGAAGTCAATGGCTCCTTCTTCATCAAATGGTTCACCGTGACTATAAAAATAGGTTGACTTCTTAGGGTGAGGTTGAATATCTATAAGATCTGTCAGGTTCCAAAACTCACAGTGAAAAATGTATTCCGTTTGGTCGAAATCTGATGATTTAACAATGGGATAATTTTCAAATAATTGAGTTTCCCATTTATAATATTTTTTCTTAGGTCGTTTATAGATTTCAATGAAGGGGTCATCTAATGGAGGGATTTCAAGATTAGGATCATCCTGTAGTAGTTGTAACAAATAAGCTTGTTTTGCGTTAATTAGAAGCTTTCGACCATTAATTCTAGCTGATAAATAGAATGAGCGAAATCGATCAATATCACGTAAGCTATAGTTAGCAATCGCTAAACTTTCAGTTCGAGCAATCGCTTCTGAGATATCTTGCTGCACCCTCCTCTCATTCATATTGAAATCTTCATTTACATTAGTACCTTCAATTAAAAGGACATCGAGATTTCTTTTTTTAGCGATATCGATGAAATCTCTAGTTAAATCTTCTCTCCATCCGTGCAATCGGAGATCGCCAGTATATCCAATTTTTTTTTCCTTCTCTCCTTCAATAACAAATCCATAGGACCCAGGTAACGAATGGTCTACATGAATAGGAATAATTTCGAGTTCTCTTATTTGAATTACATCCCCTGTTCGAAAAGTTCGGAAATTTGAAGGATTTTCAGCTGTTGCTTGGCGTAGATAAGGTCGGCTAAAGCGAGTTCTTGTAGTATCTTGGATAGACTGAATTATTGTTGCTGTGGTTTCCCCTAAATAAATGGGGATATTATTATCAATTAGATTCAAATTTCCAAAGTGGTCTAGATGAGCATGGGATAAAAGACACGCATCGATTGTGTCTTCAGGAGATTCAAAGTCCATTGCATATTCTTGAGCATAGAGACCTTGGATTTTTGGTAATATATTGAATTCAAGGAGATCTTTAAGGCCCTGGAAGGTACGAGGTAGCAAGTATCCTTCAAAATAAGTACCCTCTTGTTTAAATGATCTCCCAAAGTCTAATAATATTCTCGTGCTATTTGTTTCCACTAAAAATGTGTTCCCTCCGATCTCATTTACCCCTCCATGAGGAATTATCTTCAAAATTTTGACCATCCATTAATTAGCTTATTTCTTAAAAATTAAGGCATAGTGATGATGAATGTTTGGTACAAATGAATATGGGTATCCATAAGGGCGTAGAGTCTTCTGATTTTGAAGCCAGATACGTTCCCCTAGAAATTTGTAATTTTTTCCTAATTTAAGGGCTAGACTGAAGGCTAACGGATTCATCTCTCCCTTATCACGGACATTTTGCACAAAAATTACTAAATGCCCTTCCATTTGTAGAAGTGGTTTGATTTGCTTGAAAAATGTGATTAACTCAGAAAGAAAAGTTGATTGTTCCTCAATCATTCCTAAATCATTTGGATGCTCCCCGTATTTAAGGTCTAAACCTTTTTGAAGACGTTCTTGTTGGTTATAATCCTTTTTTTTCTTTAAAATCCGCCAATATGGAGGAGATGTAATACAAAGCGAGAATTGTTCCCCCTTTGAAATCAATTGATTCACTATATTACGAGCATCCCCCTGATGAATTGGTAACTTTGTACGAGCTCGTGCTGTTTTTACATACTTTTCATAGAGTTCTATTCCTACACCTTGTCTCCCACATTCATCACAAGCAACTAAAGTAGATCCTGTACCTACGAACGGATCTAGTACTCTATCACCAGGTTTCGTGAAAAATTCAATGAATTCTCGGATCATTGGGGGAGGAAATGACGCGGGATGAAGGTCAATTTCGTGAGAAATGTCACTCGGTTTTCCATCTGCTATATACCAGGATTTAGTGAAACGAATCCATTCACGACCACTAAGAGTATTGAGCTTGTTTCGGGGGTCAATCTTTAGTTCTTCACCCATTTTAAACCATCTTTATTCGATTGGGCTCGTATTTAAAAATATTTAAACCATCCTATTTTCCATCTTTAATGGATGTTACATTGTGATGAAACTCAGTTGTTTAGTATTTGACGTTGACGGCACACTTGTAGACAATGCAAATCTAATTATTCAGTTATTTCAAGAGATTGTTTTGAAGTATCTTGGTAGAAATATAACTAGACAAGAAGTAATCTCTCTATGGGGACCACCTGGGGATGAAATATTCAAAAGTGTTTTTCCATCAGATATTTTGATTCCTGCTTGGAATGAGTTCTTATCTCGATATAATACCATCCATCCAACTGAAGGATTTTTCACTATTGATCAACTTAATGATATGAAGAAAAAAGTTCAATATTTGGCTATTTTTACAGGGAAATCACGAAAAACAATGGTTATGACTCTCCAAAAACTTGAACTAATTGATATCTTCGATATTATATTAACTGGAAACGATGTAGAACGCTCAAAACCTTATCCAGATGCATTGTTTAGGATAATTAACGTCTTGAGTTTGAATAAAACCGAAACTCTATTCATTGGAGACAGTCCTTTAGATGTAATAGCTGGTAAAGCAGCTGGAATAAAAACCGCTGCCGCCTTATGGGGTACCATAGAGGAATCAAAATTAATAGAAACTCATCCAGATTATATCTTTAAATCTCCAGAAGAGCTCATGGAATTTGTTTTGACAAGTTAGGTTCAAATAAATGTCTCCTCGATTGATTGAACAATCTTTTCCTATCAAAGAGATTAGTCAGCTAGCAATCCCTGAAAGAAGTAGTTACAAACCAATCTATCAAATATCAAAATGGTTTGCTAGACGATCCTCCTCCACTTTTCGAGCGTTATTACTGGGGTCGGTATTACCACCATCAACAGATCTTATGTCCAGTTTTTATGATAATCATGACTTTTCAAAAATTACTGTTCTGGATCCATTTGTAGGTGGTGGCACGACTATTATAGAAAGCTTACGATTGGGTATTAATAGTATTGGTGTAGATATTAATCCTATAGCCTGGTTTATTACGAAAACAGAAGCGGAGTTAGTGAATTTAGAAAAACTTAAGGACTTGATTCAAGACTGCGAAGAAAAAGTTAAATCTCAAATCAAGAAATGGTACGTAACCACCTG
>JBHLPQ010000067.1:0-18038 GCA_048939265.1 Promethearchaeota archaeon
TTCATGCAGTTTCGACTATGGAGGAATTAGATCAAATAATGGATAAAGAAGGAGCCATGGAGGCTTTTAAAGAAGCTAGAGAGACAGATCTCATAAAAAATGTGGGGATTACGTGTCATAGTGATATGAATATTGTAATGAAAGCTCTGAATTCTGGTGAGCAGTTTGATACCATTTTAATCCCTGTCTATGTCGCTGCGATGGCTCATCCACACCCAAATAATGATTTTCGACCAGTTTTAACACTGGCCCAAGAGAAAGACATAGGGGTCATTGCAATCAAAGCGATTTCTCGAAGAAGATGGACCTTTGCAAAAAAATATGGAACCTGGTACCAACCTTTAGATGAACAGGCGTGGATAGATACCGCTGTGGGATTTACACTGTCTCAAGAGGGTGTTACTACGTATTCCCTACCCTGTGATCTTCGATTATGGCCATTGGTGCTAGAAGCTGGGGAGAAATTTCAAAAAATAGGAAAAACAGAGCAAGAAGAGATAATCCAAAAGGCGAAAGTAGAGAATTTCAAGCCATTATTTCCAGAATAATTATGAGATAATTTCCTAATCTTTTTATTGATTGGGTTTTTTTTTGAATCAGATAAATCTCTAGTGTTACGAGTTACTAAGTGAGTGAGTTAATTTCGAATGGGACCAACTATAATTAGTTACTTCGGGGTCACTGTTTTTTTACTCGAGTTGGTAGTTAGCAGTTTCATTTTTTATAAACTGAGTTTAAGATGGAGAGAAACACGGGTCACTGTTGTATCGTTGCTTGCAGGGGTTTATCTCCTGTTTATTTCTTTCGTTTTAATTGAATTTGTGTTCTTTTTGTTGCATTTTAACGACCCAGTCGCTTTTTACTTAGAAGAACGGAATATCTTCGTTTGGTTATTCCCATTTTTTGGGGGAATTTCGGGAGGCTTTTTCATGATGTTTATCGACTATTTCGAAGATGAAAGAATCAATCCAATACACGGTTTTATTTATGGTATTTTCCTTGGGGCCTTCATTCTAAACGTAATGTATCAGGTAGTCGCCCCAGACCTTTTTCCCTTTAATCCAATAGAAACAAACACAGTTTATTATGTAATCATTAATTTTCTCTTCTCCACAAACTTCCCTGCTTCGTATTTTGTCATCTTTGTAATAATTGTGACATTAAGAGCACTTAGGAGAATTAAACGCTGTACTGAAGACAAGAACCAGAGAAAACAGGTTACATTGATGCAGTGGTCGATAATTCTTTATTATCTCGTCACCTTAATTGTTATTGCGGGAGCTTATCAGATTGAAGAGTTACTAGACCCGAATGTAGTTGTTGTCTTGAAGCACATCGCTCCCCATATCAACGTGATTCTTGGGGGAGTCATGATTTATCAGGCGTATGTAAAAGCACCTGTAGGCTTCCTTCAATTTCATAATATCGAGAAATTATTAGCTATTAACAAATCAGGATTGTTATTATTCTCTTATGATTTTACTACAACAGCTAATACATCTAGTGAAAAAGATCTATTATTATCTGGGGGAGTGCATGCTATCTTAAACTTGTTTACAGAAATGATTAACGCCAAACAAATAAGAATGATTCAATTCCTTGACAAAAAAATTATGCTGTCCCAGAATGACAATTTTATCTTCTTTCTCCTTGTAGATCGAATTTCAAGCTTCTTATGGAGCGCCTTGGATTCATTTGGAACCATGTTCCAATTGAAATATGGGCTTGAGGACCAAGAATACGCGGTTGTCACAAAAAATGTTTTTGATGATGCGGAAACTCTACTTAAGATCGCTTTTGGCCGTCAATAATCTAATATTATATATTGATGAATTGAAAGTATTCTATCACCATGTCTTCTAAAGTAAAATTAGGGATGACTTTATCTTACGATTATCTTCAACCCTCTTTATGTCAAGATTTAGTAACCTTACTAGATAACTCAAATTTTACCCATCTGTTCATTCCAGAAAGATGGGGCCATGATGCTTTTACTCAAGTTTCGACGCTAGCGCACTATACCTCATCGCTGATCTTAGGGACTGGAATCGTTAATCTGTTCTCTCGAACTCCAGCAACATTAGCCCAAACAGCAGCTAGCCTCGATGAACAAACTGAAGGACACTTCATTCTAGGATTAGGCCTCAGTGGGCCCATTGTCATTCAAGACTGGCATGGAATAAACTTCAATCAACCGTCTCCGCTACAACGAACACGCGAGTACCTAGAAATATTACGGTTGATATTTTCAGGTGAACGAGTAAACTACTCTGGGGAAATCTACTCTTTGAAGCGCTTTTCTTTGAGTGGTTTTGAACCACCTGTAACAATTCCCATATTTCTTGCATCCATGGGAAGAAAGAATGTGCAACTTACGGGAGAACTAGCAGATGGTTGGTTCCCTATTTGGACATCTTTCACTGAAATTCCAAGTGCAAAGCAAGATTTGAACCAAGGATTCGAAAACAGAGACCCAAAATTAAGACCTAAAGAAACATTTGAGATTGCCTCTTACATCCCCACTTGTGCTTCAAACACAGCAAAAGCGAGAAACCTTATCCAAAGAAATATCTCCTATTATATTGGCGGAATGGGTACTTTTTATTATGAAATAGTAAAAAGATATGGTTTTGAAGAAGAGGCTAATAGAATCAGAGTGGCATTCCAAGCTGGTGAAAAAGATATTGCCGCCAAATCTGTCTCCCCTGACATGCTTAAACGGATTGCGGTTGTTGGGCCTCCAGAATATGTTGTGGCACGATATGAAGAACTAAGAAGGCTTGGTACGGATATTCCTGTTGTGATGTTGCCCCATAACTGTACTCCAGAATTAGCGATGGATACTATAGGTGCATTTCAGGAATAGGGCTTCGCTGTTTTTTGGAATGACATCATTTTTTATCAAGTCAACCAAACCAGCTATGGTTTTTCCAGTTAAATGTAAATTTAACCTGAGATTTGTCGGATATAAACTTAAAATGCGTAATTTAACAAAAAGATTAGGTTAAATATAATGAAAATAATTTTGATTTAACACCTCTGTCCTTAAAAATACTTTTAGTGCAAATTTTAAATGATGAAATCCAAAAAGGAGTATTGTATATGAAAATGAATTCTCCTATTCCTGATTTAAACGGTTTAATCCAATATTTGAACTATCATGGTCCAGTCTTTATAAGATTAAAATCTGATTTGGAATCTCATTTGCTTCAAACAGCTTCTGTTGTAGCAACACAAGACACTCCTTAGATCTTAACTTCATTTCTCTCTCTCTGAGTATATTGACATAATTCTGATAGACCCCACTTTTTTGCTTTGCTTATAATTTCCTTAAATTGATAACCAACAGCTTGAGGGGAGTGAGCATCCGACCCAAGGACAAATGGAATTTTTCGCTGTATTAATTCTTTAATTATACTCTCGCTTGGATATACCTGCTTCGCTTTCCTTTTTAATCCAGAGGTATTGATTTCTACTGCGATCTCGGTTCTTTCAATCTCATCGAAGAGCTGTAGAATTTTCTGCCAAATATTTTCAGCATCTTGGGGGAGTAACCCGTACTTTTTAGGAATGTCCAAGTGTCCAATGATATCGTAATACCCAGTTTGAACCATTTTTAAGAGGTTATCATAATATTTTAAGTAAAAACGATCCACTCCTAATTCCTTTATTAAAGGAACAGCCTCTAATTCATCAACAGGGATTGCATCATGGTTTTTCCATGGAATTGCATGAATAGATCCAATAATATAATCAAAGTCATCCAGATAAGGGGATAAAAGCTTTTTATACCCATTAAATGCTTCTGGGAAAAAATCAACCTCCGCTGATAATTTTACGTTGATTTGATCGTAGTATTTTGATTTCATCTGTTTAATTTCATCAATGTAGTTAGGAAAATCATCTATTGTCATTGCATAGATATGAAAGTGCTCTGGTAGTAGTTCCATTGGGAAATGGTCACTAATACCGATCTCCGCCAACCCAAGCTCAATAGCGGATTTAATGTAATCTTCAATGGTCCCTATAGCGTGATTACACAGGTAGGTGTGCGTGTGATAGTCCCACAATTTCATGAGCGAAATACAATTAAATAAAATATATTCTTATTTGAAAAGTTTTTTAAAATCTGTAATTTTTTACATTACTGGCTGGATAAACTTGACGAGTACAATTCGAATTGCGTTCTTAGATGTTATTGGTAATATTGTACTCCATATGTGGTATCAATAAATTAAGAAGGAATATTCTCACACCGGCCATTTTCTTCTTCATACTCGTCAAGGAAGAATACTTCTCATTTTATGCCAATTTTAACACATTTGGAGTAATTCTTCAACAAGTAACGAATTTCATACAATTTTCTCCACTTATTGCAGGAGGCGGATTCTTTGCAGGATATAATAAGAATATTTGAACAGAAAAGGCCCCCAGAGGTAATAAAAGAGGATCCCGTGGCAGTCTTAATAATAGAAGAGAGTGGGATCACGCTATTTTCATTCAAATTTAAAACCAACCACATTGATGACCAATTAATCGGAGCTTACTTCAGTGCGCTCACTTCATTCGGAAATGAGGTTTTCAAAGGTTCTGGGACTATTGACCAAATTATCTTCCACGAATTTACAGTTTTGATGCGGAAAGTAAGTGAATTTACCTTCTGTTACGTTTTCAAAGGAGAATCCCATAGTGCCCTCGAACGATTAGAAAATTTCATTTTTCAGATCAAAAGTACCCAAATGATTTGGAAGAACTTAGAAGAGTCTGTAAAAGCTAAGAAAAAGCTGAAAGTGACTAAAGTAATTCAGAGTATTGTCTCGGGGATATTTGTCCCTCTTTCCTGTATTAAATAAGGGTTTAAATCAGGATCCATCTATCCCTAACTCTAAAGCTCGTTTTATTGTCCTAACATCTAATGGATCTTTTCCCACCAATTTATTTTTCTCGTGGTAAGATTGGATGATCTTAACTCCTTTAATATCTATAGATACTCGATTAGTCCCAGTTAAAATCTTCATTGGTGATTCTATCTTTCCAGAAGCTGGGCCTTGGGTAACAAAGATTTTTCGAGCATCCATAATAATTAATTCTGGCTTAAAACCAAGATTTATTTCAGCAACTTTCTCAGGAACGCGCCAGCTCATGTGCATCCTAACACGCTGTTTTCTTTCCATAAATCCAACGGCAAGCTTTAACGCACCTGTGTATTGAGCAATGAAATGGGTTTTCAGACAAGGTAAAAGGATAATTTTCGTGTGTGGTTCAAGAATTCGTTTGGGGAATTTAACTGACTTAAGATATTTTGCTCCCTTAGACTTGAGGTCAACCCGTGTGAATTTAAAGTCTTTTTCCGTAATTACTGGAATATCTAACTCGTTCAGCACTCCACCTACTCTTTTCCCAATTATCTCTTTTGTATTTGCTCGGAGCGTTGAAGATTCTACAATCTCAACATTTTGGGTGTACTTCAAGATAAGTCGTAATACTATATCAAAGAATTCTGGATCTGTACTTGCAGGAAAGGGATCCCCTGTATTGAAGTTGGGTTTTAGAATAATAGAATCTTTTTGTGAAAGGAAACTTTTAAGCCCCCCAAGTGGTTCCAACGCTTTTTTAATCGAATCTTCTAGATGTAGGTCAGGAGAATGTACCATATCGGTGACTATGACATCTCTGAGTTCTGTTGCAATAACCAAAATAATATTTCCTTCTTTTTATACAATAGAACTCATTCTAAGATTAATTATAGTTTTTTCCCTTCTAAAAACACAGTACTCCCATCTTTTTGCCCGATAATTGCCTTAGAAGCCATCCCAATAAACAATCCAGTGTCAACAACTCCAGGAATCATGCAAATTTTATTATTAAGTTCCATAGGCCTTTTTATAATTCCGAAATCTACATCCAAGATGAAATTTCCATTATCAGTAATCAATGGACCAGCTTTTGCTTGTGCCATACGAAGTTGAGGCTTTCCACCAAGTACCTTCATTTTGTTCATCAAAGGAACCCGAGCAGAGGGAATAATTTCTATAGGAAGTCCTTTTTTCCAATTCTCTCCAAGAAATTCTGATTTTTTTCGATAATCAGCAATTATGATTAGCATTTTGGAATTGGAAGCAACAATTTTTTCTTGAACTAAACATCCCCCACCTCCTTTAATTAAACTCAATTGCTTATCAATTTCATCAGCACCATCAACAGTAATATCAATCAGAGGATATTGATCTAAAGATGTTAAGTTCAACCCATTTTCAATAATCAATTGAGAAGATTGAAACGATGTAGGAATACATTTTAAATTCAGCTTGTGAGCTCTGTTCATCTCTGCAATCTTTTTTACGGCGTAAATAACAGTAGACCCACTACCCACCCCTAGAATCATATTTTCTCTAATATTTTGCTCAACTGCTTTTTCTGCTGCAGCTTTCTTACTTGATTCAATCAAATTAGAATTCATCAATTAATCCTCATTCTCAAGATGTTCCCTAAGCAGAATTTCAAAGAGATCAAGAATTTAAATATATTGACAGGTTTATGATTCCATTAATGATCGTTCTAAAATTAAACAACCTCTTAATGAAATTTGGATCAGTTTCGTTTAATTCAGCTGATTGTACCCCAAGGATTTCTAATCTCTTAAGAATTTGATCTAATCTGACCTTAAAAGAAGAGTAGTTCTTATTGTTTAGTAAAGTCCACCCAGTCTCAGCATGTGCTGAAAAACGTGGAAAAATCTGCCAGTATAACCGTTTAGGAGTGGGAGCCCATTCAGTCCACATTGGCGTTTCTATTCCGAGGACACTTTCATGATATACTTCTTCTAATTCCTCAGGGATAGGTTCAAACGAATAAGCTTTCCGTAAAGGAATCATCGTATATGGGTAATCTAGATAAGTGTAAAAATATCCTGATCTAATAAATTTTCGACCTTTCCGTAGGTGATTAAGAACTAATTTATCTCCTCGGAGCCAATGCTGACCTATGACTTCTAAAGCTAAATTTCCGTGAATGATGTCATTCCAAACAATTGGAGTGATACCTTTTTGAATTAAGTATGAGGTTACTCGCCCGATAAAATGAGTTTCTAACTCTTTTTCATCCTTAAATCCTTCCGATTTTATTTTTGCTTGGCAATCAGGACAATTCTCCCACCTAATCTTAGGAACCTCATCGCCACCTAGATGAATAATCTTAGAAGGGAATAAGTTCACGATTTCGTCTAATATTTCAGTTATAAATGTAATAGTACCCTCTTTTCCAAGACAAAAGACATCTTCTTTAATCCCAAACAGTGTTTGAACTTCAAAAGGTCCACCAGTGCAGCTATATTCAGGGTAGGCAGCTAATGCAGCCATAGAATGTCCTGGTACATCAAATTCAGGAATAACATTAATAAATCGATCTTTTGCGTAAGAAATAATTTCTACTATGTCCTTTTGTGAATAATAGCCTTCATGTGGAGTGTTATCAATGCGTTTCCTGAACCTGAAGTATTTTCTTCTCCCATTTATCTGAGTTCCATTCCTTTTTGCACCTATATCGACTAAACGGGGATATTTTTTAATCTCGATTCTCCATCCTTGGTCTTCAGTCAAATGCCAATGAAAAACATTCATTTTATGAAGAGCCATTATATTAAGTAACTTTTTTACAACAATTTTTCCATGAAAGTGCCTTCCTTCGTCTAACATGAAACCACGCCAAGAGAAACGGGGATAATCGTTAACTTCAACGCAAGGAATGACCCAATCAATTCCATTTATTAAAGATCGATTCTCAATTTCAACAGGAAGAAGTTGTCGTAGCGTTTGAACGCCATAGAAAATACCAGCTGGATTAGGAGCTGAAATGTGGATATTATCTGGAGTAGCGTTAAAATGATAACCCTCGTTCCCGAAATTTAATTCTTCATTTAGTGTAAGGGTTACCACATTCTTTTGAAGTTGATATGACCCTCCTGCTTCCAGCTGCATATTGAATCCTGTTGGAGGAGTAATCAAATCCTTCAGAAATTCACCGATCTTTTCTAATTCTAAATCAGTTTGAATGACTGTATCATCGCTAAAAATGAAATTCCCAGAATTAATCCTCATTTTGACTGGTTGAGGAATAATTGATAAGAAAATATCTTTCTTAATCATTCAAAACACTTCAAAAGTTCTTTTTGCCACTCAACCTTATCATTTAAGAGTGCTAGTAAGCTTATGGTCTCGATTAAGCTCTTAGAATACTCGAAATCTAAACCTTCTAATAGATCAGTAATTTCATCTTCAGCATTCTTAATGATTTCTCTTGGGTAAAAGGAATATTGTGCCCTAAATTTTTTCAGGAATTTTGCTAAGCATTCTATAGATGATGAATTAGAGTTTCGCAGCGACCACTAAGGGTTCTACACAAACGTGAGATCAATCCTCCTTATTTAAATGGATATTTTCCTCTTAAAATTTTTTGAAAGAAAGTGGGGTTATCTAAACAATATAACCGTACCCAACTATCATCATCTTCGTTTATTTTCAAGTAGAAATAATGTCCTGTTGATAAATGTAAAAAAGTCAAGAAATATCTAAGATAATTTATTTGAGTTTGATCTCTGGTTCGTAAGAGTAAATACCTCTCTGAGATCCAGAAGTCATCAAATAAAGAAATAGACAGAAGTAGTAGGGGGATTCCTACTTCTTCTGAATAGCTTGGAGGATACTTCATGTTAAATCTTGGTAGGGAGTTCAGTGATAGTGTTTAAGTTATATTTCCTCCACCAGGTGGTGGAATGGGAGGTGCTTGTCCAGCAGCGATATTAACTATGATAATAGTCAATAATATCGTTCCAAGAATAATTTTTAATAGTATCCCCTTTTTGGGCAAAAATCTGCTTAAGAAATGCTTTGGACTCAAGATCATTCTCACCTCACCTAAGCACTATCAGCTTTGACTACAAAAAGAACCACCGACTAACTTTTCAACGAGTTTGTCCAAGAAATAGTGAAAAGTTAGAATGCAAGTAACCTTTATTAACAAGAAGAATCACTTATAACTAGTCTTAACTAGGGATAAAAGAGGGAAGTTCATGGCCCTCCCACACCAAATTTTAAAACCAAGAAAGGCCAGTTCTCCTGAATTTTTTCAGGATCTCATCGATTATTTGACGGTCGTAAAACAACATGCCCCAAGCGACTCCAAACAAATTATCCCAATATGTCAGAAGCTATTTTTACCTTATACTAAACCGTTTTATGACAAATGGAGTAACTTCTTGGAGTGGCACTCAGAGTATATTGAGAAGTACAGCTCATTTCTTCTTTCCTATTCAGGAGTAAAAATCCTTCTTCCACATAGGTTACTAATCCTTGAAACGCTGGATCCTGATAATACATTAGTAGAACAGCTAAAAGAGGCGCCTTCCCCGTCCTTTTTCTTTTTCACATTAAATAAAATTTTTCGGGATTTAAATCTCCCCTTATTGAAGAATGATAAGAAAATCATTCATGCTTTTTTGAACCCAATAACATATAGGGACATTAGAACCATTCCCACGAATCGTCAGATTGCGGAATTAATCCATAGCAGTGAGAATACCGTCTCCAGACGAATAGATCAACTCATCAACAAATCAATTCTCGCTCACGCTTATAGAGTCGAAATGGCAAGGTTAGGCTACTTAACTTCAGCAATAATCCATTTTAAAAATGTTAAACAGCTTCCTTTGGCGCTTGAGCCTTATTGCCTTGTAGATGTCCCCCTTGATTTAGGGGAGGCAATTGGAAAAATTAAAATCTTTCAAGTTCCTCAAACTCGTAATGATATCATTTTAACTGCCAGAAAGTATCTCAACCCCCTATACGAAGTCACCTTGACCAAGAGCTACATTGGATGGAATTTAACTGGCCTTTCCATTAATCCTAATCAACGCTGGCGTGTCCTCCCCCCTATTTTCACATACCAAAAATGGGGGGAACTTGTATATTCTGAGAAAGAGATGGGAATTGAACATGATTTAATAAGTAACGAGCTGCCTCTCAGTATTTCTTTAACTCAAGCCAAAATGCTCGATTTGATTCGAAATGACGGAACAATTCCTAATTACCATTTAAGTCAATCCCTCGGGGTCACCCAAAAATATGTCAAACAATTTTATGAATATTTCTTTTCTAATAACCTAATCAAAAGGCTGTCTTTTCTGTCGAACATAGGTTTGAATTGTAAAATCTGGATAACATTACTAGGATCACAATCAATGGATGATTCTACTCTCGTCCCCAAAATTGTCGAACATCTGAAATTCTTCCCCTTTTGTTATCTCTTCTATAATGATAACATTTTGGAATCTCTTGGCAGACCCCTCCTTACTGGGTTAATTTGGATTCCTCCTACATGGTTTGTTGATTTTCATGCCACTTGGATCCTGCTTGTTGATCATGGCTTTGTCCCTAAGACCAATATGAGTCAGGGTGTTATCAAATGGGGTGTTGAAATAGTTAAAACTTATGAGAGTGATAAATGACTCTAAGAAATGAGTTTCCTTCTGGGTATGTGTCTACCGTTAGAAGCTACATACGCTTGAGATCAAAGGTTAATCCAACTCACTATAGCCTTTTACATATTCTAGACATACAATGATTACCAACTAAGTGTGTTTTAAAGTCGTCATAATCCCTTTGATACCATTCCTCTATGTCTAAACCATTGTTGATATAATCGGGGTCACTATCCATTTTGTAGATGTTCAAAACTCATGTCATAAAGCCTTATATCAGGTAACCAAGCTCCATCCCATACCTCGGAAATGTATGAAAAGGTCAATTCAACTAGTTTTGGTGCTTTTTTCCAGTCATCAAGTAATTTCAACCCTCTTAAAGCCACCCAGGCGTGAGATTGTTGTTTCAACCAGTTTTCTCTTGTTTTTGACTAAATATAATCTGAATTTCATCATCATGGTAAATTTACCTAGACTAGGATTACTTCAAGGAGAATAGGAATCAACTCAAGAGAGAAGATTGAGAAAAGAAGTTTTTTTGTTCGGGGAGCAAACCAGGAAATGTTCTCAACTGAGTTCCGAGCTTCAACAATATCCATAATTATACTAATCTCACTAAGGATTGTAGATCCCCCTCTTAATGAATTATCTCTATCAGAACGTAAATCTTCAATTTTCTCGTCTAATTTAGATCTAAGGTCGTTCTTCACTTTCCAGAGTTTGATACCGTTGCGAATAGGTCTCCAAAGATATTCTACAATAGCTAAAATAATGACAAATACCACAAGATATCTGCAAACTCCAGCTACCGCCTCAGCTGTGTTAGGAAAAGCAATAAGCCATAAACAGATTTCAATAATTGTCGTAAAGATAAGAAAAAAGTACAAAAGTAGCCCCCAACCTGGGCGTTTAATGAAGAGGGGAATGATAACTGCGTGTGGCCATCGTGCCTTCACATTTTTCAAAGAAAGAGTCTTAACTTCTGTGTCTGGCTCGATAAATATAAATGTGTCGAATTCATTTTCGGAGGATGCTAATAAATCCGCTAAAGAAGTCCATCGTTTATAATTTGGTTTTAACCAAGGAAATCTTTTTTGTCTATTCCGAATAAATGTAAAGGGAACACATACAAAAAGAATTAAGAATAGCAGCCAGAAATTTGCGAGACTTATCAATATGAGAGATACTCGAATAGGTTTCGGGACATATTGAATGCTTGGTGGGATTTGATCGGAGAAAGCCGCATCGATAAGCTTGCCAAGGGTAATTTCATCAATTGAAGAAATCACACGTAAAATTGAAGATAGGTCATATAGCACAGAGAACAGAAAAAGGAAACAAATTATAAGCACTACGAGGATTTCGAGACCTGTTTGTACAATTCCCTCTTGTTCTTCTTCATGTAGTACTTCCTCCCTAATTATTTCAATCGCTTGAGTGTTAATTGATCTTTTGTTAAGAGACTCAGCCTTAGGGGGTGGTTTTTGCTCTAATTTCTCTCCAGATACTTGTCTAGATGATTTGTAGGAAACGACAAGATTCCAGTCTTTTAAAGATATGGAATATTTGTCACCAGTTTTACCCCCTTTCTCACGAATCTCCATTGAAAACCACCAATATACTAGGATAACTCATTGTTTTCTTTTACGCAGAAAAATTGTCATTGGTATCAGTACAAAGATGGATAATAATCCAAATCCACTTACACCATTAGTACCAGTCGTGGTAGATTTTTCCTCAATATCAAAATTGGGAAAATTATATTGCAAAATGAGTTTATTCCCAAGAAGAAACGCGTTCAATTTGACGGGTACTTTTTCTAAAGGGGTATCCGCCTGATTTGGGTTATCTATCTTAACAATTCTATTGGTTAATGTACCATTGATAGTGAATCCTGTTGAATGTATAAGAGTTACCGTTTGATTGGAATAACTGGTGAAGTTATAATCTGAGGCCAAAAATGGCAAGATTAAGGGGGTGATAATCACAAAACGGTTTGTTTTATAAGCAAAAGACCAGTTTGTAACCCCCATTCCAACTTTAGCATATGCAGTAGAACCATCATTTCTTACAGTGATTGAGATGTTAAATTCTGTAGTAGAGAATGTGGTGGTAAAATTGTACACTTCTTTTGTTAAACCAATACTTTCATTTTTAGTGAAACTTTGGAGTCCCAGATCAATTTCCTTTATAGCTGTATCTTCGGATTCGTTGTATAAATTATCGCTATTATTGTCTATGTACTCAATTATTTTAGTGAATGTTAAATTATATTTATATTGGGAATTATTTACGTCTCTATTAAGATGAAACTGAAAATTCGGGGTTGTACCTTCAAAGTGAACGGTAATCTTAGAACATTTTATGAAGAAACAAAAGATGAACAGAAGAGGGTCACCATACACAAGACTATTTTTACTAATTTGAGTTATATTACCATTCACATTCTGATTTGAAGCGGGTATTGTTAATACAAAAGAAAAAAGCAAAAAAGTCAGAAAAACGAAATTAAAAGGTCTCGCACAAACCAATATTATTACCTCTAAACTTGTTTAACATTTTGATTTATCCATTGGGTATAGAAAGTCCTGTTGGCACTCCGTTGTCAGTAATAGTACTTAATAATGGTCGATTTCCTCTAAAACGCCAGAGAGATTGCTGATGTTTGTGTATCATGACATAAGTATTGGTTTGTCTAGAACCAGGGGGATTCACCCAGGAGCCTGTGTTTGCAATGCTGACATTCCCCTCTACATGAACAAATGGTCGATGTGTGTGTCCAAATGTCAACATACGTAACTTTTCCTGGTTTGTAGCCCATTTTATGGCTTCTCTTTCTGTGGACGCAAAAAGGTCTAATGTGAGCATTTTGGCCAATTCAGGTGAATTCCTTGGTTGATTGTCTATGAGCTTCAATATATCAGTAGTAAATCTGCTTTCTGCTGGTTTCAATGGTTCCAAAAGATTTTTCTTGAATCCCTGTAGCATTTTGATAATTTTTTGAAACCATGAGAGTCCTTGCAAGTAAATCTGCCACGCCATTTCTGCTAATTGTCCAGTATCATCATTTGCTAAACAAAGTGGATCGTAGAAAATCTCATACTGAATAATGTCAAATGTGTCCCCATGGAGAAACCAATACTCAACATCCTCCGTTGGGTCAAATAATATTAATTGACGCTCAAAAGAAAAATCGTAAGCAAACTTATCCTCTTTGAAATGTCTGAGATAAAAGTCATGATTACCAACAACGAAATTAACTTTGATGTTTTCAGAGTCTTTAAGGACTTTAAGCCGATTTAGGATATCACTATTTTCTAGAGTTACTCCTACGGGATCTCTCCGCCACATATCTAAGAAGTCACCACAAATAACTAACCTATCACATTCTATTGCTCTCAAACCATTGATGAACTCTTTGAAGTCCTCTTTATTGCATGCGCTATATCCTAGATGGACATCAGAGACAGCAATGATTTTTTATCTTTCAGATTATCAACTAGAATTGGATCTGTACCTATTTCATTCACATCCTAGCTAAGAAGTTGGCAGAGTCACAATGGTGACTCTGAATGAGTCCTTCAGATAAGATGAATTTGTTGAGGATAGATTATCTAGACCTAGTAACCTCATTTAAATGAATTAGAGACATTTCTTCACCATAAATCAAGAAAACTTGGTGATAACTTGGTTATATTCCAATATATAGAAGGATATCATCATTTTATTCAAACTAGTGTTCAGTATTGACATTGACCAAACGCTTCAATGTCGATCTGTAAAATCTTTGTTATTTTTTCATCATTCCTTTGAAGATCTTAACCAAGAAATAACCCATTCTATCTTTTAAGTATCAGAATTTTATACTTCTTGTAACAACGTTACAAGTTGGAAACCCCATTTTTTGCGGAAATTATTACACTTAAACAATTATACACCTAGTTTGGGAAAATTATTGCTCTATTGCTGAAACTGCCTCTCTAAATAGTAAAGAAAGAGGAATGGCTAAGTCCTTAACTTCGGGAATCCCGAAATTTAATTCTTCATTGAGTGTGAGGGTTACCACATTCTTTTGAAGTTGATAAGACCCTCCTGCCTCTAGCTGCATATTGAATCCTGTTGGAGGAGTAATCAAATCCTTTAGATATTTACTGAACTTTTCTAATTCTAAATCAGCATGAATGACTGTATCATCGCTAAAAATGAAACTCCCAGAATTAACCCTTATTTTGACTGGTTGAGGAATAATTGATTAGAAAACGTCATTCTTAATCATTCAAAACACTTCAAAAGTTCTTTTTGCCACGCAACCTTATCATTTAAGAGTGCTAATAAGCTTATCATTTCTATCAAGCTTTTGGAGTACTCAAAATCCAAATCCTCTAATAAATGTGTAATTTCATCTTCAGCATTCTTAATGATTTCTCTTGGGTACGAGGAATATTGTGCCTTAAATCTTTTCAAGAATTTTTCTAAACAATCCACTGACTTTAATCCTAAATTCATCTTTTTTCCAATTGAAATCCCAAGAGCTTCAGTCAGTTTCTTTTCTTCAGGGCAGGTTTCCCCTTCCTCCTCAGGTTTGACGATATAAAAGACTTTAGCAGACCTCATATAAAGAGTTTGAGTCTTAACTTTCGTTTCAGTTGGAAAAACTCGTTTCCCAGCTTGTATAACTAAACCAGCATCTTCAAGCTTCTTGAGATAACGATATATGGTTTTATCCGACTTTTCTTTACCAATGTTCTTAAATGACTCCTCTAACTCTGGGACAGTCATCGGGCCTTTGTGAGTTCGTAAAAATTCAATTACCCGTGACAGATTCTTATCTTTAAACAATAGAATCGTTTTCTCGTCATTTATTTCTCTCATCAGTTTTTGAGAATATGCAACCGCATCTTGGAACTGTTCGCTATCCATTATTACCCACTAATCCAGGAATTAATCGCAGGGAGTTAATTGTTTCCTTTAGAGTACTTATGGACTTTGCCTAGATAATAACTTATTAATAGTTCTTACAGAAATGAGATCATATTCTCGAAAAATTGAGAAAAAATAACACTTCTCTAAAGTGATTCTAACGGAGTGATCAATAATGAAAATAGTTTACCAAAATTGGGAACCTAATAAAAACCTTGAAGAGTTTCAAGCCAAGATTTACAATGAAAACAATCCTACCCCTCAACCTGTAACGGCTCAACAGATCATTGAACGATATGAACGTGAAAAGATTGACCCAAAAACCGTATGTTATGCTTTCGATGAAGCGGGAAACCCTCTAGCCTATATCCAAGCACGAGATTATGATTCTGCAAAGGAAACCCACTTAGGGTACCCATGGGCTCTTGCAAACTGCCCGAAAGAAGTACAGGACAAATTATTTGATGAAATGTTGAAGTATATCAAACAACGTGAAATCGCCAATAAATACGCTATTAGAATGAATGCCGCTGTTAATGACACAAAAGTGATGGATTTCTTTAAAGGAAAGGGATTAGTTGAAAAGACCAGAGGCTATCGATATGAGATAGATATGACTGAAGTAGATAAGTCAGAATACACGGATAAAGACTTTTCAACTCGATTAGCTACTTCTGATGATGTTGATTTACTTGTTGATCTAATCAAGGCAGATGGGCGATATGTTGGTCAGTTTGGGTCTGATAAAGAAATCACTGATTATTTCAAAGACCGAGTTCTGAAAGATGCACAGGAAAAAGGTAATAAAGCAGTCCTAGTTTTCAAAGGCGATACTCTTGTCATGGCATCCGCCCCTCTCGTCTTCAAAGCCCCTGGCGATGATGAAGAGCGACTTATTCTACGTTTTCATGCATTTCGACCTGAAAACGAAAAAGCATACGAGCTTTTAATCAATGAAATCGCTAAAGTATGTGTTTCTAATAACTACGGTTTAGATAAACCACTTGGCGTCTTTATTGGTGATAATGACACAGGTTTTGCTGAAGTCTTAGAAAATTACAATCCTAACAAAGTACTAACTGGGGTCGGATTTGGATTAGACGAGTAAAATCCAGTCCTTCCCCTTTTTTATCAAGCTAGTATTGGGCATATTCGGAGGTTATACTTAACCAGAATGGGATAGAAACCGCGATTAGATAGAAAAGCGTATACACACCAAACAGCAGGAGGAGGTTAGAAGAAAAAAGTGTAGTGATAAGATTAGACACTAATAATTGGACTATTACTAATACTACAGAAATCAAAAGGTACCCTATTATTCCTCGGGTTATTTTTGGTACGGAGGGCGTTTTTAGGACGTTAACCCACGCTGGAGAAGATTCTTCTTGAAATAATAAAATCCAAATGATAGAGATTAATAAGATTAAACCACCGAGAAAAATCATGATACTAAGCAGAAAATTCGTCATTAAAAGAAACTCATCTTGGAGAGAACTACCAATCTCCCCACTATACCGATATGTGTAATAACCTATTGAATAAAAAATGGAAAGCAAAACATTCCGTGTTAAAATATAGATCAATCCTGTCGCTAGACCAAATAAAAAAGTTGAGATGAACCAAAAAACTGTTCCTGGATAATTAGTTATTTGAAGATAATCAGGTAAAAATAACAGACAGAAGCCTAAACTTGAGAGGATTACTGAAAATAAGGGAGATAACCCACGATCTTCTAATAATGGAATAATTGTTCTGCGATAGAGTAGCTCAATATAGATGGGAAGAAAAATAAACTGATAAGTCAGAAATAAGATAAAAATAATAGGATCTGACAAGAGATTGTAGGAAACAATAAACCATGGACGTCTTAGGGGAATAGTACTACCTGTCACTTCAAAAAAAAACTTAACAATTATTCTCACACATATTACAATAAGGAACACACTACAGACTGTAATAAGACTTTTTGGATTTAGATCTTTGTATTCTGCATCCTGAACTTTTAACCGAGGAATGAAGATAAAATAAACAACACAGCAGATTGCAATCCCCGTAACATTACCAATTATTGCCCGCATTACGTATGAATCGATAGGGCCATCTGTTTCAGCAAAAATAATGTTGAAAAAACTTAAGGGCCAGGAGAACAAATATTGAAGGAATATGCCTGCTGCAATAAGAACTGCAGGGGTGAAAAAATTCATGTAACTGTTCTCAATCTCAACAATATTGAATTTTCTCATCTATTTCTCCAACTTTCTTCTTTCATTCGCTTTTTAGTTTTTGATTTCTTTACAAATTATATCTAATTAGAATTCAGACATGAAGATCAATTGACGTAACAGGGATGGTGCTGTTTTTGAGTTTTTCTTCAATTTCCGTTTTAAGAGGAAGAAAGAAATCATCTCTTAAAAATCTGATATTTTCACAATCAAAAGGAGCATTAATATTTCAAATGCTAAAAGGGAGGAAACAAAAAAAGGAGAAACCTTCATGGTATTTGTGGTTTTAGAACAAGAGAATATGCTAGATTTTGAACATGATGTAAATTCTGCTGTTGAAAAAGGATTTGAGATTATAAATTGTTCTTTCTGTAGAAAAAAGAGAAAACTTTTTTAATACTACAAATAAGTATACCATATAA
>JBHLPQ010000068.1:0-18034 GCA_048939265.1 Promethearchaeota archaeon
AGGATCCAAACGAGCACGAAGCTCTGGTTTGTTTGTAGTGATGCCATACGGACAGATACCTTGATGACATGCCATACAAGCTCTACATCCCATGGCAATTTCGGCGGCTGTACCAATGCCAACAGCGTCAGCGCCAAGCGCTAATGCCTTGAAAGCATCGGCACCACCGCGGATGCCACCTAATGCAATAAGTTTGATTTTTCGATAGAGTCCCATGTCTTTTAGTGCCTGAACTGCAGGAGGAATGCAAGCAATAGTAGGGATTCCAGCATGTTGTGTTACAGACTCTGGGGATGCACCAGTTCCCCCAGCCATTCCATCAATAGATATAGCGTCGACCTCTAGTTCTGCAGCTATCTTTACATCATGATAGGGTCGGCTAGGACCTAATTTTATTAGAATCGGTACTTTATAATCAGTAATGTCTCTGATGATCTCTATTTGTGTTTTCAGATCTTCTGGACTTATTGAATCATAATATCTTGGCGGAGAAAGTGCATCCGTACCGATAGGAATCCCCCTCACTCTCGCAACTTCTTCTACAACCTTTTTTCCAAGAAGATGTCCACCCATTCCAGGTTTAGCACCTTGACCGATTTTAACTTCTATAGCATCAGCATTATGTAAAAAATCAAGATTAACTCCCCAGCGTCCAGTTGACCACTGCACAGTTAAATATCCACCATTACAGAAGTGAGGATTACCTTTCCCAGAATTTTTAAGTTCTTCTAATGTATTGTATCCATGTACAAGAGGATATTCTTCATGGACGGCTCCACCTTCCCCTGTATTTGCAATAGTTCCCATTTTATAAGCTGCTATTGCTAACGACATCTTTGCTTCTTTTGACAAAGCGCCAAAGGACATTGCACCAAAAACTACAGGGATTTTTAATTTAATGGGATACTTTACTGTTTCTTCTCCAATTACTACACTAACATCACAATCCTCACGATACTTATCTAGAGGAGGTGGTGAGGATAATTGAGAGGGAATAATAACAAAATCATCAAAGTGTGGGATAATTCGTGCAGCTCCGAAACCCCTTAACAGATATTTTCCAGTTTGGGCCTGATGATGAATATGTTCAATTGTTTGAAAAGTCCAAAGAGATCGTGAGAAATATTCAGGTTCAGCTGGTTTTATATGAGTTGCATTATTTGGACAGAACTCCATGCAGATCCTACAACCAACACATGCCATATCATTGACTATTTGCACCCTATTTTCATCATCTTTTTCATATACATCATGAGGACATACTTCTACACAAGTACCACAATGAGTACATCTCTCATAATCAATATTTACACAATAAGCTCCTAAAATCGGCAAGATTTCTTACCCTCATTATTTCTTTAACTTTTTTTGGAATAGAATGGTTTATCAGTATCTGCAATGATTTTTATAAACTCTTCTGGCTTTGCATCGATGTTATAGTTATTAAAAAATTGTTGAAGAAAATTTATATCATCAGATGAGAGATCTTCAATTTTAGTGTTATTTCCAAGAGTTTTCCATTCACCTCTTATGAAAATTCGGCCAGAAATCAAGAAATTACCAACTCTTTCACCAGCGTTTCCCAACAATATGATATTACCTGCAAGCATGTAGGTTCCAAGATCATTTCCCGTATTTTTTTCTACAAGAATTGAAGCCCCTTTGTTCATTGTACCCAGAAAATCCCCACAATTTCCTGTAATGATTACTATTCCTCCATAGCAATAAGGGGCTGCACAATAACCAGCGTTACCTTTGACAATAATTTCTCCATTAATCATATTATCTCCAATGTATTTCCCAACATTTCCTTCAATGATTATTTTAGCTCCCGAATTCAGCATACCGACGTAATCACCAACGGAACTTCTAATAATAACTTCCCCTTGTCTTAAACCTGAAGCAATACCATTTAAAAGATCACAATTAGTAACCGTGACCGTCTTATTCTCTTTAAGTATATTCTTAATTTCATAACTTATACTTTTTAATTTTAAACCAATAAAATCAGTTGCACTAACAGCTACTACATCCATTACATCCACCTCGAATTTTTTTTGCTTTCCCATTCTTTTCTTGGTTAAATAAACCCATAAATCGATTTTTTGCCTCTTCAAGTCGATTTTCATCAGTGAGTGATTCGAGTGAATAGATCAACAGTGAATCAAAGGCTTGTGTACGCTTTCTACGTTGTTTTTCAGAACAAGCAGCTGAGATTGCATTAAGATCAGCCTCCTCTGCAATTTCTAGTAATCGCAGATTTATACAATTATTTAGGAAGCTACGTCCCTTCGCATTCCATGGGATTAAGCTTGCAAATCCTGCTTGAGAACCAGTCTGTCCAATTGAAATATCAGCCATATTAGCAATATAATCAGTACATCGTGCACAACCTTTTCTTAGGTACTTCTGTTCTCCTTCTAGTGGGAATTTTACATTTTTTCCTGTGTTAAGCTTGATTTCAAGGTATTCATCTTGAGTAGAACAGGAGATACTTATAATTTCAGCAGGTGATACACCTAGATGGCTTGATAGATCTTCAAGAAGAGTAGTTTCATAATACCCTGAGCAAAATAACCCAATAACAATACCAATAGACTTTCGTAGAATCGATAAGCCTTCTAACTCTGATTCAGTGACTCTTCTGATGGCCTGAGCGACACACGGAGGTCCAACAATAGCAATTTGATGGAAGTTATTTTTTAAAATCTCATGATATAAATTAGACAAAATTGGGTTCCATAATTTTTGGTTACCAGAAACCTCGTACAGTTCTTCAATTGAGCTGATAACCTTAGAATATGGTTTTCCATCCCATCGATTAATATCCATAATTAGTGCAGCATCAATAAACCCATTTAACAAACCTGCTGAAAGAAGATCTATAACAATTTCATTAATGTGATTGCTTGTGATATCACGTGTTGATTTTGCCGATATAACATTATATATTTCTCTATCTTCCCACTCCTTTAAACGAGGACAACTTTCTATACACATTCCCTCACAAAATGAACAGGTGTCAACGTCAACAACCGATAAACCAACAGTTTTTATCTTATGAACAAAAACAGGATGTTGCATTTCTGGTTTGAACTCTAACCGTCCACGGGAGCAAGCAGCAACACACATACCACAACCGGCACATCGATCAACATTCCAAACTTCATTTTCTAATTTCAGTTGTTTAGACAACATGAATTTTACCTCTCACATGTCTTGTTTCTACATATAAGGGTTTAAGAGGGCCAAGAGATTTGATGAATTCCGTAAACTCTGTTATCAATTGAGTAAAACGCTTTGCTTCACTGGCTGAAATCCATTCAAGAGTCAGACGCCGCGAATCAATTCCTATTGAAGAAAGAGCTTTCTTCATTTTTTCAATACGATCTTTGGCGTATAAGTTACCAGTGATATAGTGACAATCACCAGGGTGACAACCACTAACGAAAACACCATCAGCACCTTCCAGAAAAGCCCATAATAAGAAGAAAGGATCAATTCGTCCACTACACATTACTCGAATTATACGAATATTAGAGGGATATTGAAAACGTGAAATTCCAGCAAGGTCAGCTCCAGCATAAGAACACCAATTACAACAAAAACCGACAATTTTGGGTTCATCATCAGGAAGGGATCCATGGAGGGCTTCAGAAATTTGGTTTAAAATCTGGAGATCAGTAAAACCTTGCATTGTTATTGCTTTTGCAGGGCAAGTGACAGCACACACTCCACATCCTTTACATATAGCCTCATTTACATGGGAAATCAAATCTATTGGATGAAAGCTTATTGCACCATATGGACATACGCTACCACAGGTACCACATCCTACACATAGTGTTGGATCAACTGTAGCAATATTAGTTTCTGCAACAACTTGGCCTAATCGCATAGGAATTGAAGCACGTGCAGCAGCTCCAGAAGCTTGACTAATTGAATCACTCACATTCTTTGGTGAATGTGCGGTTCCACAAACATAAATCCCGTCAGTAGCAAAGTCTAGTGGACGGAGTTTTATATGGGCTTCTTGAAAAAATCCATCTATTCCCAAGGGGACTTTAAAAAGTTGACTTAATTCCCTCGCGCTAGATGAATTCACAAGTGGAGTGGCTAATAATATTAAATCAGCTGGATAAGAATAATCTTCTCCTGTAAATATGTTATGGAATGATATAGTGATTCCGGATTCACTAATTACTACATTGGGTTTGTTTTCCTCTTTATAACGTATGAAATATACCTGTGGAAGTTTTCGTACCTCACTATAATATTCTTCAGCAATTTTTTCAACTAATCGAATATCTTGATGTAGAATGTAAATATGAGCATTAGGGTAAATTTCACTCAATCTTCGTGCAGTTTTTAAAATGGCTGCGCATCCAACTCTGCAACAATACATACGGTTACTGTTTTCTTTCTCTTTCGATCCCACGCAGCTTATCAGAAATATTTTTGCAATATTTTTCGGTAATTTTTTCTTCTTCTTAAGAGCTTGGTCAAATTCTAGTAATGTCATTATATTTTTATGAAGAGAATACCCATAATATCCTATTGGTTTGAATTCCTTGCCACCAGTTGCTATAATAACAGTTCCTACTTTGATTTTTTTGTTATGGTCACCTGATAGAGTGATTTCAAAATTTCCGATAAATCCTCCAACATTTTCAATAGTTGTATTAAGATATATACGAATTTTTAGGTTATTGGAGATGTTTTTAATCTTTTCTTTCAGAATATTTTCAGAAGATTCATTTGTAGGGAATAATGTAGTCATATCACGTAAAAGGCCTCCCAAATACCTCTCCTTTTCTACTAAATGAACATCAAATCCCATTTTTGCAAGATCGTTAGCGGCAGTTAATCCTGCAATTCCTCCACCAATCACTAGCGCTTCTGGAATCACTTTGAGTCGTTTTCTTACTGATGGTTTCAATAAACGAGCTTTTGCTATAGCCATTGCTGTGAGGTCTTTAGCTTTATCAGTTGCATTCTTCCATTCGTGTGAATGTACCCAGGAACATTGGTCACGGATATTTGCCATCTCAAAGAGAGATTCATTCAACCCCGCTTCCTTACAAGTTGTTCGAAATAATGATTCATGTGTTCTCGGCGAACATGACGCCACAACAATCCTGTTAAGTTTATTATCCTGAATAGCTTTCTTTATTAGAGTTTGAGTGGCTTCTGAACAAGTAAAGAGGTTATTCGTGGCAAATTCAACATTGGGTAGTTTTTTGGCATATTTTGTCACAGTATCAACATCAAGATAACCACCAATATTTCGTCCACAATGGCAGATAAAAACTCCAATTCGTGGTTCCTCCTCTCCCTTATCTTGTAATAAAATCCCTATTTCATTCCCTACTTCCTTTTCAACCTCGAAATTACTTTCAGCTACTATAGCTAAGGCTTTGGAAGCAGCACCGCTTGCTTGTGAAACTGAATCAGGAATATCTTTTGGACCAGCACTACACCCACAGAGATAGATGCCATCAATAGTAGTTTCTAGTGGTGATGAAATAGCTTTTTCCTGAAAAAACCCATATTTACCAAGCTCCACTCCTAGGATCTCTGCTAATTGTTTATTGCTTTCTGGGGCTTTAATAGCAGAGGATAAAACTACTAAATCAACATCTAATTCAGCAGCTTTCGCAGAAATTATATCTTCATAGTATATGATTAGATTCTTATTATCAGTTTCATTAATCTCTGCTGGACGACTTCTTATGTAATTGATCTCTGCTTCATACTTTCCTCGCTGATAATATTCCTCAAATCCTTTTCCATATGCTCGTAGATCCATGTAAAAAATGTATGTATTAATTTCAGGATGATGTTCTTTCGCTATCATTGCTTGTTTAGTTGCCCATATACAGCATACACGAGAACAATAAGGTTGATTTATTGTAACATCACGAGAACCTACACACTGAATCCAAGCAATGTTTTTTGGGATCTTCCCATCTGAAAGACGACGAACTTGACCTTCTGTTGGTCCTGATGCAGAAAGTAATCGTTCAAATTGAGTTCCTGTAATTACATTGGGGTAAATACCATACCCTAAATTTTTTTTCACTGTGGGGTCAAATTCTTCAAACCCAGTAGCTACAATGATTGCGTATACCTTGATTTCACGGATTTTTGGTTTATCATTACGATTAATAGCACAAGGAACACAAACTAATTCACATAAACCACAATTTATACAATAATCCATATCAATTGTAGCAACATTTGGGACAGCCTGTGGAAAATAACGATAAATAGCTCCCCTTAGACTCAATTTATGATCGAATTCGTTTGGAACTTTAACTGGACAAACCTCAAAACAATCCCCACAACCAGAGCATTTTGACGTGTCAATGTAACGCGGTTTTTCTTCTATAGTGACGGTAAAGTTCCCTATAGTTCCCTCCACCTTAATTATATTAGCATAAGTGATTATTTCAATGTTTTCATTACGCCCAACCTCAACCATTTTGGGAGCTTCAATACATATAGCACAATCATTTGTAGGGAGAGTCTTATCAAGTTTTGCCATTGCTCCTCCAATTGCTGGTGCATGGTCTACTAGATAAACTTGGATCATCTGGTTTGCAATATCGAGTGCAGCCTGCATACCAGCTATTCCTCCCCCAATAACTAGAACCCCGTTAACCCCCTTCATTTTTTCTGAGGTTTTTGATGAGATAGAATTTAGCTTCTCTTGCATTTCAATACAACAACTTGAAAAATGCGTAGTAATAACTAAAGACAAATTTAATCTGTTAATCCACCTTTTTTCCATCTCTTACGATTTCAATGACATGTTTTACCACATTACGGGGCTCAATATTGTTTTCAATAATTCTCACCCCCCTCTTATGCCGTATGATTGGAAAAATATCTGAAGAATTATAAAAAATAGGTATAATCTCTAATCCAGAATTAAAAGCTAAATTGACTTCTTCACACATGTTTACAATGTTTCGTGATTTTTTGGAACAGAAAAAAATACAGACATCAATCAGGTTATTTGAGAAGTTAAGACACCTACAAAGGCTGTCTTTACTCTTATCAGTTTCACACAAAATAATTCTGTCAAAATCTGAATACTTTTTAATTTCTTCAACGAAATCGGGAACTCTCAAAGTTTGCTTATCATTTTCATCATAACTAATATATAGATTTAACATTTTTTTTACTTCCTAAGATTCATTCTCTAAAGCGTCTAAGACTCTTTGCTGAGCAATTTCCTTAGCTATTATTCGTGGATTAAGGCCAGAATCTATTGTTTTTTCAGTAATTAGTTTGACATTCTTCTTGATTCTTGATTCAATCAATACAAAAGCTTCTGTCGCATCCATCTTTCTATATTCAGCAAAAGAACCGATAATCCCTCCAGCATTGACTAGAATATCAGGGAGGATAATTACACCTTTTTCAAACAGTTTTCTTTCAGCAATAATGGTTGAACTATTATTAGCTCCTTCAACAATGAGTTTTGTTTTTAGTTGAGAAACTGTATTCTCATTAATTACACAATCATAGGCACAGGGAATAAATACATCACATTCTATTTCATAGATCTCGTCTCTAGGTAAGATCATTCCCTCTCTAGATCGTTTTAAAGAACGTTCTTTACTCATGGCATATGCAAATTCTCTAATCTTTGTAATGTCTATACCATCTGAATTATAGAGGGTTCCCCAGTTATCGTTTACAGCGATTATTTTTGCTCCTTTGCTATTCAAATATTTAGCAGTTCCATAACCTACTTTACCAAAACCTTGGATTACTATGCGTGTCTCAGATAAACAATTAGAACATTGAATTGAATCCTGTAAAATTTGAAGACTATTTTCAAGAGCCACTCCAATTCCAAATCCAGTCATATCATTTTTATGAGCTATTCCTCCAAGGCCAATTGGTTTTCCAGTGGCTCCTAGTAGATCACCAACGGTTTCAACAAAAGCTACAATTTCTTTTTCACCGACATTTATGTCTGGACCAGCTATGTATTTATTAGGAATAAAGGGGGCTATTTTATCTGCAAAAGCTTTGATATACTTAATTTTATCAATTTCAAACGGATTTGCACGGATGCCAGCTTGAGCTCCCCCAAAAGGGATTTCTGCCAAAGCACATTTCCAAGTCATTAATCTGGCAAGTCTAAAAATCCCTAAAGGAGTGATTGTAGGAGAAATTCTAATTCCTCCCTTCCCTGGGCCAAGCGTAGTATTATCAATTATTAAGTACCCTTGCATCTGTATATCAGGGTCATAGACTTGAACCACTCTTTCAGGCCCCCATTTATCTAGAAAAGCTGAAATATTAACATGATTCAAGGCCTCAAGAATATTTTCACTACTTAAAACCGTTCTTTCATCCCGCGAAGACATTCTTGGCCTATCCGTAAATTTTAAGCAATCTAGATTCAAAAATAATTTAAAAAAATGGATATAAAACATGTATGTACAAAATTAAAAGGAAAAATCTGATAAGTAACAATAATAAAAAAAATAATATATCAGAAATGACATATTTATTTTATTTTATTGTAACAAAAATACTAAATTAGTGATGATGAAATATATTATTCTATTGAATTATAACATATTTGATATATATTATAGAATTTTAGGTACAGAATAAATACATTTATATTTATCAAAATTAACATAATGAGATGAAAAAAAAATAAAATCTGGATAATCATGAATAAGATTCTCGAAGATCATTTGAACCTGAAAATCTTAGAACTAGTGTGTGCAGGAGAAGGGGTTACTGTCAATACTACTGAGTTATCAAAAATTCTAGGTAAACATAGAAATACCATAAAAAATAATATTGATCAGTTATTCGAACATGAAATTATAGAAAAGCCTTTTTATCCTTTTTCTCATCTTTTTAAGGAATGGCCTCTTCTTGTCATAGAAAAAGCAAATTTTCAAAGAAATTTGAAAACAAATGTTTTTATTGAAAAGGATCCAGTTATATGGGCAGCTTTTTTTGTGAAGGAAAATGAATACAACACCTTTCTAATTGAATTTCATAAAGATTTATATTCTTATCAAAATTGGAAAGAAAGTATAATCAAAGAGGCAAAGATTACTCTCAAGGAGGAAATTTATCCATCTGAGGCAATTTTTTTAACCATGAGAAATTTAATTAAGTATAACCCGACAATCGCAGTGCAAATATTGGAAGCTAATTATAAAAATCATCATCATCCAGAGCTAAATGGCTTAAGGATTAATGATTTTAGACTTCAACTTATTAAACTTCTCTTGACTGGGAAAGGCATTAGAACTAATGAGTATCACATAAGTGATATGCTTAATGTCCATCGTCGCACTGTTAAACGTCGGATTGAAAAATTGTTGGAACATAAAATAATTGATAATCCAGTTTGTTGTTTTCCGCGAGTTTGGGTTCCACCAAAATATTTTTTGGTCTTTTCTTTATTTGAAATAAAAAATAAGAATGAGTTGGTATTGAGAACATTAAGGGATGATCCCCATGTTCCAATTCTTTTTAGAGCTGTTGTAGATAAATTTAATCTTGCTCTCTTTAGTAATTTTTACAAAATGGAAGATTTCTTAGAATGGGCTGAAGAATATGATCAAAGATTTCCTGGGTGCATTGGAGCAGTGAGGAATACATTCCTTTCTCCCTCTATGACTTTCTCTATCGCCCATAATTATGTTACTCTCACCTTTATTCAAAATATTGCTAATCGTTTACGAGGTAAGGCATTTGTTGAAATGATGAAATAAACATGACTATTTACCTCATGAAGAGCTAGTAATTTAGTTTTAATGGATTTTCATCTCTGATCGTTAATCTTTGGAGGTTTCCCTTTATAGCTGTAGGATTCATGAATTTAACGAATTGAAGTTGAGTTCAAAATGTTAATTTTTCTTTATGAAAATGCTAATTATGATAATAAATTAATGAAGATCTTTTCGAAATAGCTATTTTATTTCAGGTTAGATGATTATAATGTTGTACATATAGATGTTCAATTAATTATGCAATTATTTGTTTTCATTTTTTATCCTAATACTTTTCCTTACAAAGTCAATCTTTTTTTGTACACTGGTTTTATATATTCCTGACTAATATATTTACCTGACCTAAAACGGTCAAGAAGAAAGTTAGAAGTTCTATGAAGAGTATTGGTAAAAAATATTAGAAGGTGTGAAATAAATGGTAAATCAGAAAGTAAAAGAAAGAATATGCAAGGATTTCTTTCCAAACTGCACTTATTGCACTTGCTATAGCATGTGCTTTCCTAGAAATGAAGCAGAAGATATCTCATCTCGAGCTCTCTTAGAACAAGAAAATAGAAGAATAAAAGAATCACAAATAACGTATAAAACTGCTTTAATCCCCGATCATTAGAACAGCAATTCGACAAGGTTAACATAATTAACAAAAGAAACTACTTCAGAAATTTACGATTGAAGCTGAAAGCTCTCATCGCGATAAATAAATTTTCTTTCTTGATATTCAAGAATTTTTATCACTCTTTTGGCTATGATTTCATTAAGATGTGTTTCAGGATCGTCAATGTTGAATTGACGTATAATTTCTAACGCTTGGTCATAACGTAAAGGGTGTCGTTTAGTAATAAAGAAGATTGCATCCACAGGTGTCTTAAAAAGATTCGAATTAACTAAGCCTATTTCATTTAAAGGCAAAACTTGAGTTGATCCTAGAATAAGTTTTCCTAAAGTCAATGTTGTGGTATCAGGAATTTTTACCCATTGTTCTGAAGGGGGCCTAGAGGGAATATTGATTTGAACCTTATTAGGGCGAAATTTATCTAAAAATCCTTTTATTTCTTCCAAGGTCTCATTAGAATCGTTAATACCCTTTAGAAGCATTACTTCAATCCATATTTCATTATTAAATTCCTGTCTTAATTTTTTCAATCCAACAACTAAATTTTCAAAAGATATCTCTTTATGAGGTCGATTAATGTACCTAAAGAGTCTAGAGTTTCCCGCATCAAAGGTTGGAATTATTACGTCTGCATTTCTCAGTTCTTGACGGACCGTTTTTGACGAAAATAGACTCCCATTAGTAATTACAGCAATTGGTACGCTTGAAAGGGCTTTAATTTTATCAATTAATACCCCTAGATCCTTAGAAAGAGTTGGTTCTCCTTCTCCAACAAATGTAATATAATCTATTTTTCTTTCCTGCTTTAGAGCTTCCGAGATTTCACTTAAAATCTCCTTAGGATTGAAAAAGTGGGTTCTGTGATTCGTAAAGTTGGTAGTTTTTCCTAACTGACAATATATGCAGTTGTAATTACAGGTTTTTTCAGGAATAGGTGAAATTCCAAGAGATTGTCCCAATCTTCTTGAGGGAACTGGCCCATAGATGTATTTCACCATTCAATTCTCCCTTGCGAATAATTGACAAATGCTTCTATTTGAAAAAAAGGAGAACTACATTCGTGCTTCACAATTTGGAATATTAGATTTTTCGAATAATTATTTAATATTTCAGTTATTTTAGGCATATTTAGTTCCTGTTGGGGAAGATTATCATCCCAGCTTCAATATTTTTTAATGAATAATTATTCATAAATGTTTTGCATAAACATTGAAGAGTAAAAAAAGGTATTTTTCATAGAATTATGAGCTGATTCAAAGCTTGAGAGTCTGAGGGATGTAGTTTAATTTAGAATTGTTATGGTAATTTCACGTATATTATCATGTGGATCTTGAATATGCCATTGCTTTGTGAATCCCTCTTGAGATGGCTGAAAATCCAAGCTTTCCGCTAATACTTCTTCTTTTATTAAATGTGAATAATTTTTAATGACTTCAATAATATTTGAATCCGTTTTCGAGATATTTACTTTTATCTCTGCGTCGTATTCAAGTTCCATATCCTTTCGCATTGACTGGATTCGCCGAATTAGGTCACGTACAAATCCTTCATTAATCAAATCCTCTGTGAGTTCCAGGTTTAGAAAAAGATCACCATGACTGAATGAAGCACCACTATAGCCCTCTCGCTCGGTAATCTTAATTTCAAGATCATCTTTACTGATTTCGAATACTTCTCCCTTAATAGTTACCTGATAACTTCCTTTTTGTGTGATTTGGTCAGCAATATCTTTCGCTTTCTTTCCTCTTTGACTCCTCATCCAAGTTGCGATATCATTGGCGTTCTTTTTGAATTTTGGTCCGAGTTTTTTGAATCTGGGAGAGAAAATGATCTCTTGGAACTCTAGGGGGTCGTCTGTGAAGGTCATATCTTTTACATTGAGTTCTTGGAGGATGAGAGATTTCAGTGTAACAAGAGCTTCTTTTCCTTCATCATTTGTCACAAAGATAACTTGTGGTAAAGGCCACCTAGCTTTTAATCCTTTTTGAGCACGAATTGCTCGTCCATTTGTAATCGCATCTCTAGTTATTTTTATTAATGTTTCAATCTTGGGGCTTATCAAACTCTCATTAGGTTCAGGAATTCTTTCTAAATGAACACTCTCTAGTCCAAGTCCCTGACTAATAACCAGAACTTGATACATTTTCTCACTCATGTAAGGTAAAATTGGGGCAAGGATTTTTGCTAGTGAATGAAGGATTTCATAAAGTGTGGAGTAAGCAGATTTCTTGGAAAGACTCAATTCTTTCTCCCAGAATCGTCGCCGCGATTGCCGAATCCATAAATTAGAGAGATCACTATTAAGGAAGTTCTGGAGGGATTTGAGTACTTGATGGATTGATAAGTCTTCAAACCCTTGGTGAAAATCTTTTACGGTATTATTGTATCGTGAAAGAATCCATTTATCAATAATGGGACGCTTAGCTGGAGAGATTTGATATTTTTTGTCAGTTGGAGAATATTGGTCAAGATTTGCATAAGTGACAAAGAATAGAAGCACGTTCCACAATGGTAGGATGAAATCCTTCATACTTTCTTCAACAAGATTCAGTCCAAAACGGACATCATTCCATGTAGGAGTACTAAAAAGCATCCAACGGGCAGGATCAGCTCCATATTTCTTGAAAACTAGTTTTGGAGCAATTACATTCCCTTTTGATTTTGACATTTTTTTTCCCTCCTCATCTTGGGTATGACCCATAGTTAAGCACGTTTTAAACGAAACAGAATCGAAAACGACTGTTGATATCGCATGGAGCGAATAAAACCATCCCCGCGTTTGATCAATAGCTTCAGTGATAAAATCGACTGGAAAGTGATTGTTAAATTCTTCTTTATTTTCAAATGGATAATGCCATTGTGCAAAAGGAGCTGCACCCGAATCATACCAACAATCAATTACATATTCTTCTCGAGTAGAATTAGCACCACAGGAAGGGCATTTGACGGTAATCTGATCAACATAAGGTTTATGAAGAGAAAATTTCTCAGGGAGTCCGCCCTCAGTTAATTCGTCAAGTTCTTTGCGACTACCAATAGCAAATTCGTGGCCGTTATCACAGGTCCAAATAGGAAGAGGTGTTCCCCAGTAACGAGAGCGGGAGAGCGACCAGTCTTTAAGTTCATCAAGGAAATTTCCAAAACGCCCATCTTTCAGGTGTTTGGGCATCCAAAGTATCTGTTGGTTTAATTCTTGGATACGTTTCCGTAATTGACTCATTCCGATGAACCATGATTCTATAGCATAATAAAGTAAGGGAGAATCACATCTCCAACAAAAGGGGTAAGTATGGGTTATTGTTTTTTCGCGCAAAAGCTTGTTTTCTTGACGTAGTTTTTCCATGATGTGAGGATCTGCTTCCTTAACATGCATACCTCCAAAATCAGGCATTTCCTGGACAAAAGTTCCATCTTCTAAGACTGGATTAAACATCTCTACTCCAATCTCTTGACAGAGCTCATAATCTTCAACTCCAAAAGCAGGCGCACAATGAACAATACCTGTACCTTCATCCATTAAAACAAAGTCTGCATCAGTTACAAAGTGAGCTTTTCCCGTTTTTTTGAGAGCAGTAAAAGGGAAAAGGGCTTCATATTCCATTCCAACTAGCTCTTCCCCCTTGAACTCTCGAACTATCGTTTTTCCCTCTGGAAAAACAGGAGATAATAATTTTTTAGCAAAAATGAGGAATTCCTTTTCATGTTCTACTTCGATATAGGTTTCATCTTTATCAATAGCTAGTACAAGATTTGATAAAAGTGTCCAAGGAGTCGTGGTCCAAGCAAGAAAGTAGCGATTTTCTTCTCCTTTAACCTGAAATTTGATATAAATACTTGGATCCTGTGTTTCTTGGTATCCTTGAGCAACTTCATGCGACGAGATTGGGGTTCCACATCTGGTACAGTAAGGAATAACTTTGTGTCCTTTGAATAGGAGACCTTTTTTGTAAATTTCCTTTAATGACCACCACACGGATTCGATGTATTCTTCGGACATAGTGATGTATGATCTCGGCATATCGAGGTGAAATCCTATTCGCTCAGACATTTCCTCCCATTCGTTGACATAGCGTAAAACAGACTCCCGACACTTGTCATTGAATTTTTCAATCCCATAAGCTTCAATATCTTCTTTACTTTCTAATCCTAGCTCTTTCTCGACTTCGATTTCAACAGGTAATCCGTGGCAATCCCATCCACCGATACGTGGAGTGATATGATGACCTGTCATTGATTTATATCGTAGAAAGACATCTTTAATGGCACGGGTCAGTGCGTGGCCCATGTGAGGGTGTCCATTGGCCGTTGGCGGCCCTTCTACAAAAACATAGGGAGGATCATCCTTCGATGCTTCTTGCACCTTTTTTTCTATTTTATTTTCCTTCCAAAAGTTAAAGATAGCCTCTTCTTGACTTGGAAGATCAGGTGTAGTTGGTAAAGTAGGAAATTTCACGCTCAATCACTTTAACTGACAAAAATGAGGGTTTTACCTATACATTTGCCCCTAAAAAAATAATAAAAAAAACTTGGTGTTATTGTTTGAAACTCTTAGGAAAATATAGGTTAGCGATAAGTCGATATTCTTTTCTCAACCATTCGTACTAGAATTCTGATATACAATACAAAAATTAAAACGAAGGATTTTTTATCTTCCTACTTTCATCAATAAGATGAGGTTTACTGAATCGCTATACTAAATACAAGGCTAAAAATAAATAGAGAAATAACAAAATCCCATTTTCCAGCCTTGATGAATGGGATTAAAAGTGGAGTTACCTTCCTATATTCGTTATATTCTGCGTCAAACTTCCTTAGCAGATATTTTTCTTCAATTAATGCTAAACCAATGTAAGTAAATAATTCTAAATACCATAAGAGAATTGTTTGGTCTGCAGAAATCCAACCCACACCAAAAGAGTTAGTAATTAAGTAATAACTCCAAGCTGTAAAGCCAATTGTTAGAAGTAAAATGCCTGTATATTGTGGATGTCTAATAAAACGATATGGGCCAGTTGTAACTAATCCATTCCTTTTCTTAATTCCTAGATAAATAACACAATAACCTATTACCACGGAACTGAGGAGAATCAATATTTTAGCTATTAAAACTTCCTCAAAACAAAAAAAGTGTTGGTAAAGTTCAGTTATACTTGCTGGAAGATTTAACATCAGAACACCAAGTATAAGGAAAAGAGGAGCTGCCATAAGAGGTACCCAGATCCAAATTCCAGGAATCTGCTGTATTAGTAAGATTAAATAACCAAACAAAGCAAAAAAGTACGATTGAACCTTTGTCCCCAGATCATTCTCAGATTTCATAATTGGTCTCCTTTAAACACCTTTTTAATTTAGATTAAAACTAAACTTCAATTTAAGTGCGTAAAAAACTTTTTATTATTCTAGAGATTAGTACAGGTGCTTTTTAACATCAATTCCGATACTAAGAACTGGTACAAACTGTTCTATTACGTAGAACATCTTTTTGTCTGGGTACCTTAAAATCTAATTTTTTACAAATAAGAAGTCTTGATTCAAATAGCAAATATTTTTCAAGTATCAAAGACCTTTCGCCTTTGAGTCAAACCAATTTCGACAGTATTTCTTCAGAAATAGTTGAATCTCTTTCAGAAAGATAATAGTGATTGAATTAGCAATCTTTCCTGCCAAAATTCTCCTTAGAGATGATTATCATGTCTGAACATGCCAAGAAAGCAATAAATGTTGTAGAAAAAGTCTTCGATAGTAAGTATGTGGAAATTCCACTATGCATTTCGATTATTACCGGTGAAGGACTCGAGTTATATTCCACAGCGACTTGTGATCCTGTAGAAATGGAATCAATCAATATTTTAGGCCTTATCGCATTTGAAGAACTAAAATCTTCTTTTAACGATCGAACAAAAGAGGAAATCAATATTCTAATCTTTCGCACTCCGAAACGAGAATGTTACATTGCCCCTGTTGCTGAAGACATTTTTATGGTTGCTGCGGCAGGATCTGGCGCTGTTGGTGATGTGATGCCTTTGTTGGATGGTTTGAGTGCTCAAGTGAGCTTTGAGTTGGCGAAGTTGGAGAAGTGAGGCAATAAAAATGAACAATAATCTTCAAACAGTTGCGGAACAAGCTGCAAAGATGGCAGGGTCGTTTCTTCGTTTATTGTCTTTTGAAGGGTTACAGATCTTCCGAAAGGGCAAGAGTGACGTTGTCACAAATTTTGATATGGAATCCGAACGATTAATTAAAAATCATATTTTAATGCACTTCCCTGATCATATTATTCAAGCAGAAGAATCACAAATTGACATGACAACACTCCCAGATAATATTATCTGGTTCATCGATCCGCTAGATGGCACAAAAGCTTTTTTGAGAGGAAATTTTGCCTTCGTTAGTATGTCTATCGCAGCATGGGATAAATCTGGAGTTTTAGCTGGAGTAGTATATAATCCCTTTACAGACATGCTTTATTCCGCTTCAGAAGACGGAGAGGTGCGTTTAAATGGAAATATTCTTCCTTCACCACGAACATGTCCTATTACAAAAGCTCGCCTCCTTATCGATTTCTCGAGTCATCTTTCTGATCCTCTTAAAAAAGAACTAGCGGTAGCTGACTTGACAGGAACCATTGGTAGATCATATCGGCTTGGTGGAGGAATCTCACAACACTTAATGTTAATTGCTCAAGGTACTCTCGATGGAGGATTATTTTGGGGAGCTGGGAGAAAGGGTCAGTTCTGGGATATCGCTGCTGCATCAATTATCCTTGATAGGCTAGGTTTCAAATTCACAAACTTAGAGGGTAAGCCAATCCATCCATCTGATGAAGTGTTTGATCAACTAATTATTGCTGCACCTAAATTGCACAAAGAGATGTTAAAATGGGTGGCTGAATTAAAAGGAATATATAGAAGCCCTGGTTGATTTTCATCTCTAAAATTTTCATGCTAAATTAAATTTTCGAATCTCTATGAGATTCTAAGTACTCAGATCGTAACGCCATTCGTTGAATAACTTGGCCGTTCTCTGTGTATGTATAGGGAGTGAAGTTTTGTGATTCCATTAATTTCTCAAATAGTATTCGTCTTAAATTTTCATCTAGGGCAAAGTGTTGACCAAATTCAAAGAAATTTAATTGTAATGCACCGGCAGAATTCACAAATTCCCCATAGATCCACTGGAGAAGATAATGTTCCAGATCTCGTTTTCGGCTCAAATGACCTTTTATAATCTCTGCTTGTCTGTTTGTAATGTTTGGATGCTTTACTTGAAGTCTTTCTCTGATTTCATCAGGTTGTAATGTTTTACCAAAATCTTCTGTTATTATTCCAGCTCTACTTTTCTCATCCTCAAATAAAGCAATAATATAGTCTTCTGGTAAGGCAATACTATCCATATCTATATCTATGATGAATTTTTTATGTTTAACATTCCAATGTTTCACCTCTCGCTGTCCCCCCATTTTTTTCATATCATAATAAGCTAAGTCTAGCTCCTCAAGGCTTTTGAGGTGATGAAGGATTGTTGGTATCTTTTTTCGTAACATGTCAGCAAGATTTGATGCAGTAAGTCCTGAAGGATTTCTATACATGAGGAGCAGCATTCTTCGCCGTGTAGGGTCTGCCAATGCTTCAATAACCTG
>JBHLPQ010000069.1:0-17911 GCA_048939265.1 Promethearchaeota archaeon
ATAACATGACATTTTTTAAGTTCCTCTAAAACATCATCAGGAATTGCTTTCATCACTTTTGCTCTATTTTCAATTGTCAAACCGGCAATATTCCGGATCTCAATCTGTCCTGATTTGATCTCATCTTCTAAGAGGAAATTAAGAATAGCAACTGCATGTTCAGTTATTTTCGGACCAATACCATCTCCACCGCAGGCACCAATGATAATAGGTTTTAATGTGCTGAAATCAGTCCAATCTGGCTCTTTTTTCATTCTTTCTACGCGTTCTAGTTGTTCGCGAACAAGGTTTTCAAAATGTTCAAGTGCTTTTTTGATATTTTCTTCAGACAATATTTTTCACCTTAATTGTTATTTTAAATCTATTTTAACTTAAAAAAAAAGGGAAGGATTCAATCTGCAAAGAGTATCTGATCCCAAGGTTGGCGATATAATGCAGCTCTTTGTCTCTTCTGATCAAAGATGTGACCCATCATTCCTATAGATCGGCCGAGTACAAACAGACCGTTTAAAACTTCACTTTCAACAACGTCATTTTTCTCTTCCTCTGTAAAGTCTAAGTTCTCTAAGAGATCCATGAAACATATTCCAATACAACCATCAACATTGAGAATCAAATTATTTCGTTTAGCAGTTGTAATTTTTTCAACTTCTAGAGCAAAATCGAGATATGGATGTTTTTCAAAGTTTTTAAGAACAAACTCCTTCAACAGTTTCACTCGTACATCAGGATTTTGAACAGATTTAATTCTATGCCCAATACCAGGAATATTAATACCAACAACGTTTTTCATATGGTCAACGAATTCTAGAGGGGTCATGTTCTTTTCTAGAGCTATTTTCATATATTTCGCTGCATCAGAAATTGCACCGCCAAACCGAGGTCCAATTGTAAGAATTCCAGTAGCAAGTGACGACATTAGATCCCGTCCAGCACGAGCAGTAACGATAGCATTATGAGCTCCTGAGACTGCTGGGCCGTGATCTGACGTTAGTTTGACAACAATTTCAATATAATCTTGAGCAAACTTCGGTAATTCTCTTTTAAACCATAGAAGACCTATAGTATAGCCAAGTGATTTATTTTGTTCTACAATTGAATCCAGACCAACTCCAGAAAACATTGGAACGTCTCCACGTTCATCGCTGATTGTGCATACAACATCAGTTGGTTTTCTTACAATTCCTAGTCTAGAAGCTTGGGCATAATCCATTGGTAATTTGGGAGGTTCAAACTCCTCTATTGGGTCAATTTTGCCTTCCGCCTTAAGTTTTTCAAAGGTTTCTTTGATCTTATCACCAAAATCATCGTAAGATTCAGGAACTATTATTCCTACTTCTGCAAGAGCTTTATTCTTTGCACTTGCTGTTTCCATTTCACTACCAGCCATCGCACCAGCATGGCCGAATTGCAATCCTGACGGAAGGAGGCTTGCCGCTGTTCCAATACACCACATGACCAGTGGTTTCGTGAGATGGCCATCTTTCACTGCGTTTACGATATCCATCTCTCCAGTTCCACCAACCTCGCCAAGACATACCATCATCTTTATTTTAGGATTGGCTTCGTACCGGAGTAGATGGTCAAGTAATGATGATCCAGCATAACGATCACCCCCGATGGCAATTCCTTCATAAATACCATCGGAGTTTTGTGATATCGCAAAGTTCATTTCATTACTCATTCCTCCACTTTTTGATACGAACCCAACGCTTCCAGGTCTATAAAGTTTTGATAAAACAACGTTTTCTATTGTTCCAGCTGTATTACCAATTTTAAATGCCCCTGCTTGTATTCCACCAACTGTAGCAGGACCAATTATCACTTTATTTTTACTTCTAGCTAATTTATACATTTCACGGCTTCGACGTTCAGGAATTCCTTCTGCTATTACAGCTACCGTCTTTATTGAATCGTAATTCAATGCTTCCATTGTTGTTGGATATGCAGAGCGGAATGAGGAAAAGTTGATGAGAACATTTGCATCAGGGTGTCTTTTTACTGCAAGCTCAAGCTTTCGATAAATTGGGATTACAATCTCAGTTCCACCCCAAAATACTTTGTGATAACCGACAGCTCCTGCTTGACTTGGTCTAATTACTGCAGCAACGGAAGGGGTATCTCTCTTACATACAAAGTCGAAGTCAAGCATTCTTTGAATAGCATTACGTTGAAATCCATAAATAATTGCTTTAGTATTTCGATTAAATAGTTCTGATGTCATCTATAAACCTCCTTTAACTGTCTCCTTTGAGTGATAATGGAACAATCTTTGTCATGTGGGTATATCTATCAAAAACTTCAATAGGAACCCCTATTTCTTCACCAACGTCCTTCATTAGCTTAAGGCCTTCTTTTTCATTTGGGCCTCCTCGTCGGACGTAGATTTTTACATTGGCTTTACGTAGCTTTTCCGCAGATTTGCGTAAAGCTGCTACAATACCCATGAAGGTTGCTTTTACATCAGTGAAATTCGCAATCCCACCTCCTATAAGTAAAATCTTCGGTCGTCCCTGAGGATCAGGTTTCTCTGTTAGAACATCGATAACCGTTTGTGCGTATAGTTCTGTATGTTCTCGATTAGGATTCCCTGAATATTCTCCGTAATTTCCTAATTCTTGAGCAAATCCCATATCAGCGATAGTATCTGTATATATAACTGATCCACCGCCTCCAGCTACCATTGTCCACACTCGTGCGTCTCTATTTAAGATGGTAAACTTCAAAGAAGCTCCTGTTTTTTCATCTAAGTCAGCAATAAATTGTTCCTCTTTAGATAATTCTTGACCAAAAGCTCGAGGGAATTCAATTGGATTGTCTGGATTCCCCCAAGTGTCGATATGCTGAAAACTAGCGGTGTCATCAAGTTTTGCCTTTAAATCCAATGGAACGATTGTTTTATCTTCAGTAACTGCGAAGGGGTTAATTTCTAAAAAGGCAAAATCTTGGTCAAGATAGACTTGAAAAACACCTTTTATGAATTGGACTAGCTCATTTCTAAGATCACCTAAATCTGGTAACTTACTTGCTAGGTCAAAGGATGAGATATCAGTTCCAATAGGAATAGGAATGTGGATTACTTTATCCCAGTTTTCCTCAACAAAAATACCTCCTTCAAAAGAGAAGTGAATGATGTCATTTTCCATATCAGAAGTTATGGAAACATAAAATTCCTTCTCATGTGGGATAAAAGGCTCAACTAGGAATCTGTTGAGAGTACCTTTAATTCCACCAATTTCCACTTCTTTATTCAATCTATCAGAACAGAATGATTTCAGTGCATCAAAGTCTGCATCTAATAATAATAATTTTGCCTTACCTCGTTTTCCAAAAAGTTGGTCAGGTTTTGCTGCAAGCTTATCCGTCTTAAACCAAGGATGGTCGGTAATTAATTTATTCCAGTCAGTATCAGGAGTAATTACCGCAAGCTTTCCATGATAATTATAATCAGGGAAGTATTTTGGTAACTCAAACATAAGTAATTTCTTTGCTGAAAATTCATATATTGACTTTTGTGCCATATTCTTTCCTCTCTAAATCTATTCAAGAAACAAATTATAGAAAAAGGCAGGAAGTACCGTACATTTTGAATTTCCCTCTTATTTACTTGCGAGGGAACTCTAGAGTCTAGTTAAAAAAAATTGCTATAATAATAAGAATTTTATTACAAAAACTGTAATCTACATTCCAATTACATTTACGTTTTATTGTGGTTAGAAGTAGAATATTAAGTGAGCCTTGGTTATTTTTGTTTCTCATGAACCATTGGAGGAAAAATTATTATAAAATATTGGAAATTATAAATTTTGTAGGGATGATACTTATGTCTTACAAAGATATAGCGTTAGCATACGGGGATGAAATGATTACTGATTTTATCCCAGCTGATCTGAATGTTCGAGTTTTGGAGCCCGAGAAAGCACAACGTACTTTCACAGATCTCCAAGCTCGTTTTGATGAAATCATCAAAAACCCTGTTGATTCACCTCCCTTAGAAGAAATGGTGAAAAATCGGTCGAGACCGAGAATAATGATTCTTGTGGATGATGCAACCAGACCAAATAAGCATACGAAAATTTTACTTCCAATACTTTTAGAAAAATTGTTCGATTATGGAGTAAATAAAGATGATATTCGTATTATGATCGCAAGTGGATCCCATAGTCCTCCAAGCGATGATTTACTTGAAAATAAAATCCTTGGTTCTGAAGTTTATAATGCATGGAAAAATAATATCTTAATACATAAACAAGATGAGAATTGTAAAAATCTTGGGACCTCGTCATTAGGTACTCCCATTGAAGTGGATATTGATGTTTTAGAATCTGGATTAGTTATTGCCGTCACTGATAGCGAATATCATTATTTCGCAGGAGTTGCTGGTACTGTTAAATCTTTCTTCCCTGGATGTGCTGGTAAGGAAACTATTGCTAGAAATCATCCTCAAATGTTTGATAAAGTTCATGGTTTTAAACCAGAATGTCGTTTGGGGAATACAGCGGGCAACCCAGTTATTCAAGACATGATAGAGATGGCCAAGTCGACTAAAAAAATGGTTCCTGTATTTTGCATCGATGCTGTTATGGAAGGCGATGAAGTTGTTATCCTCAACGGAGGAGATATCAACTCTTTACATGAATTAGTACTTGAAGTGTTGAAACCTCTTCGAATTGTTGAGGTTGATGATCCTGCTGATTTAGTGGTTGTATCTACAGGAGCATTGAGTATTAATTTGTATCAAGGTGGAAAGGGTTTTCACGCTGGTTGGAATGCTGTCAAACAGGGCGGAGATGTTTTACTACTTGCTCATTGTCCTTTTGGTCATGGATCTCAAAATTACTATGATACAATGCAAGAAATCAAGGGTATGGATCTTGATAAAGCAATGAATCATGTTATTGAAACAAAATGTAGTATTGAAACCTTTAAGATTGGTAATCAAAAGGTTGTCGATTTACTTAGGATTTTAAGGCGCTGCACTTGTCATATAATTACAGAGATGGATAAAGATGAGATTGAAGACATTTTCCAGTTAAAATATGTCCCAAGAGCTGGTACAGTTCAAGAGAGTCTTCGTTCATGGATTCAAAAATACAGAGAAGAGAAGAATCAAAATCCCCTTATTTACGTTCTACCAGATGCTGGAAATTATATTGACGTGAAGAATCGATAAATAGATAAGCCTCTTAATTTCATCTTCCCTTTTTTTCTCAGCTTAATTTTATTCTAAGGATTAACTTTGATTTTTTGTTTTTTATAGAATTCATGATTGTATTCGCTTCTAAACCATTGTTAATTTATTTTGTGTTTGAAAAATAGCCTCTTATTCTAACAATGAAAAAAAAGATAAGATATTCTCAGCTGGTTGCCAATATATTCCACAATGCCTCAATCTTACGATTTTCGTAAGAATTGATAGTCTAACGCAATATAATTGTATGATGTGAGCAAAATATGGGAACAGAAATATCTTCTGAAAGTAAACTAAAACGATTTCTACCTAAACATCAAGCAAGGAGCGCAATTTGGTGGGTTTTCCAGCGGGTATCTGGATTTTTCTTGTTCTTTTTTGTACTATTCCATTTGTTGGTAAATCACTACTTAACGGCACTCCTCCCAGAAAATATAGCTTCTAGTGGTGTAGCCTCCTTTGAGGCTGTTCAGTGGAAGATGCAATATACTTACTTAGGGATTCCTTTGTACCTCTTAATTTCACTTTTATTTGTTACATTTCTCGTCTTTCACATGTTGAATGGATTTAGAACTGTCGTCTTAGATTTAACAACAAATCAGACACTTCGAAAACTTCTCGCATTCTTTTTGGTGATCATAGGGCTCATAGCAATTAGTTATACAATTTGGTTAAATCTTACAGTCGCAGGTATTTAATATAGGTGGTTAATGATGGTAGAACAAGAGGAAATAATACATGATTCACAAATAGACACAAATAGTAAAGCAGCAAACTTTCTCCAATGGTTCAATCCTTTTGCCCGTGGGATAGGAATGTGGGCGTGGTTACTTCAGCGGTTAACAGGGATTCTCCTTATTATGTATGTGCTATTTCACTTTGGTATGATCTTTACATTAGCAGTGGACTTTATTTGGGATTTATCTGCTGGTCAATTCTATAATAGTCTTATTCATTGGGTTAATTCGCCAATTCTTCCCGATGTAGCTCCGTTACAATTTGGAAATATTAGTATCAACATTCAAAACATAATTTCCATCGGATATATGATTGATATTGGAGTACTTGGAATTCTAGTTTATCATGGATTTAACGGAATTCGAGTGGTTTTGTTTGACTTAGGAATTGGTATTCGTCGACAAAAGACAATATTCTGGATATTAGTTATTCTAGGGATTATAGTTTGGCTTTTAGCGTTACTCCTAATATTAATTGTTCCAGAAATAGTAATTTTATCAGGTGAGTGATTGTAATGAAGATTCAAAGACATTCTATATTAGTCGTGGGGTCAGGACTTGCGGGGATGCGTGCAGCAGTAGCAGCTAGAGAGAATGCAGCAGATGTAGCGGTAATTTCAATTTGTCAGCCTGTGAGAAGTCATTCTGTTGCAGCTCAAGGCGGAATTAACGCTCCATTAGGCAATAATCCAGATTCAAAGGATGATTCAGTTGAGAGACACGCTTTTGACACAGTGAAAGGTTCAGATTATCTGGCTGATCAACCAGCTGTACTTAAAATGATAGGTTTAGCTAAGGAAACAGTTTACGAATTAGAACATTGGGGTTGTCCTTTTTCAAGATTTGAAGATGGACGTATTGGACAGAGACCCTTTGGAGGTGCTGGTTATCCTAGAACATGTTTCGCTGCTGATCGAACTGGCCACTCTGTTCTTCATGTAGCTTGGGAAAGGGCAGTCAAACTTGGTGTCCCAGTTTATGAAGATCGTCTTGTTATCCGATTAGCAGTTAAAGACAAAAAAGTTCAAGGACTCATTGTTTATAACTTTAGAACAGGGGATCTTGAGATGTGGGAATGTGATGCAGTTATTTTCGCCACTGGCGGCGCAGGACAGATTTATGGAGCAACATCCAATGCTCTTAGCTGTAATGCTTTTGGTATGGCGGTAGCTTATTGGGCAGGTGTCGCTCTCAAGGATATGGAATTCATTCAATTTCACCCAACAACACTATATGGGAATAATGTCCTGATTTCCGAAGCAGCACGAGGTGAAGGTGGTTACTTACGAAATAATAAGGGCGATCGCTTCATGGAAAAATACGCGCCAGAGAAAATGGAACTTGCTCCAAGAGATATTGTCTCTCGGTCTATTTATCAAGAAGTTCTTGAAGGACGAGGATTTGGTACGAAAGAAAATGGTTATGTCCACCTTGATTTGACTCATTTGCCAGAAGAACAAATTCTTGAACGTCTTCCTCAGATACGTGAGCTTGCAATGATATTTACTAATCAGGATATGATCAAAGATCCTATTCCTGTTCAACCTGGTTTTCACTATATGATGGGGGGTATTCATGTTGATGAAAACTGTTCTAGTAAAGAATTGGAGGGCTTTTTTGCTTGTGGTGAATGTTCTTGTGTTTCAGTTCATGGTGCTAATCGCTTAGGTGGGAATTCTCTTTTAGAATGCGCTGTTATGGGAAAGATTGCTGGATTAGAGGCAGCTAAATATACAAAGGGGTTAACACCCTCATCTGATGCAAATGTTCTTTTCACGGAATATCAAAAACAAGAAGCAAAACTTGATAAATGGTTCAATGGTGAAAAAAAGGATGATCCCTTTTCAATTATGGAAGAAATGAGAGCTACAATGATGACTAAGGTTTTTGTTTATCGTGAAGAAGGCCCCCTTACAGAAGCTCTTAATAAAATTAGGGAACTTAAAAAGCGTTTCAAAGAAGGTTCGTATCTAAAGTCTAAAGTTAGACAATATAATAGAGAATTAGAGTGGGTACTTGCTATTGAAGGTATGCTTGATGTTGCCGAAGTTATGTGTTTAGGTGCATTGAAACGGACAGAATGTCGAGGATGTCATTGGCGTCTTGACCATCCCAAGAGAGATGATGAGAATTTCTTAAAGCATACATTGGCCAATTATGTAGATGGAGAGGCAAAACTGAGCTATTTGGATGTCATTATAACAAAATGGGAGCCAAAGGAACGAACATATTGAGGTGAAATGAATGAGTGATACAAAAGAAACTCAAAAAATAACCTTCAAGATAAAAAGGTTCAATCCAACAACGGATTATAAGCCATACTGGGATAACTTTGAAGTAGATTGTGACAAAGGAACAACAATATTAATTGCAATACAAGAGATCATTGCTAAATATGATGGCTCCGTTGCAATGAGGTACAATTGTCGTGCAGGTGTATGTGGATCTTGCGCAATGCTTGTTAATAATAAGTACCGATTAGCTTGTGAAACCTTAGTTTTACAATTAAACAAAAAAGAAATCAAATTGGAACCACTGCCATTCTTTCCAGTTATAAAAGACTTAGTAGTCGATATGGATCCCTTTTATGAAAAATTACTTGCTATCGATCCTTTCCTAATAAGGGATCACTCTAAAGATCCTGAAGATGAAATCATACAAAGCCCTGAAGACTTCAAAATTATCGAAGAAGCAACTAAGTGCATTCTATGCGGTTGTTGTCATAGTTCCTGCGTGTCAGTATGGACAGACAAGAATTATTTAGGTCCTGGAGCACTTCTGAAAGCCTTTCGATTTACAAAGGATACCAGAGATGATAACACAAAAGAACGAGTGAAACGTGTATCTGCTGAAGATGGGGTTTTTCGTTGCCATACAGCCTTCAATTGTGTCGAAGCTTGCCCGAAAGAACTTAATCCCACAGAGGCCATTCAATCTTTGAAACGACAGGCAGCTAAACAGGCACTCAAATTTTGGTCACGTTAAGTCAGTTTATAGCTTCATAGATGGCAGAAGTTATTGCCATCATTTCTTTTTCCTTTTTTTCAAATTCAAATTAGTAGATTCTAAAGGCTACATTGTATTCATAAGTTATAACTGGTAGAATTTTTATTATGACAGAAAAAAGTGTTTTATGAGTTTTTAACACAAATGTAACTTGAGATTTGTGATTACTATGACTGAAACATTTGATAACAAACTAATTGAAGATATTGTTGTTAAGTTGCATAAGTTTGCTGCAACTCAGCTTCCAAAAGACGTTTCCGATGCATTAAAAACCATGTATGATCAGGAAACGAAACCAACAAGTAAGGCTGCTTTAAAAACAATTGTAGATAACTTTACTATCGCAGATGAAACATCTACTCCGATGTGCCAAGATACTGGAATACATATCTATTATGTCAATATCGGTGAGAATTTCCCCAAACTTGTAGGCATTGAAGATACATTAAGAAAAGCTTCAGCTCGAGCAACCAAGGAAGTTCCATTAAGACCTAATGCAGTTAATCCAATTGTAGGTGGTAACTCTGGGGATAATACTGGAAATCACATTCCATTCATAAATTATGATTTCATTCCTGGAGTTGATTATCTAGAAATTACAGTTTTTCCAAAAGGTGGTGGATCCGAGAATATGTGTGCTTTGGGAATGCTCAAGCCAGGTCAAGGTATTAATGGGATAAAAAAGTTTGTTATTGATACCATTATTAATGCGGGTGGCCAACCTTGTCCGCCAGGTGTCATTGGTGTCGGCATAGGTGGTGGTGCTGATATTGCCCTTAAATTGGCGAAGAAGCAAGTAATGCGACCAATTGGAGAAAGACACCCTGATCCTGAAATAGCCAAACTTGAAGAAGATTTGTTAAAAGCAATCAACATGACGGGTATAGGTGCAATGGGATTGGGTGGAGACGTTTCTACAGCGATAGATGTAAAGATTGAATATGCTCATCGGCATCCAGCTTCACTACCTGCTGCTGTAGCTTATCAGTGCTGGGCTGCAAGAAGATCAACCGCCCGTATCTATCCAGATAAACGAGTAGAATACTTAACACATAAGGAGGAATAAATATGGCAGAATTTCATTTTACAACCCCAATTACAAAAGAAGATGTCCAAAAAGTTAAGATAGGTGATGTTATCTATATTTCAGGGACAATTTTCACTGCTAGAGATGAAGCCCACGAGAGAGCATTACATCTTGCAGAGAAAGGTGAAAAAATGCCCATCGATTTCGAAAATCTAGCTGTTTATCATTGTGGTCCAGTAGTAAGGCAAATAGGTGAAGAATGGGAAATTGTTGCTGCAGGGCCTACGACTTCAACCCGAATGGATCTTTTTCAAGACAATTTTATTAAAACCTTTAATGTAAACGTTGTCATCGGTAAGGGTGGAATGGGAGATAGGACAGCTAAAGCTATGAAGGAATTTAAAGCAATATACACAGCTTTTGTTGGTGGTGCTGCAGTAGTCGCTGCAAAAGGGATTAAACGTGTAAAAGAGGTTCATTGGTTAGATCTCGGGACTCCAGAATGTTTATGGGTATTAGAAGTAGAAAAATTTGGCCCATTAATCGTAGGTATTGATTCAAATGGTGACAGTTTGTTTAAAGATGTAGCTCTGAAAGCTCAGGAAAACTTGGGTAAAGTGGGCGAATTTCTAGGCATTACTTTTTAAATCAATAAAATAATACCCTTTTTTTCCTTAAAATTTATTAGAATTGGAGGTTCATACAATTCGTCTTCTCGAATATGAAAGTAAGGTAATTTTTAATGAGTTTGGTATACCTCTTGCTGATCGCCTTGTAATAACTAAAGGGGAGGATATTAAAGAAAAAATTAGTCAATTTACATTTCCTGCTATAGTAAAAAGTCAAATAGCTGTTGGTAGCCGAAAGAAGCGGGGTCTCATCAAAATTGCTCAAACAAAAGATGAGGCCTTTTCAATGTGTGAAAATTTTTTCACTAGAAAGGTTGGTGAGTACGGTGTGGAAGCAATCCTAATAGAAGGACTTGCCGATATTAAACACGAATTTTATTGTTCTATCGCACTAGATTCATCTGGGCGGCGTTTTGTACTTATTGCAAGTGCAGAAGGAGGTATTGACATTGAGGAGGTTGCTGCAACTCGTCCAGAAGCAATAATTAAAGAAAATATATCTATAAGTGAAGGGCTGAATAGAGAAGTTGCTAAAGATGTTGCTGAGAAATTAGGTTTTTCAGGTGCATTTCTTGAATCAGCTGCAAACCTTTTCTTAAAATTATGGCAGATTACAATTGAAAGAGAGGCTCAACTGGTCGAAATAAATCCATTAGTTCTAACACCTTCAGGGCTGGTTGCTGTTGATGGAAAAATGACTTTAGATGACAATGCAGCATTCCGACAGGAGATTATTGTTGAGATGCGAAAACATAAGCTTACTGAATTAGAAAAGACAGCCCAAAGAGTAGGATTTTCTTTTGTTGAGCTCGATGGGGAGATCGGGATTCTAGCAAACGGTGCAGGATTAACAATGGCGTTACTTGATGTTCTAGCTCAACATGGTCTAAAAGGGATGAATTTCCTAGATGTTGGCGGAGGAGCTAGCAAGGAACGAGTATACGAAGCCCTTAAACTAATTTACACCATGAATCCAAAAGCTGTCTTAATTAATATATATGGTGGAATCACAAGGTGCGATGTTGTAGCAGAGGCTATACTTCAAACAATGAAGGAATTCCCAGATGCCCCCTCAATGGTAATTCGACTGACTGGAACACGAGAAGCAGAAGGTGTTGCTATTCTCAAAGATGCTGGCATTGATGCTTATCAAGATATGATGGATGCGGTTGGTAAGCTAAAAGAGGTTATGACATAAGAAGGTGGAATTATGTACATCAGTGAAAATTCAAAAGTCGTTGTTCAAGGTATAACAGGCAATCAGGGAAAATTTCACACCCAATTAATGTTAGAGTATGGGACAAATGTTGTTGCTGGCGTTACACCAAAGAAAGGTGGACAAGAAGTTCTTGGGGTTCCTGTGTACAATACTGTCCAAGAAGCTGTCAAAGAAAAGGGTGTGGATACAAGCATCATTTTTGTTCCAGCAAGGTTCACATACGGAGCTGTTATGGAGAGCTTAGATGCGGGAGTTAATATGACGTGTATCATTACTGAAGGGGTTCCTGTTTTTGATATGGTTCGTCTTGTGGAGATTGCTAAAGCCAAAGGATTGAACCTAATCGGCCCAAATACTCCAGGAATGTTAGTCCCTGATAAAATTAAGTTAGGGATCATGCCAGGAGACATGGCTCATTTTGGAGATGTAGCAGTCATTGCAAAAAGTGGGACTTTATCATACGAAATCACAAAAGCACTTGGTAATGCTGATGTTGGAGTTTCTGCTTATATTGGAATTGGTGGAGATCCTGTTCGTGGTAAAACTCTAACTGAAGCTTTCGATTACTACGTTAAAGATGCTGGAACTAATGTAATCGTTCTAATTGGGGAAATTGGAGGCGATGATGAAGAAAAAGTTGCACAGTATATCAAAGATCAAAACGTGGACAAACCCGTTGTTGCATATATTGCTGGAAAAAGTGCACCTGAGGGAAAACGAATGGGTCATGCTGGAGCAATCATTTCTGGAAATGTCGGAACCGCTCAAGGAAAGATAGATGCTTTGGAAGCAGTTGGCGCTACAGTCACTGAAACCCCGTGGGATATTCCAGAGGCCGTTAAAAAGTGTCTATAATTCGTGAGAGGCTGCACTTCCCACCTCTTCATTTTTTTACCTATCAGAATGTTCGTAATTTCTTCTCTATCAAAGATTGATCCTTTTTTATTAGACCAAATTTTTGGATTTCTGATTCCGATAAAGCTCTCTGTTCGACTAAATCGAAAATTTCTCCTTTAATCAGTTGATAGCGAAATTCAAAAATGTCACTATGTTCACTTGTAGCAATTACTACAATTTGTGTCTCACAATGTGGGCATGCTAATACTGGGAAATTACTTAGAAGAGATGAAGATGATACATAAATTATATCTCCATTTTCAGGAAGATCTCGGTAACAATTTTTCATAAATGGAAGAATGACCTGCAAACAATTCGGACAAGCCCACTCTTTTACTACATATTGCAAGAAAAGTTGAACTAAAGAGTTTAGAGATCCAGCAAGCTCCTTATTAAGTAGTTGTTGGATCTTTTCTTTATGAATGTAAGCATTCCATACTAGATCAGCAAAGTTATATTTGATATGTTGTCTAAACACTATTGGATCCATTAAGTATTCATTCTTCACCATTCACCACACAGCTAAAAATTCATGATCCTCTAATTAATACGATTATATATTTTTGCCAAATATCGTGATAACACTTATGGGAATTTATATAGATAAAGCTCAAAGAAAATAGTCAAAATTGAATTGAGTGTGAAAGTCGATGTTTTTCTCTCAAGATCTTGAGCACAAGCTGAATAAATTACCAAATAGACATCTTGATAAGCGTACTAGCCTCTCAGGTGCCATTGAGGAGACCTTAAAAGCACAGATGCAGCTTCATTTTGCTTGTATCAGTGCTTTACCGTATGCATCCATCAGGCAAATTATTAGGCAGATGTCTGATAAGCATTCTCAGTTTGAAGTGATCTCACTTGGTTCAGCTAGTCAAATTCAAATGTTAGTCGCTGAAGAATTAGTATCAAAGTTGATAACTAGCTATGTTGGGGATGTTTATCCTAGACCAGGTATTTCACCAGTTTTTCAACGTGCTGTGGATAATGGTCTCGAGATTGAGCAGTGGTCTTTGATGGTGATCTCTCTTCGTTTGTACGCTGGTGCCCTTGGTCTTCAGTTCATTCCTACGAGATCCCTCATTGGCAGTACAATGGCAGTTGATAATCAGGATTCTTTTAAGACAATTTTAAATCCTTTTAATTCTACTGAAGATATTGCTGTAGTGGAGGCACTAACTCCTGATGTAAGCTTCATTCATGTCTGGGCTGCCGATCAATTGGGAAACTCGGTTATTTTCCCCCCTTATAGTGAAAGTCTATGGGGGTGTTACGCGAGTAAAAAGGTCATAGTTACAACAGAAAAAGCACTAACCACGGAAGATATCAAGAATATAGCGAATACTCATCAATGTTTGACTCTCCCAGGGGGAGTTGTTGATTATGTGATTGAATCACCGTTTGGAGGGCATCCTGGTCCTCATTATGGTCCGAGAGGAGCTGGTTATGATATAGACCTTGATCATCTAATTTACTTTAGGGAATCAGCAAAAGACCCCCAGACTCTCACTTCATGGATGAGAGAATGGGTTCATAACACTGATCAAGAATCTTATTTAAACAAAGTAGGAATAGAACGCCTAACTGTAAAATGTGGGCAGTTAGAAGAATCCTATTGGAAATGGGTAGTTAATGATAAGAAAAACATTATTCAAAGTAAACAACCGGCTACTCCAGTTGAGTCCATGATTTGGGCTGCAACAGAAGTAATAAAAAATCGGGCTATAGAAGGAGAATATTCGACAATTTTAGCAGGCCAGGGAGCTTCTAACCTTGCAGCATGGCTAGCAGCATATTCTCTTAGTGAAGCTGGTCATACTATTGATCTTCTTGCGGAAGTAGGTTTATATGGCTATCAACCTAAACCAGCGAGTCCTTTCATCTTTGAATTTAACAATCTACGTTCTTCAACAGCTATTATAGATTCTATTACTTCTTTAGGAGCTTTATTACGTAAAACCAAAAGTCTTGGGATACTTGGGGCGGGTCAAATCGACCAGTTTGGTAATATCAACTCAACTAGGGTTGATTCATTTGTCCTATTTGGGTCTGGGGGTGCTAATGATGCAGGATCAAATGCTTGTGAAATTATTGCTCTCATTCCCCTTAAATCTGGAAGGTTTCCAGAGAAAGTACCTTACATCACAGTCCCAGGTGGAAATGTTTCAGTATGTGTGACAACTAACGCAATCTTCAAGAAAAATGAGGATGGAGTATTTGTGCTAACTGGTTATTTTGGAGAATTATCAAAAGAGGAACAGATCCTAAATAAGATTAGAGATATTATAAGCTGGGAGTTGCAAATTAAACATCCTCTAACCCAATTTAAAGCGCCTTCATCAGATTGGTTATGCTTTCTCAGGTCTTTTGATCCTGAAAGGTACTTCTTAGGGAGATTATGAACACAGATTTGATAAAAAAAGGGGAAAATAGCTGATTTCTCTAAATTTAAGGTTTGTCTAAACCATAAGCATCACGAAGAACTTGAGTAGGGTGATATACCGCTTTTTTAACATTTAGAAGTTGAAGCTTACATGTTGGACAATCAGTAATCAAAGCGCCTATATCATCTCTCTTTGCTTCAGGGTACAAAGATCTTTCAGCAATCATTTGACTGTACTTATAATTTTTCGATTTAAAACCCCAAGAACCAATTTGGCCACAGCATTCAGTATTTAATGGTTTAAAGTCGATTTTTTCTAACTCTTTGAAGAGTTTAACTGAGATCCCTTTGTTTTCAGTACTTATAAGATGACATGGTTCATGATATCCAAAACTAAGATTTTGTATTGCTTCTCCATTAAAATCAGTATTTAATTTCCCTTCTTCTAATAGCTTGAGAATATATTCAGAGAAGAAAAAGGTATTATCTTTTACTAGCTTTGCTTCATCGTTATAAATAAGGGTATCATGAAGTTGATCTTTTAGAGTGGCATAACAAGAACTACATTGAGTTAAAACGTCATATCCTTGTTTTACATATTCTGCAAAAATTTTTGCATTTTTTTCTCCATTCTTTCTAGCTATATGACCTAAACCATTTGCAAGAAGTGGTATTCCACAACAAACTTGCTTATTAGGGACTACGACCTCAATATTATTTTTCTCAAGTACCTGAACCTCTGCAATAGCAATATCTGTATTCTCGGTGTAATTAGCAAAACAACCATGGAACAAAGCTACCTTCTTTGTTGGATTCTCTGGTGGTGGATTGGATTTTCGGTATTTCTTGAACCATTTCTGGAAGGTATTTCGCCGAAACTTTGGGAAATTGGCATTATGATGTACTCCAGCAAAAAGTTGCATCATGTATTTGTTTGGACCCCATAGCCCTAGATTTGATAAAGGAGAGGTCATACTACCTAATTTTGCTATCAATCCATAATTCCCTGTGAAATAATTACTCCTCGGTATTTTTCCAATGTATGGCCATTTTGACTTTTTATAATGTATCGTTTTTACATCGAACATAGCTTTGGGAATATTAACTCCTGAAGGACAGTCAACTGTACACATCATGCAGCCAGCACAATCTTCGATAATTTCTCCCGCTTCTTTAGAATACAATGTGTTAAAATCTAATTGTCCTGAAATGATACCTCTCATCAAATTTGCTCTCGCTCTTGGTGAGGCTAGTTCTCCTCTCTCATCCCTTTTTACGCGATAAACTGGGCAATCTCTTTGGGGGAATAAATCCACTGTGCACTTTCCACATCCATGACATTGTTCAACAACATCCTTCCATCCCCAATCTGGTTCCCAATGAAGATTTTGTTCCATATCAATTGTTGAATACTCTCCGCCAAAACGAAGATTGTTCACTATACGATGTTCTTTATCAGTGATTTTTTTGTCGGGATTTAGAATATTCATAGGATCGTATAGTGCTTTTATTTCTGTAAATTTTTCATAAAGTGTTTCACCATACAGTTCTTTAACGAAGTTAATTCTCATCATTCCCTCATTATGTTCTCCAGAAATTGACCCCCCAACTTTGATAACATATGAATTCACTTCTTCCGCGATTTTTTCTACAACTTCCAGATCTTTTGGATCTTTAGTATTTATGAATGGTCGTGTATGAATGAGGCCTTTAGATGCATGACCATAAATTGCTGCTCTAATACCATATTTAGGAAAAACTTCTTCTCGTAAATGAACCATATAATTTCCTAGATATTCAAGGGGAACTGTTTGATCCTCCACAAAAGCCATAATTCGACGAGGTTCACGAACTCTTTGAAGTAGTGGTACTGCATTATGTCTTGCATACCATAATTCTGCTTGCTCTGCAGGATCATCAGAGTATCTCATGTCTTTGGCAAGTTTTTCTTGTCCGATAATCATTTGTCTAGTTTTTTCGACTTTCTCAGCCCGAATCTTTTCGTCTTGCTCATCAAACTCAACATACAGAATATTATCAATGTCTTCTGGTATGAACTTCTTTAATGCAGGATTCATTTCGACTCCGATTTTTATTACACTTTTCCCTAGAATTTCGATCGCTGCGGCTCCTATCTTATTAACAATTAAGTCTACAGCTCTTCCTGAATCAGCAAGATTGTCGAAATCCATCACGATTAAGGTTTTATCCTTTGGTTTGTCGATAAATTTAAGTTTTGCTTCTATAACGACTCCTAATGTTCCTTCAGATCCTAAGAACATATAAGACAAGTCAACTTTATTGTCTTGTATTAAATCCTTTAAATTGTAACCACTGACATTCATTTTAACCTTGGGCCACTTCTCTGATATAAGATTTTGTGTGTCTGGATTATTAACCATTTCCACTGCCGATTTATAGAGCTTAGCTTCCAATGTATCAGCAGCAGTAATTTTTTGGTATTCTTCGGAACCAATTTCAATAGGACGAGTTCTTATTTCCTCTCCGTTACTTAGAATTACAGTCAGCTCTTCTACAAAATCAGCCATATACCCGTATTTAACGGCATGGGAGCCAGAGGAATTTGTTCCTATATTTCCTCCAATTGTTGAATATTTTTCTGAAGAATTATCTACATATACAATTTTCCCTATCTTTGCTAACTCATGATTTAGATTTCCCATAATGGCGCCTGTTTGAACAATTGCATATGATTCTTCTTCATTTATCTCAATAATGTTGTTCATATGATCTCTAATAGTTAATACAATTCCTGGACCTAAACATGCCCCACCTAACCCAGAACCCCCTCCTCTGGGATG
>JBHLPQ010000216.1:0-1899 GCA_048939265.1 Promethearchaeota archaeon
ATTTAGAGTAAATCAGTAACAATTTCTGCTAATTTATCCATTTGCATTAAAACATATTGAAGAGGGGCTACTTTATGTGCAATACCAGTCAAAAGAAGCCTCTCAGTCCCTTTGATTTGTTGAAAGACGAGAATATAATCATTGGTTTCTACAACATTCTTAAAAGTATCAGCAGTTTCGAATTCATCAATAAGACGTTCAGAGGAAGTTAACCACAAGTTAGCAGGGATTATAATCTTATCAGATAATTTTCCCTCCTCAAAAACAGGCAGTCCATCACTGCTATATATAGCAATACCTGAAAGTTCAACGTTTCCTCCAATAAATTCGTGAATCGCTTCAGAAACAGATTTTGCCTTCAAGCTTTGAAGGATTAAGGTTTTAATAATTTCTCCTATTGTAACAAAAATCGATTTGTCATGAATTGTTGTTGTCCGATATTGAATCTCGAATTCTTCTGAAGTTATAAAATATTGTTCCATAGTCTCAAGTATCTGAGAACGCATTTCTGGTAGTATTAGATCAACTTTATGACAAAGACAGTAAATTTTTGCCTCAGGTGAATATTCTTTTAATCTAGTAATTGCGTGATTGAAATAAAACTTGCTAGTTGAGAATTTATCAATATCACTGACATCTATTACCCAAACGAGAACAGAAACATTTCTGAATATAAATTCAGCTTGTTCTCCTAAGAAAACAGATAGAAAACTTTCTTGACCACCACAATCTAAAACTTGAAATGCGCTGTCTATTACGCTTTTAGATAATCGTGTGTAATTGATCGTCGCATCATACTTTTTTACATCAACAGGTGATTTTCCTTCAAATGCAATTGCCTTGATACTGCTTTTACCACTTGCTCCGAGGCCCATGAAAAGAATTTTTGCAGGAGGTGATGATTTTGCCATTTATACCCCTTCTTTTTTTAACGGATATTGTTAATTTAATGTAACAATTGTTTTTTATAAGGATATTCAAAAATAGAATCAAATATCAGTGATTTTGTTCCATTATCGAAATAGAGGGCAATTCTTTAGCTGATTTTAGAGGACCAAGGTTTAGAACCTATAATTGGTATGATATTCTCCAACATGTATTTCTATATCAGTAACCTCCAAGAGATTTCTTTTGGTTGAATAATACACTTACTAACTGGATAATTTGGGGGGGGAAATTAATTAAAATGAAGGCAGATAGGATCCCCGATCATCAGAAATATTGACTATTTCAGTTTTTTTGTTACCTCAATCATTTTCTAATCAATTTATTTATGAGTAAATCATTCATACTATATACCGTGGTAAATACTTCTCTAATCTAAACCAGCCATGGACGGAGTTTGTAGATGATTTCTGTTATTCGTAGAAAGAATCTTTTATATACCTAGATGAGCTATCTATTAGGGATCTAGATATAATGAAAAGTAGAAACACTGAAGGTTCCAGTGTAAATCTTCTAGAATCGTTACCTATTATTAGAATCATCCTTTTAGTCATCATAGCTCAATACCCAAATTCAACCGGTTATGAAATGATGTCTTACATCCAAAAACAAACTAACAATTATATTATTCCTAAATCAGGTACAATTTATTCAGAATTAAGAAAAATGGAATCTGAAACACTTGTAAAGTCGACCTTACATGAAAGTGGTAGAACAAAGAGAAAATATGAGCTCACAAAGCATGGGAAAGTAGTACTTGACCAATTAATTCAGGTAATGAAACTTAAGATGGAACAAGTTATTTTCCCGATTATTACATTATATGAGGATCTAGGAGATAATTGAGATGCTAAGTGAAATTGCGAAAGATATTTGGATTATCAATACTAGAGATTGGGAAAGAAGACTGTTTGATGAATTAATTCCTTTACCAGATGGAACTAGCTATAATGC
>JBHLPQ010000216.1:1999-5934 GCA_048939265.1 Promethearchaeota archaeon
ATTATCAATACTAGAGATTGGGAAAGAAGACTGTTTGATGAATTAATTCCTTTACCAGATGGAACTAGCTATAATGCTTATGTGATTAAAGGAATAAAACATACTGTATTAGTTGATTCATCTGATATAAGAAAATTAGATCCATTTCTTAAGGATCTAAAATCTTTATCTTTAGAAAAACTTGATTATATCATAGCAAACCACGCTGAACCTGATCATTCTGGTGCGATCCCCAAGGTATTAGAACTATATCCAGAGGCAAAAGTCGTCTGTACTGAAAAATGCAAAGCTATATTGGTAGATTTACTTCTTATGGATGAAGAGAATTTTATTATTGTTACAGAAGAAAGTACATTGGATCTAGGTGACCGTACTTTATCTTTCATTATAGCTCCTTGGGTTCACTGGCCTGAAACAATGTTTACTTATCTTGAAAGTGAAAAAATACTCTTTACCTGCGATTTTTTAGGAAATCATATCGCGTCAAGTGAAATTTTTGCATCAAATGATTCTAAAGTCTATTATGCTGCAAAGCGATACTATGCTGAGATCATGATGCCTTTTCGCACAATAATCAAGAAATATATTGATATTCTTAACAATTTAGAACTAGAAATGATTGCTACTAGTCATGGACTAATTTACAATGACCCAGACTTCATAATTGATGCTTATCGAAATTGGATCTCTGATGAGGTTAAGAATGAGGTAGTAATTCCATATGTTTCTATGTATCAAAGTACAGAAAAGATGGTTAATTATCTTACAGACCAACTAATTCAGAAAGGAATAGTAGTGAAAGTTTTCCCATTAACAGCAACTGATATTGGGGAATTAGCAATGAGTTTAGTTGATACTGCTACAATTGTAATCGGTTCTCCTACAGTATTAACAGGCCCTCATCCTGTTGTTGTCTATGCAGCACATCTAGCAAATTTAATTAGGCCAAAAGCTAAATATGCAACTGTAATTGGTTCATTTGGGTGGAAAGGGAGTGTGGTTGATCAAATTATTAGACTTATCCCGAAATTAAAAGTAGAGTTATTAAATCCTGTAATAGTCAAAGGTAAACCACGAGAAGAAGATTTTCACAGATTAGATCAATTGACTGAAGAAATTGTTACGAAACATAAAGAGTTAGGAATATTAAAAGGAGAATAAATGAGTGTGAATGTAAAACTGGACAAAAAAACCTTTGATCAGCGGGTGATAAAATGCACCCAAAAAATGAAGAATGAAGGTATGGATGTAATTTTACTAACTAAACCCTCAAATATGTTCTATCTAACGGGAGATGGGCGATTATGTGCATATACACTAATTACAAGCGATGGAGAAGTAGCAATAGGAGCACCAAAAACAGATAAGGAAGATATTACAGATCTTGCTCGATTTAATTATATAACGACTTTTGAAGATGAAGTAGGGATGCTTCACTCGATAGCTGATTACTTTAAACAATTTGGCATCCAGAAAGGTGTTGTTGGTTTAGAATATACTTTTCTAACAAAATCTATGATGGGAATGATGACTCATCCACATGCTAAACCAGAAGAGGTAGTAATTAAGGATTGTACAGATATTCTCTCCCAAATGCGGATGGTCAAGGAACCAATCGAGATTGAATTGATACAAGAAGCAGCTAAAGTTGCTGCAGTTGGAATGGAAGCTGCTCTATCATCGATAAGAACAGGTATGACTGAAAGCCAAATTGCTGGAGAAGGGGAGTATGCTATGCGTCAAGCTGGTGCTGAAGGGTTTTGGCGGTCTTATGTGGCAAGTGGAATCAGAACACGCATTGCTCATGGAATACCAACCAATCGAAAGGTCAATACTGGGGACATAATCATGATTGATCTTCACCCGATAGTAAACAACTATTCATCAGACATCTGTCGGATGTCATGTTTGGGAAAACCATCATTTCAACAAGTCAAGGTGCATGAAGTATACCTAGAAGCATTACAAAACACTATAGCGAAAGCTACTACGGGAATCGGAATGGTTGAGCTTGAAAAAACACTTCATGGTGTAATACAAGATGCTGGGTATGGAGATAACATCTTTGGCCCACCTATTCATGGTATTGGAATAAACTTCGAAGAAGCTCCTTTACCACCTGGTCATGCTTTCTTTCACGGAGAAAAAGCACCTCCACCTCTTGTAAAAAACATTCCTGTTGCGATTGGAAATTGTGGAATTTATACTAATACTTGGGGTGTCAGAATAGAAGATACCGTTGTAGTTGGTAAGATTAAACCTCTGGTGTTGACCAACTATCCATATGATTTTGAATAGAACCTAAATCCTCCATAAATCTCTTTCGTGGTATCGTTGGTCAAACAAAAATTTATTATAACCAACATTTTGCGTAGTTGTGAAGTTGAAAATTTACTTAGATAATAAATGTGAATTCAAAAAAAAGAGAGAAACGATGGGTGTTCTTTTACCCATCAACAAGAACGGTTTGATTACACGTACCATCCCCATGAGGACCTTGTGATTTCCACTGATTCCCAGTCCCATCCATAGGCCCATTTCCACCTTTTCTTGGGGATTGTCCATGAGGGCCTGTACCATCACAAGTGATATCTTCCGTATTAACATCGTCTACTGTTTCAGAAATTACTGAACCAGTGACAGCTACAGTTGTTGCTACAACCGCCAATAGTCCTAGAACTATTATACCACTGATAAGCAGTTTTTGTTTCATTAGGTTTTTCACCGTATAGCCTTTATTTTGAATATGTTAAAAAGACTTAGAATATGAAATATATTTCTTATCGTTTCTAATCGAAGATGACTGTTTCTGACTGTTTCCTCGGTAAAAAATCAAGTAAAAAGAGACAAATTATACCGCAATTACAATTTCAGAGGAATCTCTTCTCTTGAAACTAGGTCATAGAATTTTACCTGTTATTTCTCTCCTTCCTGATTTCACCAAACAGAAAGTGATATTTGTTTCTTAGTAATTCAATCTTAATCAGTGAATTTTAACAAAAAGGTATTCTTTTCGGGATATTTGGTGGTTTATGTTTTTAATTTTATACCCGTATATAATTGAACGTAACAGGTTATTTTCCTTTAAATTGATTAGTCAACAACAGGCTTCTCGTCCTAATAGCGGTGGTATATCTAACAATTTTCTTGTTATAGTACTTTTAATTGGGATCGTATTATTATTAGCAGTTTTATTAATTGTTGTAGTTTTTTTTCTATTTAAATACTGGAAACGAGAAAACACGACTGTATTTAGTGAAAAAGTAGCAGAAGAATTAATTGTATCTCAGAAAACAGGAATAGAAGAAAAGATCACTAACTCTCCAGTTCTCTCAAAACAGTGGGAAATTCTCAGCTTGGAAGATAAACACATCCTTAAAGTTTTAGTACAAAATGGGGGTAATATTCTTCAGAAAAAATTACCTAGCTTAACAGATTATTCTAAATCTACTATTACCCGCATTTTAACTCGATTGGAAGACCAAGATCTTATTTATCGGGTACCTGCTGGAAGAGGATATCGAGTATTCATAAAAGATCAATAATTTTCATTCTTAAGCTAACATATAAGATCACGAGGGTCTTTAAAATATCAATTGAATAATTACTTATCTTTGAAAATGAAGACTAACTGATTTTTTTGAACTATTGGTGCTAACCTAGCCTTTGACAACATATCAGATTTGTTCCAGTATTATGAACAACATTGCTTCTCATGCAATCCTCTATGAGATAATATAATAGGTATGAAGGAATCTCAGCATACATCTCTTATACAATTTTTTTAATGAAAATACTCTGCGGTGATCGAAATCATTGCTTTTCCAATATAATGAGATTTTATTTCAAAATTATATCTCTGAAACATCATCTCAATATCAAATCTGTTAAAATATCGTTTATATATTTGAAATACACTACCATCATTCAAAACT
>JBHLPQ010000217.1:0-1893 GCA_048939265.1 Promethearchaeota archaeon
GTACGGCGAGGCGATGGGGGCGTTCAAGTTCAGATCGATCTCAGAATTCATGTCGTTCGTGCTTCTGTTCGTTCTCTTCGCAGGATTTTCCCTCTAGCAAACAAAAGTTACTGTTTTCGAACAAAAAAAGAATGTCTGGATTATTCCATACATTGTTGTTCTGCTCCTTGTGTGGGGAAAATATCACTTGAAGAATATCAACAAATAGTCGATCAGTTCATTCTATTTCTCCAAGGTAAGAAAAAGGACTTATTAGAGATTCTATACGAGAAAATGGATCAAGCCTCAAATGCATTGGAATTTGAACGAGCTGCAAGACTTCGTGATCGTATTAGTCAAATTAAAACTGTTATAGAGTCTCAAGCAGAATTTCCTCAACCTAGAGATAAAGATATAATAGTTATTCTAGAGGATTCAAGCTATTATATGCTGGGGACTTTTTGGATTCGTGATGGCGAAATTATAGACCAGGAAACCAAGTTTTTAGGCATTCTCGAAACTTTACCAGAAAGGGAAATCCTGAAATCGTATATTACTCATTATTATTTGGATACAGAATATATTCCTGATACTATCGAAGTTTCAAACGAATTAGAAAGTGAAATAGAGATTTTAGAGGTCTGGTTATCCAAAAGACGGGGAAAAAGTGTTAGGATCGTGGTTGAACCCAACATTCTTCGAAATTCTGCTTTTAAAAAGCATATTTACAAACTACAGCTAGATTTTGGTGAGAAAGTTAGATCTATTCAAAGGAAAGGTCAAGTGAAAAAAGAAGCCTTAACTGAACTCAAGGATTTTCTTAACCTGTCTAAACTACCACAACGAATAGAAACTTATGACATTTCCAATATTCAAGGAACTCTCCCTGTAGGTTCTATGGTTGTTTTCCAAAATGGGGAATCATTAAAGTCACAATATCGCCGTTTCAAGATAAAAACAGTTAAACCTGAACCAAATGATGTGGCAATGTTGCAAGAAGTATTAACACGTCGTCTTAAACATTATGATTCAGAGTTTGCGTCATCTCTACCTGATCTAATCTTAATTGATGGAGGAAAACCTCAAGTAAATGCCGTAAAAGCTGTCTTATTGCGATTGAACAAAGATATTCCTGTAATTGGACTTGCTAAGAAAGAAGAAGAAGTGTTTCTACCAAAGAAGAAAAATCCTATTCAAATACCCCAAACAAGTGCTGCTCTCCTGCTATTGAAACAATGTCGTGATGAAGCCCATCGATTTGCTATTACTTATCATCGTCAACGTAGACTACTAGAACCAAGATCCCAGCTAGAACAAATTGAAGGAGTAGGAAAGAAGCGTAGAAATTCCTTATTACAGCATTTTGGGGAATTAAACAGAGTTCGAGAAGCAACTGTTGAAGAATTATGTCAAGTTGAAGGCATTAATCGTGCTATTGCAGAAAGAATTTACCTTTTTTTTAGAACAAAGAAGCAATAATTGTACATTAACATTCTAGGTTGTAAAAATATTATTCAGCTTTGGTTTTTTTCTCTTTCTTAAGACTGGTGATTCGAGCTCCAAGTTGACGAATCGTTTCCTTTAGTGTCGTATCAATTATTGTTTCAGGTATCTCCTCTTTACTTTTCACATTTACTTCAATTTTCATTGAAACCTCAGCGTTTGTTACTTCAAGGGGGATTAAAACTCCACGATGAAAAGCAGGTAGATCTTTTGAATCAAGGTTATTCACCTCAAAAGATAATGAATGTGATTCTTGAAGGCTAGTTTGTGTATCTAAAATTGGTTTGAATATTAATTCAGAGGTAGGAGTTGATTCAAGGTTTTTTGGAATAATCACTTCCAGAATTTCAGGATTTTTATTAATTTGATTTTTAATTGCTTTTGAAATTTCTTTACTTAAAAGAATTTCAT
>JBHLPQ010000217.1:1903-5932 GCA_048939265.1 Promethearchaeota archaeon
GTTGGAGCGAGCTCGTTATAAAAGAAGAATGATTTCGATTGAATTTTATTCTCACTGATTTTTGCTCTTCCAAAAGCACCTTCTTTAATACCCCAACAGATTGTATTTTGAAGTGTCTTGACCGATTCGATTTTAAACAAGTTAGGATTAACATAAAATTGTTCTAAAATCTGACTTGTTGAAATGTAATGATTGGTACGTAAATATAGTTCCTCAAGTTTTCGGTAATGGAGCTCTGAGACAATAATTTCACGAGAACTCAATTCACGGTGATACCATCTTGTAAGAGGTTCATATTCAACTGAGGGAAGGCCTAGAGATATCTTTTTTTTTCCATCATATAGAATAGAGTATGTCTTCCTAACATGATATGACAGTGTTTCATTAATTCTATCTTGTCGTTGTTTGATCTCGAAGGCAGTGTCGATATCTTTTCCTTTAATCTTATTAAAAAATTCATTCAATGCAAGTTTTGTCTGTATTAAATCCTTTAAGTGGGTTAGATGAGAATCATGTGTTAATGCAAAAATCAGAGTATTTTTATTCTTACGAAACGTTGTTCCTTTCTTTTCTAACCATTCAAGTAATGTTTTCTTGATGATAGAAGGATGAATAAGAACAATCTTCAGTCGTTGGTCATCAGGTATCTCGTTCGATGACTCTGGCCAGATAATTGTCGTCAGATCCTTACCAGCATTCTTCTTAATTTCCTTTCTCAATTCTTCTTCAATTTCTTCTTTAAAGAGTTCCTTTAAGTCCTGAATTTTACGATTTAAATTGGCTTCTTGGCTGAAGTAGTAGCGGCCTTCAATATAATGTAAGTAATAGAGGGTTGTATGGAGACGATTAAGGAGTTCCGACACTATAGCAACAGAAGAATCTGGTCTAATCAAGTTCATTTTGAGTTCTGACAAAGTTATTCCCCTTGGTATCCCCTCTTGTGCGAAAGAATTTAAAAAAATAGTTTGACAAATTCCTAAGGACAAAGTATTCCAATTTGAAAACTTTCCATTAAAAAAGTTAGTATCAAATCCAAGCACGTCTGAATTTAAAATCGATGTAAATCGGCCATTAACATGTTTTAAGAAAGCATTCTTAAGATTTGATTCGTGTAAATTTATATTCGAAGGAAGAATAAGGTCTATTTTTTCTTTAGAAGTATATAAGTAACTAAGTATTTGAGTTAGTATTATTAAAACAGATCTTGTACCCTGAAATGATGGGAGGGTTCGCCATTTATCAAACAGCAGATCAATAAGTTCAGGATGGAATGGGTATGAATCTTTCATTTTTTCATAAAACATAGAGTTCTGAAGCCTTTCTGGAAGTTCAGATCTTCGAGTTTGATACAATTTTGCGTAATCTGAGATTATATCATCACGTGCTTTTGGGAGAAGTACTTTCTTTATCAACTTCTTTGTTATTATCCTGTACAAGTCTTTTCGTTCAATTGGAGTCTCAATTGATTCCACTCGTCCTAAGATTCGACTGATCCTATTGATAAGGCCGAGTTTCGCCTCAGAAAAGTCTTCATATTCAAAAACTGGTAAAGTAATTACTAATAATCCCTTCTGCAGGGAAGTTATTGCTTCAGTTAATTCTTGAAGGAATATTAACGTTTGGGTTCCAAGATTCGATTCATTTACCGATACTCCACGTGCTTTACTTATGTACTCTGCAATTTCATCGACTAGAAGTAGAAAAGGTTGATGTTGTGTAAGGAAATTAACTAATTTATCCTTTCCAGGACTTATTCGTTTCATGTCATTGGCTTTAAAGCTCTTATACCCTTCAAAACCTGCGAGTTGGTATGCAATATCCCCCCATATTGTACGAATGCAGATATCATTTTCATATCGCCCTTCTAAAGGATTTAAATTTGTTCCCACAATTGTAACAACTTTAGATTTAAAAGTAGATAAACTTTTAGGAAGATAATTAGTAATATCAGCTTTGTTTGCGGCATAATGGTAAATCGTAATCAAAGCGTGTGTTTTTCCACCACCAAAAGGTGTTTGTAGTTTAATTACCTCATTACCTTTCCCTGTGCATATTTTTGTCTGAACATTTTGCAGAAGATGAATTAGACCATTTGTCAAATAAGTTCGTTGAAAGAAGGACTGAGGATCACTGTATTCTTTTGGTGCTGTTCCTTGAATTAAATTACCTAAATCAGCGACGAAAAGGTTCTCCTTTATATGACCTGATTGAATCACAGAATAAGGGAGAACTATATCATACCAACTTGACATTCGTGGCATCTCTTATTAAAATCTCTATGCAATGATTTTTGAAGAGTGCGAATAAAGTTCTTTTGGGTATAAATATTGAAGAAAGTAACCAAAAAGATTGTGAAAGGGGCTTCAAAAGAAGCATTAAATATCACAACCAGAGCAGTCGGGGGGGCTGTTGCGGATATCGCTAAAGAATCGATTAAGGAAGAACTAGAGAAGAGTGGGGTGAAGGAAATTGTTAAAGATCAAATTCAAAAAACAACAAAAAAAATAACAGAAAAATGAGACGCTATACATAGAAAACAGATCACATAAGCGAAATAGAGGTATTATGGTGATTTTAAAGAACATTCATGATATTTCATCAGAAGAGGTGACTATGTTCGGATCAAGAGGGACAACAATACAATGGTTATGGTCAAAAAAGGAAGTACCCCATTTTGCTCTCCGTAGATTCGTAATAAATCCTAATGGCGAAATAGGAATTCACCAACACAAGGAAGAACACGAAATATTCATTCTCTCAGGAGAAGGTGTAGTATTTAATGATTCTGGGGAGGAATTCCCCGTTCAACCTCAAGATACTCTGTTTGTACCTGGAAATGAAGCACATGGTTATCGGAACACTGGAAAAGAAGAACTGATTTTTCTGTGTATAATTCCTATATTACCAGAAAGTTGATCTTTTACAGTGCGAGGACGTTTGAAAAGTTGTCAGAACAGATAAAGGCAGAATGGTTAGCTACATACCATGAAGGGGATTCACGTATTAGGGAAAAACGCCATGGACTCTTACGACTTAATAGTACAAAACAAAGAATTGAGTTTGCTGTTCAAACAGCTGAAAGTTCGCCATTAATCATTGTAAATTATCCACTTAGTCATCTCCAAACTGTAAAATTGGTTGAAAAACGCCAAAAGGTGAAAAAGCAGAATTATCTTCAACTAGAGTTAGGAGAAGCACCTAATTTAATGACTCCTCTGTTTTCCTTCAGTATTTCTGATCTAGAAGCTGTGAAGAAAGAAATTCTTGCGTTTCAGGAGGAATATCAAGCCTTAAAGCCTGATGAGATTGAAGACAGCGAAGCAGATGTAGTTAAAACATTTGCTAAGCTTTTAATGACACCAGTTGAACAATTCCAGCAGTTTCTTGGAGATATTAGTTCTAGAATACGATTATTAACTGTTAAACCGAAAGAAGTAACAAAATCTGTTTTATCTCCATTAGAACCACAATTTTCATACGAAATCCAAACAATTGATCTAAATGAGCGTAAAGTCAGTTTTTATTGCACTTCGTATTCTCATGATACTATTTTATTATTACTTTCTCCCATAGGCGGGGAAATCAAAAATTACTTCCCAATGATTTCTTCTCTTCTTGGTAAATATCAGCTATATATCATAGGGACTCGTGGTTTCACTGAACCAATTGATCAGGATGTAACCTTCAAATTAAAGGATTATGTACAAGATCTAAAGGATTTTATTAACTTCCTTGGCACTGAAAAGAAAATCATCTTAGGAGCTCATTCATTATTTTCTGCAATTGTTCTTGAGGAGTTTTTGAAACCAAAGTATACTAATATCAAGCAACTCATCATAATATCTGGAGCTCATCGAGCTCCTGATAACTTCAGGAAAGGAATTAAGCTCCTACCTCCAACTCCCATCTGGGGTTCATTTAGAGGACAAGTTAGAAAATTAGCTCCTAAGATCCTTTTTTCTCCAAATACCAAAAGGGAAGTCATAGAACCATTTATTAACAACGCGTTTTCTATTCCAAACCAAGTCT
>JBHLPQ010000070.1:0-17788 GCA_048939265.1 Promethearchaeota archaeon
TATCTACCCCCTTGAAAGATGCAATTGGAGAGATTTGGGAGACCTATACTTCATCAGTAGTAGCTAAAGATATTAATAGATGGATATCTCTGTGGAGCGATGAAGGTTTCCAGATGCCTCCAGGGGCCCCTCCAAATATTGGGAAAGAGGAGATATATGCTTTCAATAAAAATTTAATGGAATCGATGCCAGTTTCCGAAATGGTTGTCAATCCAGAGGAAATTAGGGATACTGGTGATTGGGGCTTTTGCCGGGGGAATTATTGGCTTGTCACCCAGTCACCAGAAGGAGATTCAGTGAAAATTCCTGGGAAATTCCTAACTGTTTTTGAAAAACAAGAAGATGGTTCGTGGAAGATTGTGCGAGACATTTTTAATTTTAATGTTCCCTCGTAAAAAAATAAAACCTCTTGAATTATATCAAGTAGTGCTAACCTCCTTTTTCTTTCTAAAATAAGTAGAGATTCAGATCCGACTTCAAATATTTTCTTGTATGATTAGGAAATTCTATCCAAATTGATCCTTGATGCTAATGTGAATGGGGTTTATAACATTCTGAAGAATTTAATCCCCCTATTTTTTAAAACGACTTGTTATGGAACTTCAAAAGCGCCTAATACGTCAGCAGGAATGAAGTGTTAAGATAAATTATTCCAAATTCTTTTGATGAAAAAAAAGAGGAAAAATAAAAGTTATTGCCCTCTTAGATTGACTCTCCCCAATTTTAATTAATATTTTCCACAAGAATTTTTATTATTACATTTTCGAATACTTAAACCAGTGTATTCTCATTTAATCCGTCGTGTGAACTTTAATGACTGAAAATAACCAGCATTCAGACCTTGAAAAAGCGTTCAAGAAGGGGAAAATCCCTTTTGCTATAGATAAAGGGAATTACCAAAGGTTTTCTGATCGAAACAACATTTTTGGAAGAGTAGTCTGGGATGATTCGTATATCGCTCACATGCGGCCAATTACCGAACGAGCGCCAAATAAAGTAGGGAAGGAGGGTTATAGCCGCATCGGATATGCAGCTCAAGAAGCTTCATGGACAATATATGATCATTTTTACGGAGCCTTTAACTGGAACAGCGCGGGTGGGGATTCTGACAAGAAGATTCTTCCAACACAGCTTTTCAACATTCTACCTAAATTTGAATCATCTGACATCAAAACTACTACCGAACTGGTCAAACGAGTTGGGCAAATATTTGGAGCATGTAAAGTGGGGATTACTGAACTTGATCCTGACCTTCCATTCATTTATACCCATAATCGCAGAAATGAACCATTAGATTTTCCAGAAGAAGTGAAATATGCGATTGTTATGTTGATAGAGATGGACTATCAGGCTTTGAAAACTTCACCAACTCTACCAGCAAGTATTACGACTGGTAACGGTTACTCCCGAATGGCTTTCGCAATAGCTTGTATGGCTGAGATGTTGCGAAAATTAGGATATCGTGCGATCCCAGCAGGTAATGAAACTGGTTTATCCGTTCCGTTAGCTGTCAAAGCAGGTCTGGGACAATTTGGTCGCAATGGCCTTTTGATAACCCCCAAATATGGGCAGAGGGTACGAATTTGCAAAGTTTTCACTGATTTACCATTATTACCAGACAAACCAGTGGACTTCGGTGTAACTCAATTTTGTAGAATCTGTAAAAAATGTGCGAAATCCTGTCCCTCTCAATCAATATCTTATGAAACCGATCCTACATGGGAAAGTCAATGGGATACTATTTCAAATAATAATGGTACATATAAGTGGTATGTTAATGTAGACACATGTTATGACTATTGGGTTAAGAATTCTGCTGATTGTTCAAATTGTATTCGTGTCTGTCCCTTTACAAAACCCCCAGGAATTAGTCATGATGTAGCTCGGTTTTTTATTAACCATTTTCGATTTTTAGATCGAATGTGGGTTTGGATGGATGATTTAATGGCAAGGTTTCCTTGGTGGAGATATGGAAAGAAAGATGATCCTGAAAAGTTTTGGCAATCAAAGAAATATCTTGGAAAAAAGACCTAGTGAGTCGTGATAAATGAAAGTTTTATTCGGGCTTCGAGTACCTCCAGAGTTGAAAGCTTATTATCGCGATAAACTATCAGAAGAAACTGATCTTGTCTTTCCTACTGAAATCAATGATGAAATACTAACGTCATTAGCTCCAGACGTAGACGTTCTTGTAGCTTACAAATTATCCTCCAAATTTATGGAAAAAGCGGAGAAATTAAGACATATTCAGGTTCCCTGGACAGGTTCAGAAACGTTAGATTTTGAAATTTTACGTAAATATCCACATATTACAGTTTCAAATTCACATTCAAACTCTCTAGCAATAGCTGAACATGCTGTTTCCCTGTTATTGTCTGCAGCGAAAAGAATATCTTATCGTGATTCAGGGATGAGAAAAGGAGATTGGTCTTCTCGATATAATGATGTAAATTCTTATTGGATTACAGGGAAAACGTTGGGAATAATTGGTTATGGAGCAATAGGTAGGAAGGTCGGGAAAACCCTCAAAAAAGGATTCGATATGAAAGTTTTTGCTATTAAAAGAGACCCCAGAAGAACTGATCCTGAAGATCAATATGATTTTTTAGGAGGTTCTGAAGATCTTTCTCATGTCCTCAAAGAATCTGATTTTCTTCTCATTGCATTACCATTGACACAAGAAACAGAGGGGATGATTGGAAAAAAGGAATTCCAATTGATGAAAGACACAGTCGTGATTTGCAATATTTCACGAGGTTCGATATTAGATGAACGGGCTCTTTTCGAACATTTGAAAGAAAATAAGAATGTAATTGCAGCTTTAGACGTCTGGTATAATTACCCCAAAGACCGCAAAAATCCAACAAATGTCTTTCAAAATCATCCATTCGAGGATTTAAATAATATTGTGATGAGCCCACATTCAGCGTTTAAAGTTGTTGAACGGGAAGGAGTTTTTGCTGAAGATATAATCACTAATATTTCGTTAGTCATGAGGAATAAAGATCCAATTAACCAAATCAATTTAGATTTAGGTTATTAAAAATTCCCTCTAATCTATCTTTTGAGATTATTATTGTTAACAGTTCTATTTATTCCCATTAGAATATCTATAAAAAAGAGAATTTTTTTTTCTCTTGTGGTTCAGATAGAAGTGGCTAGTGTAACGCTGGAGACGGAAATTCGTTGGTATCCAGACATATGCAATTGAATGAGTTAATTGGAGTTTGGATCATTGAAAAAGGCTCGGGCATCCCTATATGTTCTTATGATTTTGGGGGGTCAAGTGAAATCGATTCAGTACTATTTGGGGGGTTTTTGGTTGCAATTCGTGGAATAATGGACGACCTTAAAATTGGAGAGTTAAATTCTTTTCAAACTGATCAATCTAATTTACTTTTTACTGGTTCTGGAGAAATTCTTTCGGTTTTAGCAATCAAAAAAGGTATTAATACTGATTCCTGGTATCCTATTCTACTTAAAGTACAAAAAATGGTAAATGATCATTACTGTGAATATTGTAAAGAAGAGGGCTTAATAGATACCAATATTTTTGAAGAATTAAAACCTACTATAAAAGAAATCATTCTTAAAAACATTACATCTTTTGAACGTGTCCTAAAGCATGAAGAGGTTCAAATAGAAGGAAATATCGAATTTCTAAGTCAATTCTTTACAAAAGGGATTGGAAAAATGATCTATTCCTTACTGATGGAAGAACCAATTTTAATCGTAGGGGATGTTAAGGATATTGTTCAGAAGGTTACATCTGCAATCCCATCAATAATTCCTAATCGACGCCTGAAGGTCGATTATGCCTATAGTTATGTTAATCCCTCCAACAAGGACTTAATTGTATGTTCATCTCATGCTAATTTTCTTCATAAATACAGAAACTTAACTCTTATTGATGTGGATAACCGTAGAATCACATCAAAAATCAAAGAAGTTCCCTCGATAGATAATCTCCTTAATACGCTGCAGATCATACCTAGGGAAAAACAAAGCAAAATCCTAGAAGATTATATTTACAACTTACTTGAAAAAACTGATGAACTTACAACTGTTTGCCAAAAAGAAAATATTTCCAGGGAAGAAATCCGTCAATTTCGAGAAGATTTAAAACCAGATGAATTGAATTTGATAATCTCGATTATAAAACGAAAAAATCCCGAATTAACCGATAAGCTATTCCATTTTGCACGATCTTCTTTATAAGTGCAAATTTATCAACCTTAATTTTCCTGTATTTTGTTGTTTTACAGTAGAAATCGTTTTCAAATCTAAGATTAATAACTTTTTTATTTTTTAATTAAAAAATCAATGTCGTCAATGGGTTCAGTACTTCGTATCACCTCCCTAATATCACCAAAGAACTCCTGAAAGTCAGTGAATGCCATGAGGTAAGGATGAATTCACAGAAATCGTTAGCTGTATAAACAAAATCAGCACGACACTTACGACTACTTGATTTTAGAAAACTAATTGGAGATTTAAAATAGGACCAAAAATTGCACAGCCAGAAAGCGAGAACTACTATTGTAAATCTTACACTCGGATGTTGAGAACAACTAAACATCTGAAATCGATGCATTTGTCGGTAATAGGTTTCAATTATGAAGCGTTTACGATATAGCTCATAAATTTTGTTGCCTGATAGATTGCATCTAGAAGGAGCAATTATTGCCAAATTACGACTACCAGTCTGATATAGAGTTAATTTAACATCAATATATTTCCGTGTACGACCCTTATTCATCCTATAGTCAAGAACTACCCAACCCCCTTTATTTTCTAACTCTTTTTGATACTTTTGAACTAGAGGTTTTACCCCATGATTAACACGCCCTCTAACAATGAAAGATATCTGTTTATGAATAAACCATTGAATTATATCCCAATTATAAAAGTCACCATCCCCAAGTATGCCAATGATTTTTTCTTGGGTGATTAGAGGTTCTAGAAGTTGTTGTACTGTGTCAGAAACAGGTTGTCGTGAACGGGTCATCTGAACTCCTAATGTGATTGGTTTGGGTGCATTTATCCAAATAACCGTTATATATTGAAAAAATTGATTGGTACTGGCTTTTAACTTGCCTCCACAGATATAAGGAGAGGGATGTTTTGTATAGTTGGGATCAGTGTGAAAATCGATAGCTAGTAGCATACCTTGTTTTCTAATTTTTTGAAAGTTGTCAGGAAGGCTATCCAAAAAGTCTTGAAACCTAAGCTGTTGTGATTCGACAATTTCTTTGACCGTTCTGGTTTTTAACCATGCCAAAGTGGCTTCGCCTGAAGGAACTAAAATATTATTGTCACGTAAATCACGAGCTTTTCGTGAAATGGAAGTTCGATTTAAAGCAGTTAATACTAGTAATTTAATTCGATCTGTAAAGCTAAAAGGGGATTTACTTGGAACAGTATTTGATAAGATCTGAAATCTATCCAGCCAACGTACCACAAACTTTATAAGTGTTGGAGTTTTTCTAGCTTTTCGTGGTGGAAAGCGAGGTAGCTTTATTTGGACCATAATGTCTACTAATCGCTTTTCTTCACATTTAAGTCTTTCCCCTCCGAGATTGTTTAGGATTCACCCTCGCTCGTAGTTACGAAGTACTGGGTTATTTTACGACATTCTAAAGCTTATAGAATATGAATTTCGAATCAGATCTGGTATTCAATATTGGTGTGAAGGGGTAGATTTCGTGAAGAATTTCCTATCCAAATAGTAAATGCTCCAGGTTCAGCAACAAAGTCGTGTTTGATTGTTGAATAGAATTGAAAAGAAGATTGATCCAAAGTGATTGAAACGGTCTTTGATTCTCCAGGATTTAAGTGAACCTTTTCAAAAGCCTGTAATTCTCTCGGAGGACGATCAACTGAACATTCATCGTCGGAGATGTACACTTGAACTATCTCAGCTCCAGGTTTCGTTCCAACATTCTTTATATCTACAGAAATTGTATAGCTGTCTGAACTTTTGACTATTGCTTTGTCAAGTTTCAAATTGGAGATTTCAAAGTTCGTATACGACAATCCAAACCCGAAGGGAAAAAATGGTTTGATATTTTGTTTATCAAAATGACGATACCCAACATAAATTCCTTCATCAAAATGAATCTTCAGTGCTTTCAGATCACCTGGAAAACTCCTCTCAGATGTATGGGCAGGATGGTCTGTAATTTTAAGAGGATATGTAACAGGTAGCTTCCCAGAAGGGTTTACATCGCCAAATAAGCACCTTGCTATGGCTGTACCCCCCATCATTCCAGGATACCACGCATTAAGGACCGCAGGTACTTTAGTAAACCATGAAGAAAGGTCTATCGGACTTCCAACAATCAAAATGACGACAGTATTTGGATTCTTGACAACAGTTTCATGTATTAGGAACTCTTGCTCCTTTGGAAGTGGATACCTGGTTCTATCTCGGCCCTCAGTATCAGCTTCTTTCTTGCTGAAGAACATAGAAAATACTCCTCCACCATTATCTAAACCAACCACAAGGAAAACAACATCGGCATCTTCAGGGTTTTCAACAATCTCAGCCTTATTTTGAATGTAATTCGCAATTCCCTCAAAAGGAGTGATGAAAAAGGGGGGGACAGCTGCAGAGCTCCCTCCATGTAGACGTTTTCCAAACACTTTTTTTGCATTTGGTCCTAAAATGGCGACTTTAGAAATAGAATCTAAATTTAATGGTAAAGTTTGGTTTTCGTTTCGAAGCAGAACTATTGACTCTTCAGCAATTTGCTGTGCGAGTTGTTGATGTTCAGGGATATCTAATATCTTCTGTGGATGAGGTGTTTCCTCATCTAATAGTTTCACACGAATGATTGTACGGAGGAGTGGTTTCACAATATAATCGATATCATCTTCCGTAATTTCTCCTTCGGAGAGTGCTCGATGCAGTTTCTTGAGGGTATACTTATTCTTAAAATAGAGGTTTGCTATCCTACCTCTCCCACTTAACTTCCCAGGCATTTCGAGATTTAATCCAGCCTTAACGCAGCTCATTGGCCCAGAAGTCCAAGTTGTAGCCCCCCAATCCGTAACAACGTGTCCAGTAAAGCCAAGTTTGTCTCTCAGGATGTCACGTAAAATGAGCTTATTTTCCGCACCATATACACCAAATACCTTGTTGAAACAGCACATCAATCCCCAGGGGTCGGATTTCTCGATTATTCGTTTGAAATTCTTGACATATATTTCGTAAAACGAGCGTTCATCAACAACTGTATCAATCTTCCTCCGTTCAGTTTCAGAGTTATTAGTGATATAGTGTTTAAGACAGGCTGCTGTCTTTTGGGATTGGATACCCTTAACGATTTCTGCTCCTATATCTGAAGAAAGGACTGGGTCCTCACTTAAATATTCAAAATTTCTCCCACAGAAAGGAGAACGGATAATATTAACTCCTGGCCCTAGGAGCTGATGTCTTCCAGCTAATTTTGTTTCTTTTCCCATGGCTTTACCCATTTCATAAGCCAAAGTCTTATTCCATGTGGCAGCTAGTCCAATGGAGGCAGGAAATCTAGTTCTTTTTCCATCATGACCAGAATGATGTGCTACTCCTAATGGGCCATCGGTCATACCAAATTCGGGAATATGCAGCCGATTGATGGCATTTGTGGTCCAAAATCCATGCCCACGTACCAATAAGAGCTTCTCATCCAGCGTTAGTCGGCTCAGGAGATCCTCTACTCTCTCTTCAATATTAGCGTTAGGATTGAGGTATAAAGGGGTATCATTCATCTTCATCGCCAAATATATTCTAATAATGAATCAGAAATTTACCATTATTTTATAGCTTTATCCCTTAATTATGAATAAATATGAAGTCTTACCCAAAAAGTTTTCGAGCTCTTTCTTCTGGCTTTATGATCAGTGTTTCAAACTCTTTTTTTATGAGGTTTATCATTTCCTTCCCTTGAGGGGACTCTGCTATTTCAAATTGGTCACTTAATGAGGGAAAAACCTCAATGAGATGTTTTGCCACTGTTTCAATTTTTTCCTGAATTTTTTTGTGGTTTTTTCCTCGTTCACAAATCGCATAGACACTCGCTTCTTCCTTAAATAAATCCACTTTTGTGAAAAAAACGGCAAACTTTTTCATAGAGAAAGATTGGGTCTCATCTGAGAATGTAGAATTAACAAATTGTTGAAGGGCAGTTAAGAAGCCAGCTGTCATAAGTGGGTCTCCTTTAACTCCAGGTCTAAAGTCAATATGAATTACAGGGAGACCCGCACTTGAGATTACACCAACTTCATAAACTACCATCTTTCATAGTGACCCCTAGTAGCGGTAAGTGTTCCTACTCAAATGTTCCATCGTTCATTTACATTTTTAAAACTGATAGAGGAAGATTTTATAAAAGTAATGCCATTCTCACACCACCCACTATATCAATCATGAAGTTCTTATCTAAGAATGTTTAAAAAAGTGGCATGTGCTTTATTTTTTACATATTAAAGACAATATCTTGAAAAATTAACTAGTTGATCTTTTCTTCTTATAGGAGACATTCATTTGAGTGAAGAAGGACTTAAGAGTCTGGTTATGGTACTACAAATGAGGAACCATCTTCCTGGAATTCAGGGTATCTTCTAACGAACTGTTTTCCTCAATGAGTCGCTACACTAAGAAGGCATCAAATAGAGATATTTTATCCGCTCTCGATAAATCTAGAGATATTCTTCATGAAAAACATGGTCATGCTTTATATTAAACAGAGATCGCGCTTGAGGCTTCCCCTTGGAGGTTGAGTCTACAAAATAAGGAGGAAATTTCAAGAAAGATTAAGTGTTTGGAAAACTAAAGCCAATCTACGATGATAAATATAACTTTATTTGAAGTATATCGCCCCTTATTAGATTCGTATTATATATTTTGCTTATATTGCTTATTTTACACTACAAATCGCCACGTATTTAGAAACAAATAAAATTGGAAGAAAAAAAGAGGATCCATGATCAAGTTCTTCAAAAGAAGAAAAGTATTCTATGTTAAAAGATCACCCTTAATAAGAAGTTGCCTCATTATCCTACTAGTTACTATACAAAATGTCATAGGTAGCATCTCCAATTTATAGATGTTTAAGATGTCAACGCACTGAAAAGAAGATGAAGAATTTTGGAACACCAATTGTCGGACAAAACAAATGGTATGCCTAACGACATAATGAACGACAAAATAAGTAGGTTGAATCACCGTATTCATGTACTTGAAGGTGGTATGAGTCAGAGAGATAAGGATATTGAAAATTTAAAAAAGAATGACACAACATACCGTGAGATTATTGATAATATGGAAATAGGATACGCATATTATGAGATCATTCTAGATGAGGGAACTCCATCAGACTTTATTCTTTTAGATGCTAATAAGATGTTTGAAGAGATAATAGGTATTGATAAAGAGATAATTTTAGGAAAAAGAATATCAGAGGTATTTCCAGGGATAGAAATTGATCTCCAAGATTGGATTCAAATTTTTGGAGATGTAGCGTTAAATAAGAAATCAACAAAATTAGAACAATATTCTGCAGCACTGAAAAAATGGTTTACAATAAATGTGTATAGTCCATCTGATAGGCATTTTGTAACACTCTTCAGTGACATTACTAAACATGTTGAGGAAAAAACCGTATTTGAAAAACAAGCAACGATCGGAAAAATCCGCTCCCAACGATTAGAAACCATTCTCAACTCCGCTGGAATAGGAATTTATAGCTTAGACATCCAGGGGAAGTTTACTCACATTAATCCTACTGCTGCAAAAATGCTAGGCTATAAGATAGATGAATTAATGGGAAGGAAGGAGGACATTATAATCCCTCAAAAAGAAGATCAAATGAATAAAACCGAAGATATATTCCAAAGGAAGGACACAACGGCTTTTCCTGTCGAATCAGTATGTGAGGATATTCGTAACGACCAAGATAAGATCATTGGACGAGTTGTTGCGTTTCTAGATATTTCAGAAAGAAGAGAGTCTGCCATAAGTGAGAATCGGTTCAATGCACTATTGGCAGCAAGCGAAGCTCGGTTCAAAAATTTGTTCACAAAAATGGAGAAGGAGATTCAAAAAGGAGAAAAACTTGCCCAATTGTATCTCGACGTTGTAGGAGTCACTGTCATTGCATTGGATACCCTAGGAAGAGTAACACTAATTAATAAGAAAGGTTGTGAAACATTAGGGTATGAAGAGGCGGAGTTAATTGGGAAAAACTGGTTTGACACTGTTATACCAGAAGACATGAGAGCTTATGAGAAAGAATTGTTTGAATCATTAATGAATGGCGAGATTGATGAAACTGATTCTGGAGAGAATCTTGTCATCACAAAAAAAGGGGAAGAAAGAGTTATTTCATGGCGTAATATGGTAATAGAAGATGAAGATAAAATTAGAGGAGTTCTTAGTTCAGGAATGGATATAACTGGACTTAAGCGGTCTGAGAAGGAATTGAAACAAATCCTCGCAAGCCTATACTCAATGTAGATTAGAAAGCACTTAAATCTACATTTTCTTTTACTAGGTGTTCTAGTAAGTCTATTTTATTCGTTTCCTCTTTGGTAAACATAATCTCCATGTCATCAATATGTTTTGCTGTAGCAAAAGTATCAGTAGAAACCAACAGTAGAGGAATATTGGCCATATTAGCTTTTGATTCAATAATCGGATCCGAGGGGAGGATATTGTTGGTTAAAACTATTCCTGCGGTAGATGAATCCAAAGCGGCAAGAATCATGTCTGGACGATCCCCAGGAGTGATAATTAGCTTATTTTCAAGAGCCCAAAGGGGCCGTTTGATAACTTGAGCAGCTGACATTGCACCAACGAATACGTGCTCGACTTTGTTCTGTAAACCTTGTTCTCCTGCAAGGATTTTTGCTGTTAGAGATTGGTTTAGATATTCCATTGTGAAGTACGTTAATTCTTTTTTATATGGGATAATTCCCAAGATTTTCGCACCTAATTTGTTAAATGTGTCTAAATGTAGCTCCTTAAAGTTTTCAACGTCTTTAATTTTATTTATAATAACACCGAGGAAATCAACGTCCTGGGTATTAACACATTTTGTAAAAAAAGTGATATCATCTATAATTGCTTCATCAGGACCAGTAAAAACTAATACAAGTTGGGCATCTGTGTTTCTAGCTACAGTTAAAGGATCAAGGTGGATCGAACGACCATGACTTAGATTTTTTCCTCCCTCAATGAAGATAATGTCTTTTCCTTCACTCACATTGTTGATGGTTTCCAGTAACTTCTCCTTGGTTGATGTTTCATCATACATAAATTGTAGTTTTGAATGAGCAAAACCAAGTGACATGTCTTCTGGAGCTTCATCTAATCCTAAAACGTTTGTAACTAGGGCTGAATCATAATCCCAGAGACGTTTCTTCTGATAGAGGAGGCGATCGCCAAAAGGTTTAATATATCCAATCTTTTTATTTAATGCTTTAGCCAAACCGATAACTAAACTAGTTTTACCTGCTTCTTTACTTGTACTTGCCATAATAATCTTTTTCAATTAATTCACCTCTTCTTTGGGAGGGGGAGTGAGAAGAATTCGGGCATCTACACAAAGAACGCCTTTCCCCTGTTCAAATGCTAAACAGGGGTTAATCTCAATATCTGAAATATCAGGAATAGCTTGAATTATTTTACTTAATCTCATAACAACTTCGATGCAGCCATCGATATCCTTTCTTGCCTCACCGCGAACACCTAATAACAGTGGATAAGCTCGAATCTGTTTAACCATGTCGCTAGCGTCTCTCCACGTAAGGGGTATCGCTCTAAATGCTACATCTTTAAGTACTTCAACATAAATCCCTCCAAGACCAAACATGACAGTTGGACCAAAGATGGCGTCGATACGTGCCCCAATAATGGTTTCGATGGCTTCATTCATGTTAATCATGGTCACGATCTCCATACCTTGTATCTCAGCATCAGGTTTGTAACTTCGACATGAATTCATAATAGCTTCAAAAGCATCAATTACCTCTTCTCGATTTTCTAAATTAAGAGCAACACCCCCAGCATCTGATTTATGAATTATGTCTTTAGAAACTATTTTCATTACGACAGGATATCCTATTAATTCTGCGTATTCGATAGCCTCTTGAATGTTCTTTGCAACATAACTTTTAGGCATAGGAATTCCTGCTGCTTCCATTACTCTCATTGCCTCTGGAACTAACAAAAATTGCCTTCCTTTCTCTCGAACCTCCTTAATTACCTCTTGAATTGTTGAAACATCAATGTCGACATCTTGCTTGTCATATTCTGCAAAATCTTCTACATAAGATGAGGTCCGATAATTTGAATAAACGGCTCCTAAACAAGAGACCGCTTGATAAACATCAGGAAAGATCGGAACACCTAAACTTTTTAGACTAAAAAGCCCACGCTCGAAGTCGGAGCCACCAAAAAAGGAAAAAACTAAGGGTTTTTCTGGTTTAGCTTCGATAAATTTCTTCTGAACGACTGCTGATAATTGATTGCAGTCAAAAATAGCTGTTTCACAACCTAAGCATATTATTGAATGAATGTCTTCACTATCAAGTGCAGCTTGGAGAGCTTGTTCATAAAATTCGTTTGAAGCTCCTCCAGTTATGTCCACAGGATTTTTTGTGGATCCAAAAGACGGTGTGACTGGTCCGAAGATTTCTTTCAAAGTATCTTGATCATCATAAAGGTTTACCCTATACATTTCACATGCATCGGTTGCTAAGACACCAATTCCTCCACCATTAGTAACAATGACGGCATTTTCGCCTTTGGGTAAATTTTGCTGAATTGATAAGAACTTTGCCCAGTCTAGTGCCTCCTGAACACTTAAAGCTCTAAGAGCTCCCACTTGGTTCATAATATCAGAGAAAACATTATCCTCACCTGCTAGGGATCCAGTGTGTGAGGCTGCAGCCAACGCTCCTCTCTTAGATCTTCCTGATTTGATAATTATAATGGGTTTAATTTTAGTTGCTTTTCTGAGGACTTGAATTAATTTTTCTCCTTCTTTAATGCCCTCAATGTATAGTAAGATTACTTTTGTTATCTCATCATACATCAGATATTCGATGAGATCCGCTTCATCAATATCTGATTTGTTCCCTACTGAGACTATGGCTGAGAGGCCAATCCCTTCTGTCTCCGTTTTTCCGATCATGGCGACACCGAGCGCTCCACTTTGAGTAACAATGGCAACATGACCAGGTTCAATGTCTTTTGCTCCGAATGTCGCATTTACTGGTGATTTGGTGGAGTATATTCCAAAAATATTAGGCCCTAAAACCCGCATTCCATTTTTATAAGCAAATTGAACTATTTTCTCTTCCTCTTCAATATCTCCAACTTCAGAAAAGCCCGATGTAATGATTGAGAGAAATTTACAGTTTTTAGAGGCCAATTCTTGAACAGCGTCAAAAACAAATTTAGCTGGAATGCAAATTGTAGCTAAGTCAACTTCTCCATCAATTTCGTTTATTGATCGAAATAAGTGATGTCCTAAGATTTTCCCCCCTTTAGGATTCACAGGATAAATTTTCCCTTGATATTTGGAATAAACAATGTTATCAAGTACTTTGTAGCCAATTTTATTTGGATTAGTTGAGCATCCTATGATTGCAATAGATCGTGGTTCAAACAAATATCTTATTGATGGTTTGTCCTTCAATCTAGAACCCACCAGCATACTATGGCGAAAATTTACCTAAAGAGAGCCCATTTTGTAGTATGAATGTACGTCTATATTAGTTTTTTAATCAATTGGTTACCTATTGAAATTGCATTTTTAGCTCATAAACTCCATCGACGATTCTTTTACTTAAATCAGGAAAACTCTTTTCAAATAAACGAAGCATTCCTCGATTCTCAACAAGCACTTCAGCTGTAAAACCTAAAAGGCCAGCCGTTCTAGCTAGATATGTTAAATAATGCAGTAGTTCTGTTCCAATCCCCTTATTTTGATAATCATCCCTCACAACAAATGCAACTTCAGCACTATGTGAAACTGTGTCAATTCCGTATTGAGAAATGCCTACAATTGTCTCTAATGCTTCCTTTCGAATTACTGCAACGATAACCATTTCTTTTGAAAAGTCAATGATGCAAAATTCTTGTAAACGAGTGTGAGGTACATCCTTCCGTACTGACATAAACCGACGATATAAGGATTGGTCTGATAAGTCATAAAAGAAGTCTTTGAGGAGAGGTTCATCACTTATCTTTACAGGCCTTAGTAGAATTTCAAGTCCTTTTTTTGTTGTTCGCCAAGTTTCTAAGTGTTCAGGATACTCCCCCTTCTTCCCAGGAACAAAAGCCTGGTCCTTGTAAATAAGGTTGAACTGCTTCGCTTGTTTAATGAGCTCTGGCCTAAATCGTGGATGAGCTATAGAAATAAGTTGCATTGCACGTTCGCGGATATTTTTCCCCTGTAGATAAGCAATACCATATTCCGTTACAACATAATGAATATCCCCTCGATTAAGAGTGACACCTGCTCCTTCAGAAAGGAATGGGACAATTCTGGATACTGTACCCTGTTCAGCAGTGGATTGTAATGTTAGTATTGATTTACCACCCTGAGCTAGAATTGCGCCACGCATAAAATCCGCTTGTCCTCCAATCCCGCTATAAAAGGTTCGTCCTATTGATTCAGCTGACGCTTGCCCTGTAAGGTCTATCTGTAAGGCACTATTGATAGCTGTCATATTATCGTGTCGAGCAATTACCAGAGGATCATTTGTATAGTCAATCCTTCTAAACTCAACAGAGGGATTATCGTGTATAAAATGATAAGTTTCTTTATTCCCCATGCAAAAGGAGCCAATGGTTTTACCACGGTTGAGTGTCTTTTTAGAATTAGTGATAACACCACTCTTCATCAATTCTACAAGACCATCCGAAACTAGTTCTGTGTGAACCCCGAGATTCTCTTTATTGTTTAAATTTGTCATAACAGCATCAGGAATCGATCCATAGCCCACTTGAATAGTGTCACCATCTTGAATAAGACGTGCAACATAATTACCAATTTTAGAGGCAATTTCACGATACGATTCTTCATTTATCGGTCCTGGGCTATATTCAAGGACTGGTTCGTCGTGTATTATCAAGTAATCGATATCTTCAAGAGGAATGAAGCCATCTCCATGAACACGAGGCATATAGGCATTAAGTTGAGCAATAATCAAAGTGGCAGTTTCAACAGCTGATTTGACAATATCAACGGAAACACCGAGATTGACATAACCATGGTCATCAGGGGGAGAACACTGGATTAACGCGACATCAATAGGCACATGACCATGAGAAAAGAGCTTTGGAGTATTGGATAAAAAAATAGGGGTATAATCAGCTATTCCAATATTTATAGATTCTCTGGTAGGATCAGCGACAAAGAATGAGTTATACCGAAAATTCTGTTGATATCGTGCATCAGCATAAGGTGTTACCCCTAAGTTCCACCATGACAGCACTTCAGCATCGAAAAACGCTTTAGGATGGGATTCAATGTATGAAGCAAGCGCCTGAATCAAGTATTGAGGTTCAGCACAAGCGGTAGAAACAAAAATTCGGTCACCCCGATGGATATTTTGGAAAATTGCTTTTTCAGATGTGAATTTTTGAGGGTAAGCCTGTTTCAATTCGTTATACTTCTTGTTATTCTCGTTTAAAGTCACACGACACACTCCACTTTTTTTTGGTAACAAATTATATTAAATTTGACTACATTTAATCTTTTCATTAAGCTTTTCATCAAAATGCTAAAGAAGCAGTAGGTACTGGTCATCATCATCTAGTAACAGAGGGAACTCGAGCATTGATGATTAACATCATCCACTATTTGAGATTGGAGAAACTACTGTGTTAAAAACACCTGAAGCTGCTAAATATAGCCGTCAGGCAATTAATCATATTATTCCACGACAGAAGATTATGGACGAACTGTATTTAGGACGTGGTTTCCCAGGTGCTACCGTGGTAACTTCACTTGTACGGGGTTTTGATAACTCGTTGAAACCTTATGTGTACAACCTGACAAAAGCAAAAGAATTAATGGAAAAAGCGGGGTATACATATCTTCTTGAGTCATCTATGACAACAACTACAACAACTACTACCAAATCTAGTACTCCCACTCCCAGTTTTGAGATGGCAATTGTGCTTGCTAGTATGAGTTCAGTAAGTTCTCTAGTGACCCTTATCCATCGTAAACGAAAGTAATTGATTTTCACCTCTGTTTAAGCTGATTTTAGTACTCTCTTCAAAGCATTCTGTAGGGCTTGATTAAATTCGTGGTTTAATGGGAAGATCTTTGTATTGTGAGCCATTTCATATGCAATGTTACAAGAGCAAGAGATGTATCCAGCGTAGCTCATCCCATCCTTCTCTAATTCTTGGGCCCAATTTTCAAGATCTTCTTTCATTTCAACTTTTGGAACTTGGTTAAATAGGAAATAGATATCCCAACTTCTTATTGGTTTTGCTCTTTTGTAAAGAATATCAAGCATGATTTTTGTACCACTCACTTCATAAGAGTCTGGACGGAGTATTAGAATCGCTTTATTTGCCAAAGCGATTAGATTAACGACAATTAAGTGCCACCCTGGTGGTGTATCAAAAATAACATAGTTATACTTCTTTTCGAGGGTATTAAGGTCTGTTATCATCTGTTTTAAGATAGAGAGGAACCATTCTTGGTCCGAGCTCATAACTTTCTCATTTGGATCGAATTTCTTGTTTGTGAATATTACATCTAAATTGGATTTGACTTCATGTTCAATCACTTCTTTAAAATTAGCTGATCCATTAAGATAATCGTTGAAATAAGCGTTTGGTTCACATTCAAAGATATCAAAAAAAGATGGCATCATAAAATCATTTTCTATAAGTAGAACGTTATTTTCAAGTGACAATATGCTCGCAATATTTACAGCGACTGTAGTTTTGCCAGTTCCTCCCTTATAACTGTGGACTAGGATTTTTTCCATCGTATTTACCTCCTCTTCTCTTAATACGCAAAATAATAGATTCTTCCTTGAGATTCTCTAAAGTCCAATAAAGCATCTTCCATAAATTTTTCAAGATGTTCACGAATAATTTGCGGATCTTCTTTCAGGTATTCCACCAGATCCTCTATTGTCACTCCAGGTACCTTTTGTAATTGCAATTCGAGTAAAGCAACAGCTGTATCGTTTTCCTCTTGAGAAAGTGCTTGTCGCATGCTCCAGTTCTTCAAACTCCATTCCTTTTTTAAGGTTACTAAAAATTCACTTATTGCCCGTTTGATAAAGTCGTCAATACTTGTTATTGCATACCTAATCTTGATATGTCGACTAGAGATAATTTTATGGATTTCATTATATAAGTCATTATCGATTTCTAGAGTCATTCCATGGAAGACTTTATTCACACAAAAACGGAGCACTTCAGCCTTATTCTTCAGTTTAAACTTCTCTTGAACCATTAAAAACTTTTTTTCATCCTCCTTATCAAGATCCACTCGAATTGGAAATTTTCTTTGCTTTTCATTATCACTAGACAACACATACACCAAGATTTGCGGATTGAATTATGATTAGTATATTCCGTAAAATAATTTTTCTCATTATGATATAATATAACAATAGTAAAATTTATAAATCTTATTGTTTTTTAATGGTAAACATTAAGATATAATATAATTATGTCTTAATGAAACAAAATACAGGAGGAAATTGAAACATTAACAAAAGATAGGGAAAAAATTTCCGCAAAAATATCCAGGATCTC
>JBHLPQ010000218.1:0-5924 GCA_048939265.1 Promethearchaeota archaeon
CCAAAAAAGTATCAACTAGCCTCTCAGAACATTACATCTACAGGGATCGGTCAATTCGTTGAATTAATTCATGGAGATGCAAAGGATTACCTCAAAAAAACTATAAGCCAATTCAATTACGTTTTCATGGATTGTGAGAAGGAGGATTATCTCTATTTCTTCAAAGAGCTTGTCAATCGGCTAACACATGGAGTCTTAATAGCAGACAATGTGATTAGTCATGCAGATGACGTGCGAGAGTTCATTGAACTAGTTAACAGTGATTCACGAGTGTCAAGTATAATTTTGCCAATCGGGAAGGGTCTAGCATTGGTTCAATGGTTATAGGATCATCTTATTTTTTCGATACGTTCATATTCTCTATACCTGGGGTACTTCCCCATTTTTCGAGCTTGATTTCGAAGTTTACGTTTAGAGAGAAGATAAGATATTGATCCTGGATTCAGTCCAAATAATGCTCCAATCCAAGCCCCTATTGACTTTTTTTCTAATTCTTTATCTAACTCCCCCTTCTTATCCTTATCCTTCCACATTTTTAACCCAGTTTTAACGCTCTCAGAAATTAATTTATGATAATGAGTGAACCATATTATTTAAGACTTGTTATCGTTGAAATGTAAAAGGTTGTAATTAAGTATCAAACATCCTTGATTCACTTTAAAGTAGCCATTATATCTAAAATGGAGTCAGTAAATTGGTAGTAGGAAAACCACTTCCACGGAAGGATGCACGTCTCAAAGTTAGAGGGGAAGCTCAATATATTTATGACTTAAGTTTTCCAGATGAACAGTTCCTCGCAGTTGTCCGTAGTCCTCATGCTCATGCTCGAATAAAGAGGATTGAAATTGACGGTGAACGTATAAAACAGTTTGGAGCTATAGTTGGAACAGCCAAAGACATTCCAGGGAAAAATATTGTCCATGTTATTCTTGATGATTGGCCGCTCCTCGCTGAAAATGTAGTTCGGCATGTCGGAGAACCAGTGGCGATCGTTGTTGCCAAGGATCCTCAAAGTGCCAGTACTGCTACTTCAGCTGTTCATGTGGAATATGAAATCTTGCCTGCAGTATTTGATCCTGATGAAGCAAAAGACCATTCTAGTATTCATATATTTGAGGACAATAATATCATATCTTATTGGCAACAGAAACGAGGAGACGTGAATAAAGGATTTCAAGAATCAGATATCATTGTAGAAGGAGAGTATCGAACACCTGCACAAGAACACGCTTATATCGAACCCCAAGGATGTATAGCTGTCCCGTTAGGCCATGATGAGATGACAGTATATGGATCAATGCAGTGTCCGTTCTATGTACAACGTGCTGTCGCTGATATACTTGGTTATCCTTGGGCAAAAGTCACAATTGTCCAAACGACTACTGGAGGAGCGTTTGGTGGAAAAGAAGATCAGCCAAACCAACTTGCTAGCTTAGTTGCGTTAGGATCGTACTTGACAAAAAAACCTGTTAAGTATCTACTTACGCGAGAGGAAGACATTGAGAACACTAGTAAACGTCACCCAGCGGTAATTCGCGTGAAAACTGGTGTGACTAAAGATGGACTTTTGAAAGCGGTCAAAGTAGAACACTTAATGAACTGTGGGGCTTATGCAACACTTACACCGGCAGTACTGTACCGTGGATGTCTTCATGCGGTGGGTCCTTATCGATGTCAGAATGTTGATGTACAGTCATATGGTATTGCAACTAATCTGGTACCCTTTGGAGCTTTCCGTGGATTTGGAGCTCCACAAGTGCTATTTGCCTGTGAGGAACAGATGGATAGGGCAGCAGCGCAATTAGGGGGAGTAGATCCATCCGTGTTACGGGAGAGAAACCTGATCCATCGTGGAGACAGCCTCTCATTTGGACAAAAAGTAGACCATTCAGTCGGAATGCTACAAACTCTAAGGCAAGCCAAAGACCAAAGCAATTGGAGTGAAAAATGGAAACCCTCTCCAGAGTTTAAAAATGTTTTAGAGGAATCTAAGAAAGGTAAAAATCTTTGGAAAGGGATTGGTATTTCTACGATATTTTATGGAGTTGGTTTGGGTTCCGCAGGGAAAGCTATGTCACGAACTGGCTCATATGTTCAGCTCGAACCTGATGGTAGTGTTATCTTTGCAGTTGGGACAACAGAGATGGGTCAAGGAATGATAACAGTGCTCTCTCAGATTGTTGCAGAAGAATTAGGGGTAGAATATGAAAAAATACGGATGGTTCCTGTAGATACTAGTCGGGTTCCTGATTCAGGTCCTACAGTCGCCTCAAGAGCAACCACCTTTTCGGGACGTTCTTTGCAGAATGCTTGTCAACAAATCAGAGGGTTGATGTTTGAGATTATTGCTCCTCGCCTGGAGACTATTTCCTCAGATCTCCGAATTAAAGAGAATTACATAGTTTCTTCTTCCACAGATAAGAGAATGGCGGTAGAGGATGCCATAAAAACCATGTATCAAGAACGAGGCCAAGTAGCGTTCGCGGGGTGGGATATTGCTCCGCCAACAGATTATGATAATGAAAAAGGGCAAGGAAATCCATATGCAACTTACGCATGGTGTACAAATATTGCGGAAGTTGAAGTTGATGTACAAACGGGAACCGTTCAGGTCAAAAATATCTGGGCAGCGCATGATGTCGGCCGAGCTATCAACCCACAAACCCTTGAAGGACAGATAGAAGGTGGAAGCCTACAAGGAATGGGTTATGGACGGTTTGAGGAGATTGTCTTTACTCCCGAAGGAGAGGTTCAATCAAATAACTTAGGAACATTTCTTGTACCCACAACAAAAGACACTCCTAATATTCACTCAATCATTGTTGAAGAACCTTATCAAGAAGGGCCCTATGGGGCAAAAGGGGTTGGAGAACAACCTTTAATGGGGATAGCTCCTGCAATAACAAATGCAATTTTCAACGCGATTGGTGTACGGATATCAGAAATTCCTGCCACGCCAGAACGAGTCTGGCGAGCAATTCAGGAGAAAATTCAGGAGGAATTAAAATGAAAACGGAAATAATTGTTAATGGAGTGCTCTATAAAAGGGAAACATCTCCTGATCAGCGGCTTCTAGACTTTCTACGTGATGATTTGGGGATGAAAGGGACAAAAAAAGGGTGTGATCAAGGTGAGTGTGGCGCATGTTGTGTTCTGCTCAATGGGAAAGTAGTGAACTCCTGCTTAGTACTGATGGTTCAAATACCAAATAGGAGTGAGGTAGAAACAATTGAATCAAGGGATTCCGTTGTGACTGCTCTTCAAGAGTCGTTTATAGCAAACGGAGCAGCTCAATGTGGGGCATGTACTCCAGGAATGATTATCGCCTCTGTGGCACTGCTAAGAGAGAAACCTAATGCTAATCTCAATGAGATTCGTGAAGGATTAAGTGGAGTCATTTGCCGTTGTACCGGATATCAAAAGATTTTTGACGCGATCAAAGACACTCAACAAACGTTAGGTGATTAGAATGCAAAAGGAATTTGCTAAAATCATTGATAGTCAAATTCAGAAAGGAGGAACATTCGCGCTGGTCACTGTTGTTGAGGTTAGTGGCTCTACGCCCCAACGGATTGGCGCAAAGATGTTAGTAGATTCTTCAGGGAATCGTCTTTGGGGGACCATTGGAGGAGGTACCATTGAGAATTTGGCTCTTAAAGAAGCACAAATGTTAATCCAGAAGAGAACTCCTCAATTGAAAGAGTATGAATTAATGGAAGAAGGACAGGAAACCACGGATATGCTTTGTGGCGGTAAGATGAAAGTTTTTATTGATATATTAGGTGTTGGATCTAAATCGTATATTTTTGGCGCTGGCCACATCAGTCAACAGTTAGTTCCACTGTTAACATCTCTGGGTTTTTGGACTATTGTTATTGATGATCGAAAAGAATTCCTTGAAGAAAGTTTCAAAGGTTCTCAAGCTTCACAAACTATTTCAGGCACATTTCCTCAGATTATTGATTCAATTGAATTTGAAAAGGGTAGTTACATTATTATTATAACCTATTCTCATGAATTAGACGAACAAATCTTGAAACACCTTTTATCAACCCGTCAACAGGAATTCCAAACCTGGAAATATCTCGGAATGATAGGGAGCAAGAGAAAGGTTGAAGAGATCTTTAGACGCTTAAAATCCCAAGGAATAGACTCCCAACTTCTGGAAAAGGTTCATGCACCCATTGGAGTCCCAATAAGAAGTCAAACTCCCGAGGAAATCGCTATTTCTATAGCTGCGGAAATAATTGATGTTCAAAACAGGGATAGGTGATGAAAATTATGTATCAATTCAATATCCACTCACCAGAGAATTTAGAAGAAGCATTAGAACTGAAAACTTCGTTTGGAGCTGATTTACATCCTCTTGCTGGAGGGACTGATATCCTCGTGAGTATTCGTAACAATCGAGTAGATTGGGGAGAACAACCTTCGCTTCTAAACCTTAATAAAATCCAAACACTTCATTATATTCGAGAAACACATAGTACAATTGAGATTGGCCCCTTAATAACTCACTCTGAAATATCTACTCACCCACTCATACAGACACATATTCCTGCTTTAGCAAAAGCAGCATCACATATTGGGTCACCTCAGATACGGAATCGAGGAACAATTGCTGGTAATATGTGCCATGCAAGCCCCGCTGCTGATTCATTACCTATTCTATATTGTCGAAATGCAAAAATAGAGGTTCAAACACAGAAACAAACCACTTTGATACCAATTGATGAGTTTATAACAGGACCAGGTTTCATTGCATTAGACCCATCTGGAATTGTGACAAAAATAATTGTACCAAAACTTCCAGGGTATGTAGGTGATTATCTGACTCTTCGGCAGCGGCAAGCATTGTCTTGCAATGTTGTTTCAGTGGGAATTGAAATGCACTATCCAAACCAAGGAGAAAAAATACAAGATATCCGGATAGCCCTTGGAGCTGTTTCCCCTACCGTTGTTCGTGGAAAAAAGACTGAAAAACTCTTAAAAGGTAAGATAATCACGCAAGATGTAATTAATGCTGCTCAAGACCTCATCCAATCAGAATGTGTTCCTATTGATGACGTCAGATCTAATAAACTCTATCGTCAAGCTATGACTGGAGTCTTACTGTCTCGGTTTTTAATTTCGAATAAATGAAAATTACTCGAAGATTACCGTTCTTTTTACAATAGGAAGTTTAAATGCAAATTTTACTCCGTGTGGTTTGATATCCTCTATCCAGATCCTGCTTTTGTAAGATTGTAGAATCTCTTGGCTAATAGATAAACCTAATCCACTACCAACTTTACCTTCTGGGCCAATACTGACAAATGGTTTAAATATTTCCTCTTTGACACCATCTGGGACTCCTGGGCCATGATCACTAATGCTACAAACCCAAAAATAATCCTCTTTGTTCACATCAATTTCGATTACATCATTTGGAGGACTCCATTTGATAGCATTATCTATCAGATTGTTAAATACGCTACGAAGGCGGATATCTGCGAAAGTGTAGATATCAGCTTCTGAAGGCAAACTAGCGTTTATTGATATATTTTTTTCCTTTGCTACTTGCTCTAAGCTTGAAATAACATCATTAATTATCTCTCTGACGTTAATGTATGTTAATTGAGCCTCCTCAAATGTTCCCATCGTCTTTAAATAACTTCTCACATCTGTAATAATCTCTTGCATTTGTTTTGCTTTAGCATCAATTCCGTCTAAGGATTCTACCAGTTCATCAAAATTTTGGATGGGAAACAGCTCTTTCCTTAAAACGTCAGTAAATCCTTGAATAACCATTAACTGATTCTTTAAATCATGTGAGATAACACTTAATAATGAGGTTTTGAAATCGATACTTTTTCTTAACAGCATTTGCATTTCTTTCTCTAAGGAAATATTGTGAACGATATATTGCACAACACTATCCTAAT
>JBHLPQ010000219.1:0-5899 GCA_048939265.1 Promethearchaeota archaeon
CAACACTGAAGGTAAAGACAAGGTTCTTATCCTTGATGCAGATTTCAACGATTTGAGATTGTCATACTCCAGTGAAAAGATCACAATCCAAGATGTTCTAGACCTTGTTAACTCAGAGTTCGAAGAACCTGAACGAGGGCAGATATTGACTATGCTTGAAGATTTCATTCCCTTTAAGGAATAGCTTGGCTTCTCTGACTAAACAGAAGGAGCGTATAGGGTATAGTAGAGACGAATTAAAAAGAAGGAAATGTTTCTTTCAGAACCTGAACCTGATTGATTTTTTGGAGGTTGAGTAAAAAAAAAGAGAGGTGGGGATTTTGACTCTTCAGTCTCGGTGTTTTTCTTGTTCAAGAGGTCGAGTAAAAAACTCCACAAGGGTAGAAGTAAATGAAGCTGACAGCATCATTGTTGTTTAGTTGATCGAGGATTGGTTGCCAGTAGTAATCATCAGCGGGATCAGAGCTTATCCATGCATCGATAGCAGCATCAATGACGCTTTGAGCGCTAACCCAAGAACCATCAGGCAACAAAATGGATGCGCCTGGATTATCAAGACGGTGTCGTACGTTGAAGATGAATGCAAGTAACTGCTGTGCTAATTGTTCTCGGGGATCCCCACCAGCATTGGCATCAACTAAGAAGTGAGAGACTTCAGCTTGCCACGTTGCTGCTCCCCAAATCAGCGAATAGTCGTCGTTATTGTATGCAGCATCAACTGGTGTGCCATCAGAGAAGTATCCATCGAATGGTTCATCCCCATTACTAAAGTAGTCGGATACTGTAGCATAGGGAGCAAGTTGATTGACAGAATTTCTATCTTCTACTGTTAACTCTTGTAGACCATTCTTATTATGCCAGTACCCTTTGGTATCAAAGTTTGCGGTTCCAATACAAAAGTTGGTAAAGATTGCCTCGAATTCGGATCCATATACAGTAGAACCTGTCAAAGAGGATTCAATTGTGAAGGTATATAATGTTGATCCTGTTGATATCCATCCACCACTCGCTGGTATCAGCTCAGTAACGTTATATGTTCCTGGAAGTAGATCAGAAAATGTAGTAGAACCATCAGTGCCAGTCATCTGCACAATTGGGCCAACCGTTAAACCTGTTATGGTTAAACCAGAAAGTTCCATTTTCCAACCAGGGATTCCAGGTTCATCCAGATCAACAAACCCATCTCCATTCCGATCATAGATCTTTGTGGCTGTGATAGCGCCCAATCCAACGTTCCCATAAACTACTTCATGGGTCTCTTCAGACTCCCCGATAACTGGGACTAGGACGGTTGGATCTGCTGATGGATATAGGGATACGATACTCCCGTCTAGAGTACTAACCGTTTGGAGGGTAGCGGTTGGTGTATCCTCAACAAAAGTATAAGTGCCTGGTGCAGAAGCATCCACCATGGCAGTAGTATAGACAGTATTAGTAACACCTAATGAATCGGTAACTTCAACTGCCCATCCTTCAATGGTTTCTTCATCAAGATCTTGGATTCCATTGATGTTTTTGTCATGGAACTTTTGCACAGTGATCATTGGAGGCACATAGGGTTTGCCGTGTTTTTCAACTTTGTAATTATCTGTCTTTGACCATGCGGGGAGGAAACCATGGAAGTTTCCAGCAGCGTAGCCTTCATTGTTAACGTCTTGATGTTTATCATCATCAGTGGGATCGAATTCATTGAGAGGAGCATACTTGTCAACTGGCGTAATCCATACTTTATAGACACCACCAGGATTGGGAGTGTCATCATAGGGGTAGAGCTGAACAGTGATTGCCCCTAATTCTGCATGATCTACATCAATACCAGTATTATGTTGACATTCAACTGCAACCCATCCTGAGTTTTTTCCGTTCTGATATTCATAATTGTAATCAGAATAGACGAAATCAATGACCCCGTACTCGTTAACATGGATCTTGCGACAGGAAATGTGATCTGTTGAAAGAAGATCCTTACCACTCGGATCTGTTACTTGGAAATAGTAGTCACCCTCGGGCAGACCTGCAGCTGTCGAAGGTGCATTCGGACCTGGTCCACCATCAAGGTAGACATCCTCTTTCGTTTCATAGTGTACGTTCTCATTAACGATAGTTCCGTCCACAGTTGTCGTAAAAATAGCTCCAGATAGGGGAGTTGCTTGAACAACAGCTGAAATGGATAGGCTTAGGACGAAGAGAAACGTCATACTTATCAATAACTTTTTTGTATTCATTTATGTTGTTTCCTTCTGTATCTTGATATGTTGTAAGTTGAAGAATGAATCTAGAATAATTTAAAAGTATTTCTAGAATTATTTCGTTTCTTTATTACTCAGATAGGAAAGGGAAGTTTTGTTAATGCGCTTCCCTTTACATTGTTTTCTTTAGGAGAAATTTGGGAATTTCTATCATTGCGCCTCTCCTCGGCGCTCAAAAGGGAAGAGCAGACTTTACCACCACACATCCCTTTACGATAGTTATTTCATCAATGATCTATGTGACTTTAAGAATCCGAGGCTACGATAACCTAATCCTTTGAATAAAGATTATTTTTGTGTACCAAACCGAGTCGATTAATAGATGTAAACATGAAAATACGATTGTACCTTCAAGATTTTTATCGGGTTATTGTGGGGATTTTAAACTCAGGGGCTGTATTTTAGGTGGTGATTGTATGACCAAGAGTGAGTCTTTCTAGGGAGGATCATTGTAAATTTCTTTCGTTCCAACGTTAGGTATAGCCCAGTCTTAGACAGACTCTTTACACTGATAGCATCGAGGCTGATTTGACACGTAGTTATTGTTTCAAACGCTATCTCGTATAGAGCTGTATTAAATCAGGTTTTCTTCTGCCTCAAAATGACGAAGATCCCCAGGCCAAAGGAAATTACTATTATTCCTGAAAAATTGCTTGTCTGATCTGGCTCCCCACTGGTGGAAGAATGAACAGCTATATCATATCGTCCTAACCAACAATTGAGTGTGGATGGATCTCCATTAAGCAATGTTAAACCACAGGCGATAATTGAATCATCAGAATGAGACCCTTCAACCAATTTTATATCTTGGATTATTTCTCCTGCTGCAGGATCACCATGTTGTAGTTGCCACAGAAGCTCTCCTGAATTAGAAAGCTTTGTTAAACAGAAATCACCCGCGTCATAATTACTCGTAGAAGATTCAAAAGACCCTGCTATATAAAAATCCCCTGCAGCGTCTTGAAGACAAACTCTAGGGGTATCATAATCATCACTACCAATGGTTTTTTCCCATTCGATTTCACCTTCAGCATTGCATTTAATAATCCAGTAATATTTCCCCCAATTGTAATTGGTTGTCCAAGGATAAGCAGTTAATAAAAACCCACCATCTTGTGTGGCAATTAACCCGTTCTCCCATGAAGCCAACGCATACGTGGGATTAGTGAAAGGTTTGTCCCAAATTTCAGTCCCACCCCCATTGATTTTAATTATCCAAATATCATGATGACTACTCGAGCTACTTGTTTTTCTTGACATTCCTCCAAGAAGGTAGTTCCCGTCTTTTAAAGGGACAAGGGAAGTGGCTTGATCAGAACTAAACCGATGATACGTCTTATTCCATTCTTCATTGCCCTCCTCGTCTAGCTTTATCAACCAATAGTCGATTACCCAGTTTGTTACAGCACCTGTACAACCAGAGATTAAATATCCGTCTGGTGTTGTAAGAATTTGGCTCCCATAATCAAAACTATTAGATTGACTATAAAAGGTTCGATTCCATTCTTCTAGTCCATTCTCGTCCGTTTTTACTACCCAAAGATCCAAAGTACCATATTCATCACTTTTTTCAGGGTAAATGAATCCTGTAAGAGCATATCCACCATCAGAAGTCTGAGTCATCGATCTGAATTTACCATGTGATTTTAATGGGTGAGAATAAGTGTAATTCCAGAGGAGATTTCCCTGTGAATCAACTTTGAGTAAGTATGGTATCCCTATATTGTGTTTATCCAAATAAGAGCCTGTAATGACATAACTACTATCACTAGTTACTAGAAACTGAGAAGGAGGAGTATGGCCATCTGGAGTGTCAATCACTTTTTCCCAAGTTAATTCATGGGTGGGTTGGCTACCTCCCAGAGCAAGGGTTGGAGTCATAAATCCTCCACATAAGATACATACGACAATTAGATATATTTTACCTTCCAATTTGATCCCTCTTTTTACAACCATATTTTAGCTTCTTTTTTCTCAAGAATCATGACATGGGTTCATCTCAATTTTTTTCTTACGTTTCTGAAAAATAACCAGTACCCCTAAGAAGAACATATTACAGGGTACTGGTAAGAATGGTGTTGCCTCGGAGTTTGGGCCTAAATTATTGGTTAATATTTTAACAGAGTAATTATTTTCCTGCTTATCAATTGTTTTTTCCCATAATATGGAGCCTAAGTCATCAGTTTTCGCTACCCAGATGTCTCGAGAGGGCCCTCCATTAAGAAGAGTTGTGATCTGAGTTCCTGCTAAGATAATTCCTCCATCAACAATTTGACAGATTGAGAAGATCTTTCCTGGATATGTTTGGTTCCATTCTACTACTCCCTCCTTAGTTGTTTTGAATAATTCCCCATAATTATTTCCAATAAGATATTTGTTATCTTGAGTAACAATCCCTGAATTTTTGTATCCTGTGAGAAGATCTACAATGCTATTTACATGGGACCAATATCCATATGGTGCGTATGATGCGCTCCCTATCAGAAAACCATTTTGATCTATTCTAAGTAAATACTGTGAATAAACAGCCTCATAAGACCAGCCTGTTTGTTTTCTACCCATTATTATATACCCCTCCGGCACCTCAATCATTGCGTCAGCAGTTCTTTCTATATCGACTGGTCCTTGTGTGTATTTTTTACTCCATTGTAACTTACCAACCCTGTTAAACTTCAGTATATACAATTGGGTATTTGGATCATATAGTGAATCAAATGATATTAACTCAGTAGTGATTCCTAACAAATAGCCGTTATCACTAGATTTAATCGCACAGGAGGGTTTTAGTCCAGAATCCTCTTGGTCTATTCCCAGTTGAGAGTAATCATAGGTTTTCGACCATTTCAATATACCATTTTTATCAGTTTTATCGATAAATACTATATTTTTATCTTCTAATCCAATAAGTACTAATCCCTCATCAGATGTTTGGAAAATTGTGTCTATCCACAATCTTTTTTGATAGGGCTTATTCCAACGGATTATTCCATCCCTGTCAACACGAGTTAACCATGTACTACTATTCTTGTTGGAAATCAGATCCCAATAATTATGAAGATTCTTAGAATAATCAAAATCTATAAAAGGATCTGTTAGGCGAGTGAAAACAAATCCTCCATCAGTAGTTTGAAGAATTGAAGTAATAAGGTCATCTTTTTCTCCTCCAATGGTCATATTCCATTCAATTTCACCATTATTATCACATTTAAGTAAAATCCCATTAATTTTCCCATTATCAGTAACAAAACTATGTCCTAGTAATGTAAATCCTCCATCAATAGTTGGAATGACCTGCGAGATCCATTCTTCATCGGTTGGCCTATTAAGCCCGTTTAGCACAATTAAATCACTAGAATAATCTGATGGAGGAATTAATGTTAAAATAAGAATAACTATTAATATAATAACGAATATTGGACTTTTAAATATTCCTAGATGAATTTTGTGATTTTTTGGTGGTTCTAGACAGACTAACTGGGTTCTTTCCTCTTTTGTATGAACAATCATTTCGCTTGCTCCTCCAATATTTCGAACAATTGTTTCCCTAGGTCTGTAGGACGTAATTGTGGATTGCTAATTTGTATATTCCGTTCTTTATACTCCTGCAGGATAGTTTTTCGGCATTGACCATATCTTTCGCAGTCTGTACA
>JBHLPQ010000220.1:0-5885 GCA_048939265.1 Promethearchaeota archaeon
TAAAGATTAAATTTCTCGTCTCTTCACTAAATTCTGCAATTAATCGTGTTGAAAAGTTTGTCATAACCTCTTTTCCATCAACAATTTCAATAGCAGCAATGATTAGTTGATTATTTTTCATATAATAACCAAAACGGACAAGAGTAAGGTAATTATCATATAAATTGTTATTATTTTCAATTAAATAAGCTGAATAACTATAAACATCGTCGTAAGTCGCATCTTCAATTGACTTTTCCTGTTTAGATAGATATTTATCAAAATCAGTAATAATATCTATTGCTGTATTGATTTTTTCCATATCTAAGTTTCTTTTCTGCAAGAATTCAATGAATCCATCTATATCCATACAATCACCAAAGAATTATAACTTTAAGACTCTAAATAGCAAATAATATTGAAGGATATCATACTCTATTAGCCCGAGCGTTTAGTATATTTTTGCTATTACTTTTTTCAAGAAGAAATTAAATTGTTAAAATAATAATTTTATTGCTATGTGCAATTTTGTGACAACAACTATTATAGGAAGATTCTGTTAATTTTACATTGAAATGACGGAGAATCATGGAAAATGGTTCTTCATTAAAGCGATCAGAAAATAATTTGGTTACTTCTTCTTTTTTTTAAAAGAACATACTTAATACCCAAGACAATGACGATCATTACTACAATAGACCCGAATGGAATTCCTACTATAGCTGTCAGGGGTATACTAGTGGTATTAGTTGGAGTAGGGGTCTGAAATATGGAGATTTCGATATTTGTCAAAGGTCCAAGTCCATAATTAGGACGGATTACAATGGGTATCTGGTTCAGCATATAAGTAGTAATTATATATGCTACATCAATTGAATTCCCTAGAAGGCGATCCGTGCCAAAAGTATCCCCCTCATCATAAAGGTTTTGGTGAATATGCCATCCAAAAGTGTCATGAAATGCGATGGAAACACCTATTGTTTGATCTGAAGCTTTGTTGATTTTTAATGTTAAGTTATTGGGAGGAAATTCCAGTTTATGGATGTGGAAACCATAGTAACGAAGTGAAACAGTTTCATTAACAATGGGAAGCTCCTGAACAAGATTATATTCAGAGATTCGAGCATCTAGATTCTTAAAGCCGTAGAGGTTGTTATCAAATCCTAGTTCATCAATTGTTACAGCTGTGATCCAATTCAGATAGATTTCATTAAATGTACAATTATACCCAGCTGCTCGTAGAACACGTTCAATTCCAAGGGGGCCGTCAGTTGGTTCTGTTATCAGGTTTTGGAGGATCTCCACCCCGTAGTGTTCTGCTATATAGAAAGCAAACAGATATCCGCCTCCATAATCAATAGCTCTAGTTAATCCTTCCTCATTATCAATATTGAAATGGAGAAGAGAATCTTCTGGATGTGAAAGAAAATCAGGAACTCGGGGACTGAGGTTGTTAGACGAACCTAGGTATCCGCTATGATACATGGCATATTCTGCTAATGCCTCTAAGATGAATTGCGGTTCATCCATCTCATTGTTAAACCAGATGAGATGGTGAAATTCATGAGCAATTGCTCCAAATAGACGGTCAAATCCCCATCTATACAACCTATCATAGATATAGAACATTTCACAGTGGTTCGAATAATCTAATATTTGTTCGTTTCTCTGGGAATAGTAACATACAGGTTCATGACAGAGCAAAATAATAATTCTAGAATCACCATCGATATCCCCTAATGTCCCATCAGGATGGCCAGCTAAGTTTGTGACTCGAGGATAAGTTGTATTGTCAAATTCATCACGTATAGTCTCTGATTGTGCAATCGCAACTGATTCTCCTAGGTTTGATATACAACTATTTTCCATGAAGATATAGCAATATTTTCCGATCGCAAGTATTGTTGCATCTATTTCATAGTGTGTTAAAGTGGTGAAATCCCAAATCCAGAAGGACCGTTGAAATCCCACTTTCTGTTCTTCCTGGTTCTGAATTGAATTCCGTAGAATCTGAGAAGAATGATATGAATAATTCTGTAGATCACGATCTTGCTTGAACACGAGATTTTTTTCAGAGTGCTTTTGTAATTTAACACCAATTGGATCTAATATTTTGATACTTTGTATGTTTGACGTAGACTCACCTCTGCTAAGACTCCCAACTGGAATTAATACCCCTAAAAGAAGAAGTAAACTTAGGAAACTAATCCTGATTTTAAAAGATTCAATCATTTACATATCCATCAAATGGACTGTCACTCTTCGTTAGGTTTAGGGAGGAAAAAGCATTTTTTATTCTATTTTTTAGAACAAGGTGTTCTAATCTTTTGAAATTGATACATAAGGAAATAAACCTAAAACACTTCAAAGGGGAAATAAATAAAAAAGGGTCTATTAACGGGTTTCAAACTAAATAAGACATTGAGGAGAGTGTTTTTTTAGTGGATAACTAAAACTTCAAGTAAAACCTATAGTACCTAGGTTAATTGAACATGATAAAGATACCTACGCTTTTTCCCTGTTTCCAATCTTGGTAAATCAATCTCACATTCCTCAATCCGATCTACACATAAATCTTTGTTCCCCTCTCTTTGAAAATCCTGCATTAGTTCTTGTGCTACTCGAAGTTGCTTCTTTCGTATTTCTATCTCTTTGTCAGTAAAATCCCAAGTTTGAAACCTTAAATCATGATTCCTTAAAACTTGTCCAAGTTCGGTATTTTCAGGGAGTAAAATTTCAGGAGAGTCAGTTTTACTACAATATTGGAAAGTAAAAAAACCCATTTGGCCATTTGGAGGTAAAATTTCTTTGAGTTCTCCAATCACTTTATTTACATCCTCTATATAATGAACTGATGCAATTCCTATAACAGTATCCACATCTATTTTATCTAAAGGCAGATTATTAATATTTCCTACTGTAAATTCCAAGCGATTCCTCTTTTTTCGAGTTCGTTCTTGAGCGCGCTTAATAGTTCGTGTGGCAATGTCAATGCCAAGCACAAAAGCTTGAGTAATATCAGAAATGTATTCTGCGATCCTACCAACACCACACGCTAAATCCAATACCCTATTACTAGAAGTAAGGTTGAGTACTTCAAGTAGTTTGTCTAATTGTACTATATCCATCATATTTGCTTGGCTGAGATCCTTTCCAAAAACGCGATAACAGAAAGAGGAATATGCTTTACTTCCCTCACATCTGAGAAGAGCATCATCAAATTGCTTACGAATTCGTTCTTGTCGTAATTGTTTAGCGTACAACCGACCTAAAGATGTCAATTTGCATGTGGGATGTGTGCCTTTAGAATCATCATTCTTTTGAATCAAATCTTTTGTATTCAGATGTTCTATCGTAGTCTTCGAAGTTTTTTCACTTAGAATTGATTTATGAATCAATTTTCCTCTCTTGCAAATATTCTTTAGAGTAGGGGTTAATATTTCTCCTAACTTGGTAGTTTCGTCTACTTCCTCCTCATTTGCAGAAGGGTACAATTCTAATGACAATATCGAGTCTAAAATCTGTTTTTCTTCCTTAGAGAGTAGGAATTCCTTTTTCTTATTCATTGCTTATCCATTCAGTCTTTGAGAATAACATCGTTTTAGATCTGAAGTATAATCCTATTCTTTTACATCATTCCTTCATTTTATAAATGAATTCTTAAATGAAGAGAGAGTATGATTATTTTGTTAAATGACATCAGTTATTTATAATCATTAATTTACCTTATTTGAGGGATAAATTGCCCGTCATAAAACAATCGAATAAATATATGATTCGAATTTCCCTTTTATGCCATCCTGTGGATTTATTATCCCCATTAGTCCGTGTTTTGATTCAAAAGCTGAATGGTCAGTCCACCAAGCAAACAATTGAAGACTAATCACTTGTCGTTTCAACAATAGATATCTCTGTTGCTAATAGAATAGTAAAAGTAATTCTTGTCCAACCACTTGGAAGCGGATTCTATAATAAAATGTTTGGTCATCATTTTCATTCCAGTGGGGGCATTATTGCATTTTTAAAAGACAGTAATGAATCCTTTGAAACATCAAGGGCTTTATACCAGCGTTTTAAAGATATCAATACCATTGATGTTCCAATCGCGTTTATTGGAATCCTAAGATCACCTGATGATCCTGTTGTTAATGAACCACTCCAGCTGGAGGTTGGATCATCCGAATTTTATTATTTTATTCCCAATGATGATGTCACAGAATTTGCGAGAATCCTTCACTCCTTAGTAACTAGAATTTTTTCTTCTGTGAGTTCTTCTTGATTGTTTTTACTACAACAAATGAACCTTCCCCATAACCCTCTTTAATAGGTTCAATATCATTTATTTCGTTTAATTTATGGAAAATTGTTTGGGTGAAATGAAATTTCTTAAAACCAATTCTTTTCAGGTGAAAAACAACATCCTCAACCGAATAGAACGTTGCTCTATTATAGAACACATTTGTTTTTTTATGTTTTTGATATAATTCTCCTAAAGTGCTAGTTTTATCAATAAAACCTACTATTAAGCATCCTCGTGGTTTTAACACCCTGTGTACTTCTTGAAAAGCTGTTTTTATATCATTTAAAAAGCAAATTGTCGTTACCATCAGTATAAAGTGGAATTTCTTATCCCTAAAAGGTAAATTCTCTGCAACACCATCAATCACTTCGATACCTCTTCTTTGAGCTATTTCCCTCATTTTTGCTGATGGCTCAATTCCGAGTTTGATACCTAAAGGTGCTGCAAATCTACCGCTTCCCACACCGATTTCAATCCCTTCTTCACTCGAAGGTAATTGGTCTTTTATTGCCTGCAGCTCTGATTCATAGACAAATGTGTGTGTCTCGAACCAATCTTCATATTGCCTCGTATATTTTTCAAATGGTTCAATCTTCGACATATTCATCCTTAACTATATTATTCTTTACTTAACGATAACTTCAAAGGGAATCTTGACAAAGAACCTCAAGGTTTCCTTTTTATCATTTGATTTTCTCTAACATTTGTTTTAGATCTGAAGTATAATTCCTGAAAGCTTCTACTCCCTGATCAGTGATCTCAACGACATTTAATGGTCGCCAGGAAATTTTTTTTCGAATTTTAACATAGCCGGCTTTTTCAAGCTTCTTAATATGATGATCCAAATTACCAGGGGTGAGCTTTAACAAGCGTTGAAGCTCTGTAAACCCAACTGTCTTGTTAAGGAATATCAAAAACATTATCGTGAAACGAGGATGATCAGTAAAAATCTCTTTCTTCAATATGATTTTCGAAGGTTGGATGACGTTACCCACCATCCCCTTGTTGTTGCCCATCATCCATTCCCACTAAGAATACCCGATGCTATTGTAAACGAGTATAAACCACCTACAAGGAAACTAATGGAGTATATGATTACTGCTGCTACTCTTGCTAACTCAACTTCAAGCTGTACCAATACGATTAAGGGTATCGAAGATAGTAGTAATATTAATCCCACAACAATAAGTTCGGGGAAAGTATCGTGATATCTCTTTAAGATCAGGAATGAAATGAGGATGGCAAATCCAGCAGCCCAAACAGTTGAAATCACAGAAAATGGTTCTGGGATGAAACTCACAATAATGAATAATAGGAACCATACAAAACAAATTATTATTCCATGTAGGCTACTTTCTTTTGGTGATTTTATTGTCTGATCTTTTCTAGTTTCAAGTATTCTTGATGCTGAAGCGAAGTTATATATGGTAAATCCTACACCAGTAAGTACCACTAAAGCTGAAGCTAAAAACGTAAATGTTTCCAAACTAATTTCGAGAAGAGAAGACAAGGGTTGACGACTGAAATATAATGCTAATCCTATGGGTGTCAGGATCCCCCATATAATCAAAGTTTTCCCCCATGCTTTACGAGCTAAGTAATTTGA
>JBHLPQ010000221.1:0-5868 GCA_048939265.1 Promethearchaeota archaeon
AAAATAGAAAAATGAAGAAAAAGATATCCGTTTTGGTTCTATCTGTTTTCATTCTAATATTACTACCAGCAATATCGGTAAATGCTAAAAAACCTTCTTCTTCTCTTCGAGGTACAATGACTCTAGACTTTGATCTGACTGCAACATGGCCTGAAGACCCTGTTTGGGTAGGTTGGATAGATATCGATGGATATGATGAATATTATATGGAATTTTATCATCTTACTCCATTCAAGGATTATTCCCAGGCTTCTCCCTTCGAGGAACGCTTTTATATCTATGATTCCTCAGGTGCTGTACTTTTAGCTGGACCTGATGTAGGGGTAACAATCCTAGCAAACAAACCCCCAGAACCTACTAAATATCTGATGAATGGTGAAATAGATATAGCCAATGGGATTTTTTCAGAGTGGCTTGGTCGCAATGTACATATGAGTGGTGTTATAACATGGCAGGTTTTAGAGACTCCCGATGGAACAGTAATAGCGCCTGCGACCGCACCTGGTATATTTAGAATTAACTGAGGGGTAAGATGATATCAGAGGTACTCTTGACATTACTCAAGAGGCCTCTTTTTTCTGCCTTATATCAATAGTAAATGGACATTAATTTCAATTTCAAAAAAGTGTTCTAAATCTTCCCAGGGAAGAAAGTAATCCCACCACCACAAAATAGACAGCTTGTCATTCCCTGCCCCTTCATTTCGGTATAACAATTCTCACAGATCGTCCTAAAACAGTTAGTACATTGATAATGGGCCTCAGAAACAGGTAAGTCTTCATTATGAATTTCACAGTGATATTTATCGGAACCAAGGATTAGAACATCATCGTTAATTGTATCATAAGTTCCCCCTGTTTCTATAAAGCCTTGGAGTGATTGTTGACTAATTAATCGACTAATAATCTCATGTGTTAAATTTATCTCAAGGTTTGCTATTGAAGCTATTCTTTGGATAGGAATTTGACTTTTTTCTTCGATTTCATACAAAGCGGATATTGTGTCGATCACCAATTTTTCATTTTTAGATATAGCATTCTCGTGTTTGCGGTAATCCAAATAAGTTCGGGTTTTTGTTTTAAATGTAGAATAAGATAGCCGTTCTTTCAGGTTTAGCCCCTTTATATCATCAATGACCCGTCGAGAAACAGCTTTCACTCCTTGTTGGGCAACATTATACTTTTGAGTCTGGTAATAATCTTTCAACGATGTTTTTACATTATTTGGATCGTAAGTTGTCTGAACATCCGCCTTTTTGAATATTCGGGGAACGGGTGTCAAGGAACCATTGCAATAGGGGCATGTGTCACTGTTTCCCTTTTGATAACAATCACTACAGATGAACCGAAGGCAGCGGGTACATTGGAAGTGAAGCTCAAAGATATCATGCTTCATTTGGTCAATTTGACACCAATACTGATCCTGTTGAAGCACAAGGATATCATCACTGATATCCTCTGGGGTCTGATTCTCTTCAATATAGCCCTCTATGAGTCGTTGCTCAATAAATTCCTGAATGATAAAGACAACATCAGTTTCAGGTAATTCCACTTCTTCAGTTATTTCAGCAATTCCTATCCGTCCTTTGTGGACTTTGTTAAGCTTACCAATGGCTAAAAATGTTCGTTTGATAGGATGAGACGATAACTTATATTCTTGATCAAACGTTTGAAAGGAGTCGACTTCTTGCGCTACCCTTTTTCGTAAAGATGCTTTTATTCGGTCTGTGAAACTGTAATTGGGTTCCGACAATTTAAAAAACCTATTTACTAATGAAATTTAATTATTTTTCACATTTATCATACTTTAAGGTTAGTTTTTCAAGAATTCTCCATTCTCCTACTAGTCTTGGTGATTATTTAAACATTACAATAGGGAAGGAAAATACAATTCTTCCTACGGGATTTGTTGAAATCCCCTAGAAGTATAACTCAAATACAGAGAAACATGATTGAGAGAGTAAGATAAGATGAATGAAAAGTTTAAAGTGCTTCTCTTATAATCTTGAGCAAAGATGTTAGATTTACTTTCTTTTTATGAGAATAAACGAAAGAATTCGATTTAATAACATGTATATGACTATATATCATAGATATGATTATTCTTATTTCTGGTATGATGGTTCTAGTTGGGAAGAATCGTTTGATTTTGAAGCTTACGATGCTGCTGAAGCCATTGGAGATATTCTCAGAGTCATGCTAGTACTCGGATTCATGTCAGCAACAACTATAGCGGTAATTTTAGGAGTGTATCTACTAAGAAAGCAAGGCTATTTAGGAGGATAATCAAAGATAGTTTTGTCAACTGAGACTCATCAATTTTTCTCGATTGAAAAGACTTGTTGCCAACCTAAATGCGATAATATCAAACGCACCTAGAATTAAGATCCCAACTGATATTAACCAGATATTGATGAATAAGATTACAAGTTGGCCAGTGATAAGTAGAATTGCGGGTAATACAAAAATACCTGTCAATTGTTGGGCATCTCTAGTACTTGAAACTCTCGAACTGATCATTATAATGAAAGTAATTGTGCCAATTCCAAGTAGGGGTGTGAATATCAGCATAACAAGTATAAATCGAAGATCAGGGAGTAAAATGCGTCCTAAATGAGGGTAGGTAATTAAATCAACCATGACTGCATAAATACCGCTCATTATCCAAGTTAGAACCATGATTGGAAATAAACTTGAACCTATTTTGCCCGATAAAATTTCAGAATCCGATATCGGTAAAGCCAGTAGTCCTTCAATTGTTTGCCTTTCTTTTTCTCCAACGATAGTATCAGCACTAATAAACGAAGCAATCATAACAGGTACTAGTAGTAGGAAAATCTGACCAAAAATTGCTGTTATAATGAGCATCTTGGATTGTTCAGATAGTTGATCCCAATCTGAAGTCACAGGAGGGAGAAATTCCATAAAAAGATCTAACCCGCCATTAGTTGAGTCCATAGGAGCCATAGACATAGAAAACATTAGTATTAAAGGAACTCCCAGCGCTAAGAAGAGTGGTAATAATGTTGATGAGAATAAGATCTGTTTTGACCGAAATGCTTCCTCCCAATCTTTTTTCATCAAGTACCAAATGAGTTTAAGCTGCATCTTCAATCAAATCTCCTGAGGAATTATTCATTATTTGTTTATAGATCTCTTCAAGGGATTTCTTAGTTGGCCGTACTTCTAAAATCGAAATATCTTTTTCAACTAGAGTTCGAATAATATTAGGAGTTACATCATTAAAGCTGGTCAGTTCAAATTCGAATGAACTCTCATTCTTTAGATACTGAAATGAAAGAATTCCTTCAATTTCTTGGAATATTGCTTCATAATTAGAGACAGGAGCAACACACCTAACCACTAACTTATTCTTCCTTGAGACCTTGGATCGGAGTTCAGAGGTACTCCCTATTATCATGAGTTTTCCTTTGTTTATTACTCCTATTTTGTCAGCTAACCTTTCAGCTTCTGGTAAGTTATGAGTAGTCATGAAAATCGTTGTATCAAGGTCTTCTGCTGCTCGTTCTATTGTTTCCCGAACGCTAGCTTGAGCTAGAGGGTCTAAGCCTGATGTTGGTTCATCTAAAAACATCACTGGAGGAGAATGGATCATTGCACGTAAAATTCCGAGTTTTTGTTTCATTCCCTTGCTATACGATCCTACGGGGGAATTAATCCTCTCCTTGAGTTCAAATTCCTTAGACATTGTGTCAATACGACGTGAGGCTTCTTGATGCGTTAGACCATACATTTTCGCGAAAAAAAGTAAATTTTTTCTTGCGCTTAGTCTAAGATAAAGGTTTGGACGTTCACTAAGAAGACCAATATTTCTCCGTAATTCTAGTCTATTTTTTAATATGGAGTGTCCTACTACAGCTGCATCTCCACTTGTAGGTCTGATTAAAGTTGTTAATAATCGCACCGTTGTCGTTTTTCCTGCTCCATTGGGTCCTAAGAAAGCAAAAATCTCTCCCTCTCTAATAGAGAGGTTAAGTTGGTCAACAGCTACAATATTAGGTGAAAAAACTTTCGTCAGGTCTTTTGTTTCAATTGCTATTGCCATTCCTTTTTTTTCCTTGTCGGGGTTGTTAAAATAATCACGAAAATGTTATATAAAAGTATCTATGCTGGTATACTATAAGAAAGTGTAAAAAGATATTTTTAAACAAAACACTGAAAACAAAATAACCATCAACGAATAATTAGAAATTGGATTTAAACATGTACTGCCCTCGTTGTCGTTCTCAAGGGAAGAACATTAAAATGAAATCATCCAAACGGAGTTTTCATAAAAAAATTAAATGGCTTTGTCCTGAATGTGGTTTAGTAAGAATGCAAAAAACATGATTGTTAGAATCGTGGTGGTTATAGATTGACGATTTCAATGGGATTAGCACTCTCTTATTCAAGATTCATCTCGCATGAAAAAGCCTCCAAAAGAATTCAAGAATTCAAAGACAATAGGATCAATGCGATTGAATTTGGATTGTTAAATTGTGTTCTTGGGAGTTCAAAGATCCCTGGTACTGTTCCTTATCCCTCTGAGAAACAAGTAAAGGCAATACTGGAGATAATCTCTCCAGCTGAATTTTATCTGTCCATTCATGGCCCCTACCGCATTTCTGCTACTACAGAGGAGCCAAAAAAATTACAGTATTCTAAATCAAACTTATCTAAATCCCTCTTAATTGCTGATTGGTTAGGGGCTCATCATGTGACCTTCCATGCTGGAAGTTTTAAACGAAAGCATAATAATGCGCATGTTCAGAAAGTCCTCAGTGAATGGGAGGAATGGCGTCAACATAAAGGGTATAATACTAAAATGGCTCCTGAAGTGGGTGGGAAATATAATTCATTTGCAGATTTCTTTACATTGGTCGAGATTGCTGGTACCATTGATAATTGTTTAATAACTTGGGACATTAGTCATGATTTCGCTCGAGGGGGAAATATTACTACTGAAGATGGCATCCTCAAGCGGTTGAATCTTCTTGACCAAACATTTGATCTCAACGCGAGTCAACGCCTCCCAATGCATTTTTCGGGAATGGAAGTTGGAAAAGCAGGAGAAAAACAACATACATTGTTAGATCATGGAACAGGTGTTCCATGGAAATTAGTTTTCTCTGTGTTAAAAGAACAGAAATATCTTAATAAAGTAAGCTTAATTTGTGAGAGTAAGGCTCCCAAGAATGAGAAAATCAGAGGGGATTCTCTCTCTGACGTTATTCGTGCACGGGAGTTTCTTGAATCAGATGAGGTAGTTAAATCTTACAAAGGTAAACCTGGCCACATTGACTATTATTTTAATTAATAGGTTAATCAAGATTAAAACAGAACTTTTTGATGATGATTAAGTTCAACAACATCTTAAAGACAATTATTAAAACAAACCAACATTAATGATGATTAAAATGACTATTATTAAAATTCCCCCTAATAGGTTTGAAGAACGTCAAGCGAAGTTCCTAAAGATAATTGAGGAGCTCAATCTAGAGAGTTTTATTGTTTTAAGTCCCACTTCGATCTACTATCTGACAGGATTTGTAATGATTCCTACGGAGCGCCCTTTCATCCTTGTATTCAAAGGGTCGAGTTTGAACTTCTTTGTGCCAGAATTGGAAAAACAACATGTGTTAGAAGAGGTTCCAGAAGCTAAAGTTGTCAGCTATTTCGAGTACCCAAATGTTATTCACCCCATGATTCATTTCAAGAATTTCATCAAGGAAGACCTAAAGATTTCAAACAAACTAGGAGCTGAAGGTGGAGGCGCGCGGGGAATGTGGGGATACCAAGGCCCAAAATTTGAGGAAGTGTTAAAAATGAGTATCGCTATTCACTCCGATATTATAACCGATATGCGAAT
>JBHLPQ010000071.1:0-17524 GCA_048939265.1 Promethearchaeota archaeon
ACATCATTCGTAACAATAAACAAAGTGGCATTTCAATTGACGACTCTGATTTAAATATATTTTCTCATAATGTTATAACTGAAAATCAATTAACGGGGATATTGTCAGGAGGGGTAAAAAATATTATTTCTGCGAACCTTATTTTGAATAACTCCTTCCAAGGAATTCTTGCTAGCTATAACCTATTTGATACAATAGCAAACAATATCATTTCTAATAATGGGAATGAGGGAGTATCAATTTCAGGTAATCACATTGCTATAACTAATAATACAATTTCCAATAATAATGATGAAGGTCTTGTCCTTTCAGAATCTAGTTATTCAAATGTATTGAATAACACTTTCTTTAATAACAAGGGATATGGTATTCTCCTAAACGATTTTACACAGAATGCCATTGTATCAGGGAACAATTTTACTAGAAATAATGCCATGGGAGGGTCTCAAGCAGCGGATACTGGTAGAAACAATATCTTTGACGATAATTTTTGGGATGATTGGACGCCTACCTCTAGCCCTTATCCTATAGATCTTAGTGTAAACTATCATAGAAATACGTATACAAAAGAGTTTACACTCCCCCCAAACGTGATCATTGGGGCCTTTTTTTTGGTAGCAATCTTGAGCGCGTTAATTTTGATTATCCGAAAGCAAAAATCTTATTAAATCTGTCATTCCATTATCTATAATCGTATTTTCTTATCAACTGCTTGATTTAAAAAAGAATTAAGGTAATACAGAGCCCTGATTCCACTCGTCGTCCTTGGGGCTTGTATTATCCTTGTTAGAATTATTATTTGATTCATATCGAGAAAAAGCAAGCATAAATGCCTCAGGTGAAGTTAATTTTATTCTCTCAGTCTTCACTTTCTTTCATCTGCCAAATATTCGTTGAATAACAACCTCAGTTACGAGGATAAAAACAACCATAACATCTGGGTAAGAGAGCATTAGGAACATAATTCATCTCATTCCCTTTTAATGATTAGTAAGGCGCTAATTTCAAAATATAAATGATCTCTTAGGACGCCTTGGTTCTTAATAATTAATGGAATATTCACTAGAGCTTACTATCAGTATGATATTATCTTTTTTTAAAAATGAAGAGTATTTAATCTTTTAGTAACACTGCTCTTGTAGGAATGCCTTCTTTTTTTATTGGAAAATCAATGAATCAGGTGTTTAGAATTGAAACAACATCAAAAGATTTATGAAATAAATACTCGAGTATGGCTGGATGACTTAAGTACAAAATCTAAACAAGATTTTTCCCTTTTGAAGATCCCCGATGAGTATTGGTACGATTTATCAGAAAAAAATTTCGATTGGATATGGCTAATGGGGGTATGGAAGCACTCCCCTTTGTCAATGGAAGATTTAAAACGTCATCCTGAATTAAAAAGAGAATTCACTAAGGCACTTCCTAATTGGAAACCGGAAGATGTTATTGGATCACCTTATTCAATTGCAGAATATATACTAAATCCGCTTTTAGGAGACCCGAACGATCTTAAAACTCTCAAGGAAAAACTGAATCAGATGGGGGTGAAGTTAATGGTGGATTTTGTGCCAAATCATTTTGGAAAGGCCTCCCCACTGATAAAAATCAATCCAGATTTATTCATCTCTTCACGGGAGACACCTAGAGAGAACTTAAGCTTATTCGCCCAGATTGAAACAGATCAGGGTTCTCATTGGGTAGCTTTGGGGAAAGATCCTTATTTTCCTCCTTGGGATGACACATTTCAACTCAACTACTATAATCCTGATACACGCCATCATATGATCGATGTCCTCTTCGAAATAGCAGCCCAATCTGATGGTATTCGATGCGATATGGCAATGTTATGCTTAAATGATATAATTTCAAGAACATGGGGTTGGTATTTCAAGGAGAAGAGTATTCCAAAACCTCAAACTGAATTTTGGAAGGAAGCAATAATAACGGTGAAGACAATGCATCCTGAATTTATTTTTCTAGCTGAAGTATATTGGGATTTAAACTGGGAACTTCATCAATTAGGGTTTGATTATACGTACGATAAGCGATTATATGATCGTTTAATACATAACTCCCCAATCCATGTCCGAGAACATCTCTGGGCAGACCTAGATTACCAAAGAAAAAGTCTCAGGTTCATCGAGAATCACGATGAAAGACGAGCAAACGAACTTTTTGGAAAAGAAAAATCCCTTGCTGCCGCAGTAATCTCTGGAACCATTCTAGGCATGAGTTTGTATCATCAAGGACAGTTCGAAGGAAATAAGCTGAAAATACCCGTACAACTCCGTCGAAAGGCTTTTGAACAACCAAATGAAGAAATCCAACAGTTTTATGATCATCTGCTCAGATATACCAACCATGATGGGTTTAAAGAAGGAGAATGGTCTTTAATTAATACTTCAGAAGCGTGGGACGGAAATGACTCTTGGAAAAACCTCCTTTCGTGGCAATGGGTTGATAAAAGGATAGAAGAAATGAGATTGATCGTAATTAATTATGCTCCTGATCATTCCCAAGGAAGAGTTTTCCCGATTTTACCAAAGTTCATACAAAAAATGGAAGAATTAGTGCTTGAAGATTTCTTAACTAAAGAAGAATATACAAGAAATGTCGAAATAATGAATAATCAAGGGTTGTACATTGATCTTAAATCCTACCAAAGTCACTTATTTATCGTTAACTGAGAATTATCTTATAAAAAAAGCTGATAGTGATACGAAGATATGATTCCAAATTTTACCTCATTTCATACAATGATTAAACCCTATAGCTCAATATGTAACCTACAATGTCAATATTGTTATTATCTTTCGAAGAAAGAACTGTATCCTAATAGTAATGGTAAAATGAGTCATGAAACGTTAGAAAAGTTTACTGAACAATATATTGAAGCTCAAGATGTGCCTGAAGTCACTTTCAGTTGGCAGGGAGGAGAACCAACATTGATGGATATTGAATTTTATGAAAAAGCAATCCAGTACCAAAAAAAATACAATAAAAGGGGGATAAGAGTTCAGAATACTCTGCAAACCAATGGAACTTTGCTTACGGAGGATTGGGCGCGTTTCTTTAAGAAGCACGAGTTTTTAATAGGAATTAGTATTGATGGGCCTCCAGATTTGCACGATAAATATCGAGTTGATACCAAAGGAAGTCTTAGTTCTGCTCAAGTGCTGGCTGGACTTGCTACTCTCAAAAAGCATAAAGTAGAATTTAATATTCTGACCTGTGTCCATGCTGCGAATGAAAAATATCCCTTGAAAGTATACAAATATCTAAAAAATGATTTAGAAGCAACCTTCGTCCAATTTATCCCTGTAGTCGAACGAAATATGGACGGGAGTGTTTCTGCCTTTTCAGTGACTGGAAAACAATATGGAATATTCTTACAAACAATCTTTGATGAATGGGTTAAACAGGACGTAGGCAGAATATTTATTCAAATATTTGAAGTCGCATTAGCTGCGTGGTTAAATTTGCCTTTGAATTTGTGCATTCTAGCACCAATCTGTGGAAATGCTTTAGCATTAGAGCATAATGGAGACATATATGCTTGCGATCATTTTGTAATACCAGATTACTTCCGTGGTAATCTATTAGAACAACCTCTTAAAGAGATCGTAAATTCACCAGCTCAAAGGGAATTTGGGATGAATAAATCGAAATTACTCCCCCGAAAATGCCAACAATGCGAAGTGAGATTTGCTTGTAATGGTGGATGTCCCAAAAACCGATTTCTTTCAACTGAAGAAGGAAACTCTGGATTAAACTATTTATGTGAGGGTTATAAGATGTTTTTTTCCCACATCGATCCTTATATGAAGTATATGGCTGATCAAATCAGGAGAAATAATCCTGCTTCTAACATTATTGAGTACTTAAGAGACAATCCGTTCTAAGATGATATTAATGAACAAAGAATCTGAATCCAACCCTAATTTCTTGTTTATCATCACTCATGACACTGGAGATCTTTTGGGTTGTTATGACAAGGGAGTAGAAACCCCAAACCTAGATCAATTAGCTCGAACTGGGTTAGTGTTTTCAAATTATTATTGCACCGCCCCTCAGTGTTCTCCTTCTAGAGGAAGTATTCTCACAGGACAATTACCTCATTCACATGGATTAATAGGATTAACGAATTATGGTTGGAATCTCGACTCTGAGCTTACTATACCCAAAGTTCTAGCTAAACACGGCTATTCAACCCACCTAATAGGCTTACAACATGAACATGAGAACGCAAGTGAATTGGGTTATCAAAATGTCTCTGATCGGAATACTATGCCATGGATTGACAACGTAACTCCTCAAGTTGTCGACTTTTTAATGAAAGTTAATCAAAGGGAGATCCAACTACCTTTCTACTGCTCTATTGGTCTTTTTGATACCCATAGACCTTTCATTTTCCCAGAGGACATTCCCACACAAGATAGCATCAGAATTCCGGAATACTTACCCAATACACCAGTGGTAAGATCAGATATCTCTGACCTTTTCTCCTCAATTAGAACAGTAGATCGAGGAATTGGTCGCATTCTCGATGCATTAAGAAAAACCTCGTTTTTTGAGGATACAGTTGTCATTTTTACAGTTGATCATGGCCCTGCTCTTCCTCGGGCGAAATGCACATTGTATGATGCTGGAATTAAGACAGCTCTCATTATTAATTGGCCAAGTAAGATCAAAGCAGGAAAAATACGTCCAGAACTCCTTTCAAATATTGATTTATTCCCTACGATTCTTGGTTTGAGTGGAATTCCAATCCCCCCACAAATCCAAGGTCAAAGTTTCAAAAATCTCTTCTTGAATGAGGAATATGAAGAACAGGAACATATTTTCGCGGAGATGACTTACCATGATATTGGTTTCAACCCCATCAGGGCAATGAGAACAAAAAACTGGAAATATATTAAGAATTTTACTCCACTTGACTTTCTATTCGAAATTCCTGACGATGTTATAGAAAGTCCTTCCGCAAAGGCTTGGTTGAGTGAACATCCAGAGTATCATACTCCAAGGCCAAAAGAGGAGCTTTATAATCTAATAGATGATCCAATGGAACTGAAAAATCTGGCTTTAGATCCCCAATATCATTCAGTTAAACTTGAATTAGAAGAAATACTTATGGATAAATTAAAATCGACAAATGATCCGATTTTATCTGAAAATTTCATTCCTAAAGCGAAAAAAACTAGGAGATAAAAACCGAAAAATCTGTTTTAGTTATCCTATGGTTTATAAGTTAAAAAACTATGATTACATTAAATACTTGGGATAAGAAAAAATGTCTAATTTTGAACAATTTGAATATAAAAAAGGCACAAAAATACCTGTAAGGGCTAAAGATATTGAAGCCCAGCAACAGTGGATAGATGGCCAGCTAAATTATATTCAAAAAGTTGAAAGTTACAATAATCTTATCAAAAAAGTTTTTATCTGCCGTAAATGCGGGAAAAGGATTACTAATACCCATTGGGTGCACGAGAAGGAGAAACGCTCCCCTAAAACTTTTTCTCGAATTCATTATTATCATTCCAAACGCCAATGTAACCCGCAGTTTGTGAGAACATGCCTTAATTGTGGAAAAGACTTTCGTATAAACCGAAAGAACCAAAAACTCTGTTCAAAGAAATGCTCGGTCAAATATATGACTAGCCCTATTCTTATTAGGCGTTGTATGAATTGTGGAAAGGAATTCAAGATTCGTTTAATTGAGAACAAACAGAATGATGAGAAATATTGCCCAAATTGTAGTTCAGGATAAAATCCTTTGTCTCTGTCTAATGTCGTTTATGTCTCTTAATCGCCTTCTCTATATGAATTCTCCCTTCTTCTGTTAAAATATATGACGAAATGTTTTCTTTTTGTATTAGCCTTTCTTCAAGTAATTCATTAATTGAGTATACTAGTGTTTCTTTATCATAGGAATAATTAATCGTTAAATCGTCCCGCTGGCTATGATGAATTGTAATAGGATGAAAAACTTCTTCAAAAGCTGTTTCTAGAGTCGTGAGATTATCTATACCATTCAATATTTGGTAAAGAATCCAATTCTTAAACATCTGAAATCGAAATTTGCTAAAACCTTTCCAAAAACCTAGCTTGTATTTTTCAAAATTAACTGATTCTCCTTGACTCATACTACGTAAATCCTGAAAAACCTCATACGCACCTTTGAGGATGATAATACCAATAAAACACCCTACTAAACCATCTAGAAAATATATCTTAAAATAACCTGCACTCACCGCTATCAACACAAGAAAGGCATTCAATACATGGTTTTTACTATCTTCTGATTGAGCAAGAATCGCTAAACTCTGGTTAATATAACCGCTATATCGCTGATATAGATATAAAAGAAAACACAGAAATATTGAGAAAACAGCAATCATTATAGCTAATGCTTCTTCATCCAGAGCAATGGGATTCAGAAGACGATTAATACTTGTAAGAATGATACTACCTCCTGTAATTAACATAAGAAATATTAAGATATAAGTGGCCTGGGTTTCTTTCCTGATTCTCATTGCAATTCCTACAACAATTGATGATACACCATCAATAGCTGAATCAAGTCCATCTCCCAAAAGACCGACACTACCCGTGAGTAAAAAACCGAAGATTTTAACTGAACCCAAGAATAAGTGGAAGACTAAAGATAAAATTGGGGATATAACAGGTCTTGTTAAAGATTTTACAAATCGTATGAATCTGATCATTCCTTTTGCATCATTATCTGCAGGTTGCTTTCCTTTCTCTGTTATTGAGTAAACTATATCTTCTTTCTCAATATATCCCTTATTTTCAAGGTAAGCTAATCCTTTGTCTTGCCACCAAATAGAAGCAGGATCATGGCCATACATAAACATTGGTGCCCCAAATAGCATAGCGATCCTATTATCTATTTCTACAATTTCTTTGTAACTATGAGGTCTCTCATTTAAAAAAATAAGAACATGACCAGTATACCTTCCGATATTTATTCGAACAGCTTCTCCCATAATTATAAATCCATAAGTTATAACAATCAATCCTTCAAAAAAGAATATTCCAAAGGATTCAGCTATTATTGGTAGAAGAACCAGAGCAGGAATTAGACTATCACCTTTAATTTTCTTTTTGTAAACAGATATTACAGCTTCATCTTGCACTGACTCTCCAAGATGGAAATACACGATTAGACATAGTCCGATGGTAATTAACACACAGACTATAGGAAATACTACATTGAAATTTGAAATTTCTGATGGTTCTAATATTTGATTAATTCCAATTAGTAAAAAAACGATACCTGTTAAGATAAAAATGATTTGAATACCTCTAATGATAATTTTATCATATCTTATTTTGGGAGCAATACTAATAACTATTATCGTTACAACTCCAAAACTAGAACTGAAGCTATCAGCCAGTAGGATTAGATTGTCTGTAAATATATATCCTCCTACTTTTAACCCCCATAAGACCACGTAACCTGAAAAGAATATTATAGCTGAGATTTTTGGGAGAGTAATTGGTTTAGTCCACCTGGAGTGGTCCTTTCTATTGTGAATTTTTGCGGCATTTAATCTCCCTTTGTCTGTTAAACTGTAAATTTTGTCCTGTTCTTGTATTAACTCCCTTTCTAACAGGTAGGAAAGTGTTTTTTCCACTCTATCAGGAATTTTACTGACATCTCTGTCTAATTGCCATGTGCTCCATTTTTCTATAAGAAGGGGTTTGATTGAAACAGTTATTTCTTCAAAAGTAATTGATTTCTCATTTAATATCTCCATAACAAATTTCTGCTCATTATGAAGTCCAATCCTTGAGAAAAATCGTCTGAAATTAACCATAAATTTCCCTTAGTTAATTGTTCACATTTGCAAACAATTGTGTCAAACAAGCCTTTGGTTTATATTATTAATGTTTGAGGTCACTAAAGCACTTAGAAAAAACAGTTCTATTCTCACTCAGGTAAGGTATTAGATATTTAGTTTTAGAAAAAGTCTTTAACAGAATTGTTTTAAAATTACTTATTCTAGAATATTGTGTTGAACTGTGATGAACCAGAAAATTTCTCTTTGTGGATTCAACTGCGGTATTTGTCCAGCTTATAAAACCAATCTCAAGTCAGATGAAGACAGAACAAAAGTTGATGCAGGATGGAAGAAATTTCATAAAACCCGAGGTTGGATATATGAGGAAGAGTACTGTAATGGGTGTTTTAATATTCCAGAAACTCCTCTTTGGAGTGGTTGCTACATTAGGAAGTGTGTTTTGAAGAATAACATTGAAAATTGTGGTTATTGCCCAGATTATCCTTGTCCACGGATTGAAAATATGATACACGTTACAAAAAAGATAGCAAAGAGAACAAAAAAGGAAGGAACTGAAGAAGATTACCAGAAATTTGGCCTCCCATTTTTAAGTGAACCAATACTTGAGGAATTGCATAAAGAGTTTGATAAAACACTTGATGATATAGAAACACAACCTTTGAATACTCACACCGTAGAATTTCCTACAAATATTAATCAAGAATTCGCTTCACAATCCGAAATGCTCCAAGATTTACATTCTACCCTCAAAAACATATTAACATTAAATACTAAGACACCAGGTGGTCAGGAACAGGAATTGAAGAAGAAGAAGGAAGTTCTAAAATTCCTCTGGATTATTGGAAGATATGGAAATCTCATGATTGAGGATAATCAACCTTCTATCGAGATCACTATAGAGGAACTTAAAAAACACCTCAAGTATGGAAAATGGAGAACGCAACGGAAATTAGAGGAACTAGTTTCACACGGAATAGATGGTCAGTATACACGCAATAAAGTTAGCATTAAGTTCAACCAGAATTTTCAAATCGTTGAACTACTCCAAAAATATGTTCAGATGCTCCTAGAAAATAATAGTGAACGCAACGCTTATTCAAAATTTTGGAAAGCAGATATGAATATTTTTAGCGCAAAAGAATTATCTAGAAATATTTAAACTGAACTGGAATGTAATAACACATGCAATACCTCGTACACCAACTTTAACAATAGGAAAAAAAGGAATTCTATATAATGGCTTTCGAATTGAATTTCTTTGTAATTCCATATTTAATTGCACTGTGTATGGCTGGATTTATTACTGTTTATGCGTTTGTGATGTTTGAAAAAACCCGAACATCAGCAATTTTTATAGCACTAACAAGTTGTCTTGCATTCTGGGTTTTTGGGACATTTATTGAAATGGTTTCTCCAACTCAAGAACTCATGACCTTTTGGGAGTATGTTCGCCATATTGGTGTAATTTTTGGAAGTATATTCTTCTTACTTTTCTGTTTTTCTCTTGCATCATTTGCTCCAAAGCTTTTCGCAAAACCTCAATATTTGATAGCTCTCTTTGTGCCTGGGCTTATTGATATTCTTTTCATACTTACTAATGATTATCATCATCTGTTCTTCACAAATATTTCACTACATCCTACGGCTCCATTTCCAGCACTTACTACCTCTTACGGCATTTTTTATCTTCTTCATGTTGTACTAACTGCTTCTTTTATCATAGGAGGTTGTGTTACTCTCTTATTTATTTACCGAAGGGTTTTCCATAAGAAGTATCGTCGACAAATTCAACTAATTCTAATAGGACTAAGCTTTCTCATTAGCATAGTCATAGTTTCAACTCTCAGATTATTCCCCCTTAGTGAATATTTAGACATTAGTCCACTCGCATATGTATTCACATCCTTTTTTATATTCATCGGGATGAGGGAATATCATTTAGTAGATCTTATTCCCCTAGCACACCAAGTCATTATCAGAAACCTTACTAAAACTGGAGTAATTGCAACAGATAATACGAATAGAATAATAGAAATTAATACCAAAGCACACGAATATTTATTTCAAGATAAGGATGAAGAAATTATTGGTGAGAACCTTTTTCATTTGCTAAATGCTCAAAAGGATCTGCCAAGAGATGTTCTTGAACATTTCCAAGAAATAGAAGGCTTCCTTCTCAATCTAAGGACTAATGATCCTCCTTTTTCTAAGTCTTTTGAATTTGAAAAATTTGATCCAATGAAACCTGACATTGAATACTTTAATGTCAGTATTGAAGCATTACACGGAACTCGGAGCGGGTCAACAGGATATATGTATATCATTAGCGACATTACAGCGGAAAAAAAGATGGAAATTGCCACTCAAAGAAGTAGTGACTTTAAGGATTCTCTATTAGGGGTTATTTCCCATGACTTAAGAAGTCAACTCTTTGTCATTCGGGGATTCACAGAGGTATTAAGAGATGAATTGTCGAATGAGAAGAGTCGGGAGGATTTGCTAGAGTACCTAGATGGAATCGATTCAAAAGTAGAGGGAGCCTCTACGGTCATTGCCGATGTTCGTGCATATCTGAAAGTCATGGGAACATTTGATCAGCCGTTAGAACCATCCATTATCGATTTAAAAGAAATTCTTAACTCTGTGTTGATAGACTTTGATGAGGAGTTATCAAAAAACCAGCTATCGATTAACATTAAATGGCCTGAAGAATCTAAGAAAGTTCAGACTTTTGCAGATATACGTATCAGGAGTGTATTCAATAATCTTATTGATAACGCCATCAAATGGTCTCCTGAAAAAGGAACTATTACTATAACCATTCAAGAAAAAGACCCCTTTTGGTTGTTTACAATTTGTGATGAGGGGCCTGGTATTGAAGATGCTTTAAAGGACGAAGTTTTTAAACCATTCGTGACCCATGGCTCTAAAGAAAAAACAGGAAGTGGATTAGGGCTTTCATTAACAACAGAGATAATTCACATGTTGAAGGGGAAAATATGGTTAAAAGATAATATTCCTTCAGGGTTAAAAGTCAATTTAACCCTACCAATTGTCGATGATTAGAAATTGTATGTACTTTTCTTGTGATGCCGATTGCCTTATAATGGAATAACATTATTCTCATAAAAATCCTATAAAAGTTTCAAGGGAATCGTTAAAATGAGTAGTACAAGAAATAAAGATACAGATAATGTTAGCACACCAATAATGGCTTCTTATGGCTCTGGTAAATTTCTTACTGAATTTATTTCGCAAGCATTCGGAGTGGTCGTTTTTAAATTCTATGAAACTGTAATTTTCGAAGATGCTTATGCTTTCCTTCCTACACTAGGATTTATCATTTATTCCATATATAATGCCTTCAATGATCCATTACTTGGGTATCTAACGGAAAAGAAAACAACAAGATTCTCTGCAAAATATGGAAGACGGTTTCCATGGGTATTTATTGGCTCACTTCTTTGGGTCTTTTCTTATATCCTAATTTTTGCTATACCGAGTGGATTGACCAGTGATCCTTATCTCACATTTATTTGGATGGTTTTATCCGTCTGCTTATTTGATACTCTGTATTCTCTCTGGGATGTAAATTATCAATCTATTTTTCCAGATAAATTTCGCTCGGAAAGCGTGAGGCAAAAAACTATTGCTATATCAACAGGTATAGGAGTAGTGGGGATTGCTCTAGGCTTTTTAATTCCATCGGGACTAGCTGATGTAAATACTATTGAACCTTACTTAATTAACTCAATCATCATTGCAGTAGTAGCTTTTTTCGTGGTTTTTGTTTTAATCCCAGGAACAAGAGAAACACCAGACATGATAACGAGATATCTTGAAGATCGAAAGAAGAAAGAAGAAGAAGCATTTTTTAGTGAATTAACTAGTGCACTCAAAGAACGTAATTTTGCAGCTTGGATTATTCTCTACTTCTTCTACCAATCAGCAACAGTGTCTTTCACTGCAAGTATCCTCTATATTGGGGACTATATTTTACCAGAGGGAGAAGGTACAACTATAATTTTTATTGGATTACTTGTAGGAGCATTAATCGCTATTCCAATCTGGCAGTGGCTAAATTCACGATTCATACAGAATAATCAAAAGGCCCTTATGTTCGCTGCAATTACAATGGCACTCCTCATTCTTCCATCGACGTTACCTCAGGTTAACACTTCTCTATTGTTTACCATTTTTGTATTCCTAGGAGGTTTGGGTTTCGGAGGATATTGGATGATTATGACTCCTGCATTAGCAGATGTGATTGATGAAATAGTCGTGAAAACAGGCAAGCGTAATGATGGTATTTTCATGGGATTTCGGGCCTTCTTTGGACGCTTTGCGTTTGCAGTCCAAGCGATCACCTTTTGGCTTGTTCATGAACTTACTGGTTTTAATGCTGATATTGAAACTCAAACTGAGACAGCACTTTTGGGAATTCATATTCATTTTGCGCTAATACCAGCACTTTTCCTTTTCTTAGGTGTTTTTGTCTTCTGGAGAATGAACAACCTGAATAAAGAAAAAATAACTAGGATTAAGGGTGAATTAAAGGAACTAGGACTTTAAGTATCAGGAATGTTTGAAAAAGAGACTTTACAATGAATCTACTCAAAGGGTTTTCACGTGTTTTAACTATTCTCGGACCGATATGTATTGCAGTGGGATTCCTAAGCCTCTTCTTTTTTCAGATCCACCATGGTGAAATTACCCTTCCAAATAACTTTCAAAGTGATACATTCGATTTAGTGAAGGGAAAAACTTATTCAATTAAGGCTTCAGGATCAAATTATCCTTTTGGAGCCAGTGGGGGGGAAATAACTTTCTATTTAAGCACAGGAGAACCAGTTCTTAGTTTTACGATTCATTTTTCCTTTGATGGTGATTCCACGGCTCAAGAGATTATCCTTGGCGATTTTACTATTCCTATCTCTGGAGAATATTATTTTCAGTACAATGAGGAATATAGTACAATTTATAGACCCGTAAAACTCGTGATCCAGGAATCTCTTGTTGAGCACTTCATAGGGTTTGATTCCTTTGAAGTAATGGTTTTTGGAGGAGTTCTTCTTGTTGTAGGATTCTTTTTATTCTGGATTTCCAGTCGTGTAACTGTTCGTACCCCAGAACAAGTACATCCACCAAGTACGATAGAAGAGAGTTTTGAAATTTCGGAAGAAATTGTATGTCCATCTTGTGGTTTTATTGATAGCGGAATTTACTGTAGTAACTGTGGCTCTCGATTAAGCAAGATTGATTAATGCCAGTTAAACTATTCTTCACGGAACTGTCCCAAAATTTCTTTGGGTAAGGCGTAAAAACCAGTTAAAAGAATCGCTAATGACACTAAATACACATTAAACCAAATATACCAAATATATTTCAGCTCTTCAAAGTGCCAAGGAGCCCATGCAAGATAAGTTATTCCAAAAAGGGTGAATCCTGCGGCTATAATCTTTGGTGCCTGTAACTCAGCGCCTTTTCCATAATTATACCATAGAATCGCTAAAATAAAGGCCATGGGAACAAATTCCCAATACAGAAAGCCAAACATGGTAAATTCAATGTCTTGAATTAAGATTAATCCGATAATGAACCACAATTCTCCTAAGAGAACAATTGCAAGCGCAGCTAGATAAGTACATTTTGGACAATCGGTATAAAGCTTCGTTACACCAATCCACATTCCCCCAACCCAGAGGATCATGGGTGTTCGCCAGATTAGAAAAATGATTGGATCCGTCATATCTGCAAATTCGAATCCCCATGCTTGTAACACTAATCCTAACATAGTAATTGAATAAATGAGGAAAGAGGACCCCCAAATGAGCTGAAAAGGTGCTTTCTCTAGTGGTCTGGCTTTAGAGAAATAACGAAACAGTAGATACCCACCAATGATGAGAAGAAGTATAAATCCCGCAAGAGAAATCCCAAATAAATCGTAAGTAGTTGTTAACTCTGGTACAGCAAACCCTTTTGGTTTAGCTAGTACTATGAGAGTTGTAAATATGTATATAATCACAATTATAACAATATATCCACTATTTCGTGTTATATAATCAGAAATATCAGTTTTTAGTGACATCGCATCTCTACCTTTAGTCAAATTATAAACAGAGGTTTTTATCTTTACTTTTAAAATATTATAATAGTGTTCTCCTATAATAAATCAAATCCCTCAAAAATATTCCCCACCTATTCTTCTGAAACAGCAACCTTAAGTGCCTTCAAAAATTCCCCCTTCATTTCTGGGAAATTCTGTTCAAAATATGCCAGGGAGATCAAAGTTCTTGTCCGTGCAACACCTGCCATTTGTGTTATCTTCACTAAATTAACTCGGAGAGTATCAATAGTTCTTGTTCGTAATTTGACAAGTATATCTTCTCGTCCTGCCACATAATGAATTTCTACAAGTTCTAATTCTTTCATTCTGGATATAAGTTGCGAATGAACGTCTACTCCTCTATCATGATAACTGCCAAGCTCGATTAATGCTTGTAGTTCAATTAACACGAACGCTGTGATTTCTTTCCCTAATTTCTTGTCATTTGTTAATACTGCGTACTTGATGATATTTTCGTCCTCCAGCCTTTTAACCCGCTTTTGAATCGATTGTCTCGAAAGTTTCACATTCCGTTTAGCTAACTCACCCACAATTGCAGTGTGAGTACTTTTAGGTTTATTTTGTAGGATTGATATTATGTCTCTATCTTTAGAATCAATTTCCATTTCATCATTAAAACTCATTTTTTTACCTCCAATTGGCTAGGGTGCACCTTGAGTATTTAAGATCATTTATCACTGTGTTAATAAAAGCTATGTTATATCTCAGGGATGCTATCCCAAAGTTTATAATTCTGCCGCGATGTTAACTTATTTGACAGGAGTTGATAGAATGAAGGCTAATAAATATCAAGAAACTTATTATCAACAACTCGTTGAGTTTGGACGTTCTCGTCCTTGGTTACCCTTAGTTGGGATCATATACGCCTTAGTAACGACAATCATGTTCACACAGTTTTATTCCTTTCTTATTCCCGAGCTGAGCGTTTCCGCAATTCAATTTATACTTTCACTTACCGCGTTATTCATCTTGTCAGCAATTGGATTCTACTTACTCACCAATCATTATCGAGCTATTTGGGGTTTCTCTTTTCTCCTATATGCTTTCGCATTCTTGGGCCTTTCCTTAAGGATCTTTGATCTTCCATTAACAGACATAAATAACCCGCTGATTTTTCAAGTTTGGCTATTACCTTTGGTACTCTTTATTTCTGGGGTGTGGATTGGCACCAGCAATCTTCTTACTGAAGATAACAAGGTAAATTACCTACCTGCTCTCTTAATCCTTTTAATTGGAGAAAGTTGGTTCCTTATCGGCCAATTCATATTGAAAGACATAACACTGACCATCTTTGGACTTTTATACGGATTGTTCATACCAGTGGCCTTATTCTTCGTTTATAATTGGCTTCGATTTGCAAAGAATTCACCTTATGCTTCTCCTTGGCTTTTAGCTCTTGGGTTTTTACTAATGGCTATCTCTTATTTCTTCTGGAACCCCTGGATGTCTAGTAATCTCCACCAATTATATAGTATCTTTTTCGCTTCTTTCAATGTCTCCCTTCTGATAATTTTCGCTGGCTTTGTCACCTTATCAAGAGATCTAACAAACTAAACTAATAGGCTAGAGGATAAATCCTCTAGTCTTATTCTCTATTTTTGATTAAAAGCTCACATAACATTTGGGATTATTTCTTCTGCGTAATTTATTACTGTTGATAGATGACCCTCATTCTCAAAGATCCTAGTAGTCGCGTTTGGGATCACATTAGCAAAAGGTACGACGAAAAGACTGTTTGGGTCTTGATCTCCAGCACAAATATATGTTTTGATCTTAGGAGAAATCTCATGCAGATTGAATCCCCATGAACTTGCAAAGATTTTATATTCATGAATTATTCCTTTAGTTCCCTCTTTCATCCCTTCAACACCACATTCATAAAAACGAGGGAAAAAATCTGTTTCTTCTATGAGTTTACGGTCTGCTTCGGGGAGATTCTGGTTTTTAAGAACCATTTTTTTGTAATTCTCCATTGATTTCATTCCACGTAACTGTAACCGCATAACTGGTTTGAAGATCCATGTCATCGAACGAGCTAAGAAAAAAGTGAGACGAAAAGCCCTAGGGTATTTTTTCCACGTTTCTTTCAGATCTATGGCACCAATACTGCTAATCATACCACAACCTGTTACTCGTTCTGGTATACTATAAGCACATGCAGCCACGTGTGGTCCTCCTCCAGAAACACCTGCAACAGCAAATTTCTCTATCCCCAGATGATCAGCTAATTCTTTAACATCCATTGGCCAATCTAGAATTGTTCTGTTGTTCTGAAACGTTGATAATCCAATCCCAGGACGATCAGCAGCAATAACGTGTATATTATGCTGTTCTGCAATTTTTTCGAAGAATCTTATTTCAAATCTCGAGCTTCCTCCTCCATGAAACCAGAATAACGCCTCACTATCTAGATTTCCTACTTCTGCATATCCTAGTCTTCGGCCATCCTTTAAAGTAATTAATTGGGATAATTTAGTATTAGAAATCATCTCGCTTTCCTTCTATTCAATTTATAATATTCTCAACATTATCCTTTAAACGCGATGTCAAATTTAAGATTTCACTTCCCACAACTGGTATAACAGCAACAGGTGGATAATTAACTTCTGTGAATACTGGGAGTCCAAAAACACCAGTTTCTACCAGAACTATTTTCACCCTAGCTTGCTTAGCTGCTAATAAATCTACTATAGTATCTCCAATAAAGATTACTTCATCGACTGAGACTCCCAATTTCCTGATTGCATAATATATCGGTTTTGGAGATGGTTTCCAATAGCTAATGCTTTTAGAGTCCACCAGAACATCAAAGAAATGCAAATATGGGGCAAACCTTTTTCTTAAAAGTCTGGGTGAGCCATTAGAAACAATAGCTAGTTTCAATCCCCTCTGTTTTAATTTTCGTAAGGTTTCTGGCACTTCAGGAAAAACATGTATTGTTTGATCCCACTTTAAAAATTGCCATGTTACTCGTAGTAATCCTTGTAGAAGTCTTAGCCATGAAATTCTAAAATCAGCTTTTATTCCCCTAAAGAGTTGATAACTAAACCAGGAATGCTTATACCAGGCACCATTTCTTCTAACATTATAGAAAGTTCCCAAACGTTTAAGGTACCCCTTCACCTTCCTACGGGTTGGTTTTTTCATAAACTCTTGCGCAATTAACTGAGGAAATAAACGTAAAGTATTAACGAGCGTTCCATCTAGATCAAAGAGAACTGCTTTGAGGGTCAAGACTTTATATATCCTTTCTCCGAAAAATCCGCCAAATCCCTATCAACAGATTCGATCGAGGTACATTTTTCATATATTGTAAGTATTCCTCCCCAAATTTCTTAATTGTCAATTCTTCTTCCTCTATCATGAAATAATAACAACAGAGAGTCATTGTGAATCCAAAAATTAAACTAAGAGGATGCTGAGAAATTAAAGCAAATCCAACAAACAAGTAAGCAAGACTGAGATAAATAGGATGACGGATAAATCCATAAATACCAGTGTCGACTAACTTGGTTGTTACGAACCCCTTTCCTTCTTCCATTCCCCCCTCTTTTTTTAAAACATT
>JBHLPQ010000072.1:0-17501 GCA_048939265.1 Promethearchaeota archaeon
AAAGATAACCATTCGTAAGGGATAAATAAAGGTTTGCTCATTAGGGGGCCGACCTGTATTCACCATATGGGTGAACTTCATTTTACCCACACCACAGCAATGAAGACCCTTCCTGTCACCAAAACTGCTATTATAAGATGAATGATTTTTCTACAATAAATATTTATTATCCTCCCCATAGAAATGATTCCAATTTGAGATTGAGAAATTATTTAGAGGTATGCTGAAAAAGAGGTTAATTTCAGTAGATAATCTAAAATAAAATAAGATGAAATCTTTTTTACCCACAACATAGAATACTTCATATACCTCAAATCGCGTAGGTATGCGTAACCAACTTCATACTTGATACTTTTCCTGATTTCTATTATAAAAATCGATAAGGATTCGAAAAACGACCAAGTACCTCCTCGAGGGGGTGAAGGAGCCATTGATTCTGTGCATTAACAGGAGTACAAGTTCAAGGAGTTGAAGTTCTGCTAAGTAAAAATATAAAAGATACCATGATTCAGGAGTATTTGAGAAATATGGCATCAATTGATCTTAGCCTTCTTATTCTAATCTTGAAGAACGTTTGTTTAGGTAGTTTACTCGGTGGATTAATCATATTCTTTCTAACACTCTTTCTTCAAGGAAGTCACTTATTTCAACATGGTACTGATCTAGATCATGATGTCGATCATGGTGTTTCTTTAGACAAAGATTTCTCTGTCGACCATGATGTGTCTGTGGATCATGATATCTCTATGGATCATGATTTCTCACTTGACCATGACATATCTGTAGATCATGATTTATCTATCGATTCAGACGTTGATATCGACGTTGATCATGATATTAGTGTTGGAATTGATAAGGACGTTCACATTGACAAGCAATTTGACCTTCACGATCACGGTGCCGATACTCCCACACCTCTTATGCTCCTACTAGGAACGTTTATGATAACCTTTGGCGCCTCGGGCACATTTTTAATTGATATGGTCGCTCAAGGACCCCCTCCATATTCCCTTATCCTACTTGCTTTCATTATTGGTTTTCCTTTTGCCTCTACGTATGTAGTTACCAAAATTTGGGGGAAAATGGCTGTTTCAGAAGCATATGAAACTGCTTTAGAAACTATAAAGATCGATGATGCTGTCAAAACACTAACTACTGTAGATACCAAAGGTGGATTGGTTGTTATCGAAACCCAATCAGTTCATGGACCAGTAAAAATGGCTGCGAAGACTAAATATGGAGCTATTGCTAGGAATATGACTGCTTATGTAATAGAAATACAAGGAAATACCTTAATAATCGATGAATGGTCTTCAACAGATACAGATAAACCTATTCCAGAAGGATCAATAAAATGGGAGTGAACAATACTTAATTATTAATAGAATGTGAAAAATCATGATAGATATATTCTTTCTTCAACTTGACCCGATAGATCTAATCGGGTTAATCCCAGTATTCATTGTGATAGCTGTTATAATCTTTATTCTCTTTGCTATCTTTTACATTTCTCGTTTTAAGAAGTTTAAAACCAACGAGTATGTGATTCATTTCCGACGGGGAAAAGTAAAACGAGCAGGCACAGGGGGGACTGTGATCCTTTGGCCTATCTTTGATGAAGTGGTGGTTATACCTACAACTGTTCAGCAGACCTTATTAGAAGCTCGAGAAAAGGTTGTTTCTTACGAGTATCAAGATGTTGCATTAACAGCTTTTGTGTATTGGAGAGTCACAAATCCAGAAATATCTTTCTCCAAAGTGAGCTGGAATCCTGCACGATCTGATTACGTTGAAAAGGCAATTAAAAATGCCACAGAAGCGATTATCCGAACAACATGTGCAAACATGAAAATAGAGCAGATTATACGTAATCGTGCCGAGATCATCAAGAATGTGACAACAGAACTCCATGCACTTGCTGGAGATTGGGGTGTTACTATTGAATCCATCGAAATCCGAGATGTAGAAGTTCTCGATGACCGATTAAAAGACAATCTAGAAGCTGTGAAGAAAATCGAAGAAGCTCAAAATGCACAACTTCGTCAAGCTGAAATGGAAGAACGTGTCCAACTCCGAAATCTTGAGGTGCAACAAAAGACTGGGATGTCAGATCAGGAGGTTAAGCTTTCCATCGAGTCGAAAGCTAAGAACAGAGAAATTCAAATTGCTCAACTAGAACAAGAACGAGCGGTAATTGCAGCGGAAACCGAACGGAGGCAAAAACAAATCAACGCGGAAGCGGAAAAATTCCTCCGTGTCACACAGGAGGTCGGAGTTGAAGCGGAACGGATACGCCAACAGGCAGAAGCACGGAAGGATCAGCTGCTTGCTGAAGCGGAAGGTGAAGCAGCTAAAATCACTCAAACCCAAGTTGCTCTCGCGAAAGGTATTCTTGAACAAGCAAAAGCTCTAAGTCAAGCTGACGAAAAATACATCCAATTAAAGACGCTTGATATGCTTCCAGAAGTGTTCAAGAATATCAATGTCGATCGAATGATATTGCTAGGAGAAGGACAAGACGCCTATAAATCTGTGGCACAAATGATCCTTCCCTTCATGGAGCTGGCCAAAGAAGTAGGATTAACGGGGAAATTGACTGAAGGAAATCCGGAAAAAAAGGAAAGAAAGCGTAGTGCATGAATAAAACTATTTATTGGGAAGGGAGTTCAGCGGACATCTCCGAAAAGCATGTTACGAGAGATTCTTATTGATTCTTTTCGGTTTCTCATCCGTAAGAAGCCCCCCTCAATCCAACTCTTTGCTTCCCCTTCTCTATCAAGCTTTTTATAAATGGAACCAATCGTAAGCCAGAGTACAGAGTCATCCCTAAGCTGATTTGCTCGGATATAGAATTCTATCGCTTTCTCATATTCAAGGGTTTGTTTAGAACCAAGAGCTTTCCAATAAAAAAGGTTACCAATCCTTACCAAAATAGAAGGTTCCACAATCTCTCGTACAGTGTCTTTATCTTCCCCATCTAACCGTGCTAGTATTTTTTCATATCGAGAAATCTGGGGGAGGAATTTAATGAAATCTTCAGGTTTGATATTCGGCCGCATATAGTAGGCTCCCTCGAGTATAGGTGGATCTGTGAAAACCATGATTTCATCAAGTAATTTTTCCATTAAGGTTTGGATTTGAGTAATTTCACGAATTATCGATGATAGAATTTGAGACCGATCTTGAACAACTTTAAGTCGTTCTAAGTCAGCGGTAGATTGTTTAATCGCTTTGGGGGTACTTTCACCTTCCCTAGTAGCTACTACACTCTCAATATTCGTATAAACCTCTTTAATAAATTCAGTTGATAGATCATCCTGTTGGGTTGCTGCTTTAAGGGTTCTTGTTATTATCTGTTCAATCACTTCATAACTTGCTAGGATTCTTTGCTTTGTTTCACGAGAGAACAGAAGAAATAAAGTACAGTATCGACCTGTAGCCTGAATGCGAGGATCTGCAGATGTTGAAGAAGAAACTAAGAATGGATAAGCTAAAGCTAATTCTCTACGACCTGGTACTGGAAAAGAACCATGAAGTTGATTTAATTGATCTTGACTCTCACCTAGACCCAACGCTGTCATTAGACTGATACTTAATTTCATTGCACTAGTATCATCTAGCTTTGAGAGGTTAATTTCGGTCATAGGACCTGTGTCTGCCATTACTGTTAGTATTATCCCTTCAAAGAGCATACTTACACCATGAAACCTTGATGTAATATCTTCAAATTACTCCTAGTTCTGTTTCATCTTTCTATTGTTGGAACTATAATCATGTAAGATTAATTAAAAATGTTTGCAAACCAATATTTCTTTTAGATACTCTAATTCTTGGGGGTCAGAATACTTTAAAAACTCCGCTTAATGACACTTCTCTTCTTGAATTAATTTGAAGTGTTATAAAGGGAAAAACAACACTATTCTTCATTTTATCCCTTTTTTTGTTTTTGCTTCTTTTCGTGGAGGGCTAGGTAAGTCTTTTTCGATTCTTCTCAGTCTTTTACGTGAAAATTCAGCAAGAGCTAAGTTGAACGCTGCTTGGTCTGTTGTTATCCGCTCATAACTACCGATAGTAGGTGAGTATAATGACTTAACATCCAATTGAAAATTATTTATTAGATTCCAAGAATTACGGATTGCAATTAAGTCATAAAGGTAGTAAGAAGCATCCATTAATTCAACGACACGTTTCCGAGTTTCTAGATCTAATTCAAAGACCCTAGGGCGGTTTAGAATCTCCAAAAGAACTTGGATAAGGTCAATTATCTCTGTAAGGTCAATCTGTGAGGGTTCTCTTTTCTCAAAGTACACTATCAGTAAGTTAAATTCTGTTATTAATCGATCCAATTGGTATTTTAATAATTGGGTACTCTTTACAAACTTTCTCTTATCCAATCTTCGTATTAGCGTCTTTATATTACGAAGTGATGTCTCAGGTCGGGAAGATTTGAAACCTAAGCGTTTTAAAAAGCGAGCAAGTTTCCCATCTACACGTAATTGGCCAGCCATTTCTTTGGTTGAACTGACTCCTTGGTGTTGATGTCGTTCCAATATCTCTTTTATGAATGTAGTATTGATATCAGCAGCATCTCCTAAGGCAGAAAGAAGAAAATATGCCTCAAGCATTCGAGTAGGGTCATCTATCTTTTGAACATTATTCCTTAGAAACGAACCCAACACTAAACGATCACTTTCAGACAGAAGATCAAGTTTACCTAAACGATGTACAAGAAAACAAAATGAAATCATAGAATCTTCTATAACAGACGAATCAACACCTTCATTAATCATTTTAAAGACAATATCAGAGACTAAATTATCTAACTCAACATTAGGGCCAACTAATAATGTTGAAATATCCATTAATGTGCTCAGACTATTTATTTCACCCCGAGTGTTTGTAAACTTCTCTACTAATCTGGTTATTTCATTTTCTCCTTCTGTATTCACTCTTTCTATGAATTTAAATTCTTTCAATGAATCAAAAACGTTTGGTGGCACCTGATTTTCGTCTGTGAGTTCAGATAATACTCTTTGTGATGATTTATGTCCTTGAAGACTTCCCTCTAGGATTCCAGTTAATAATTCCTCTGGGATTTCTTCTTGACTCTCTTTAGAAAGATTATAGGCTAAAGGAATTGATATCTTTTGGAGGAGTGACTCGACATTATCCAATTTTGTTAATATCTGTTGATGTTCATCACTCAATTTTTGAGTGCTATTAATTATTAATTGATCTAAGTCTTTACGAGGAGAATAAGCAGCTAATTCCTCATGAATTATCTTGCGGACTTCTTCTAAATTATTTGGAGTCAATTTCTTTTTTAAAAAATCTTTACCATATTTATGTTCCATTTTCTTATCTAATCGGTCTATCAAAAAAGATTTAGCAAGTTTTTTCTTCGCCATGTTCGCTGTATAATCTGTGACGACCTGTCTCACTAAAGCAAAGACTGTTAGTCCAAGAAAAGGTAAAAATGGGACAACCACTATTACTCACTGAGGAACCATATATGAAAATTATTTTAAAATATATTTGATCTTATCTTTGATAAGTGACAATTCTTTATGTCTGTTTCTTGATCTGCTTCTTTTCAACTCTTATGATTATGAATAAGATTCGCACAGTTTTTAGAGGAGTTTACTTATGAAAAAACTTTCAATTCAAGATTTATGGATTCGTGTCATTATCTTTTTCGCGATTTGTGTAATTTTAATCTTTAGTTTTCAGATATTTGTCTTACGGATAGTTCGAGAGGTCCTCAATAATGGGGCTCCGTTCTCCTCAAACATCGAGATAAACCTTGTACGTGCAATGAATGGGATAGTTGGTATTGGCCTAGTTTACATTTTTTTGCAATTTGATCGTCAAAAATTAGACACAGCTGGTTTTTCATGGAATGAGAAATTTGCTTGGGAATGGATCCTCCTTAGTATTCCAATTACCATTGCTGGACTTATACCTACAGTTCTAATTGAATCGTTTTTTGGCATTATATTCGTTCGGCAGGAAGTAATTGACAATCCAGCAGTGCTTATTGATCCCCTTGGAATAATATTGACTTTCTTTGTAACTATGTTTGCTATTGCATTAGGGGAAGAGATCATGTTTCGCGGGTATCTTCAAACTATCTTAGAAACACAATACTCATTTTTAATCGCAGCTGCGGTTTCAGCCTTCTTGTTCGGTTCACTCCACTTCTTACTTTTGGCTCCTGGAGGAAATCTAGAGGAGATGTTTGCTATTCTTTTCAGTGCTTTTATAATAGGATTGACTTTTTCCTATGCATTTAAAACAACAAAATATAATTTAATCCTCCCTGTAGCAATCCACGGAGTTTGGGACTTTATTATCTTTGTATTTCAAGCTGAATTCCGATATCCTGACTTTTTTGTTGCGTCTATGGAAATTCTAGCCTCAATGGTAGGAGCCTTGATCATTTTCGTTCTTATTTACCTTTACACAACTAAGCGTCTTACTTTTGTAATGACTGATGCAGATGAATAAGTTTGGATCTTCGTAGGAAATCAACTCAAGTTTCGCTCGTTCAGATAGATATTAAATTTGGTGAAAAGAAAGTAAACTTCGAAAAAACTAATATGTTACTGGAAGAAGCATTCTCTCAAGCTCTTCCCAAGATCCCCCACATTATCTGTCTACCTGAGTTGTTTTCCACTGGATATGATCTCACCCGCGTTCAAAAGCACGCGGAGCCAATTCCTGGAGGGGAAACTACTACTTTTCTTCAGCAGATAGCAGAAAAATTCTCAGGAGTGGTCGTTGCAAGTTTCATTGAAGTAGAAAAGGGAAACTATTACAATACAGCAGTGGTTATTGATGAAACAGGTGTTTTCATCGGTAAATATCGAAAAATCCATCTATTTCCTCCTATGAAAGAACCAGAGGTTTTCTCAATTGGGGGATTTATTCAGGATAATTTATCTTTTAGAACTAAGAGTGTTAATTTGGGTCTTCTAATTTGTTATGACTTGAGGTTTCCAGAAATAAGTCGTCGTGTGACACTAGATGGAAACGCGGAGGTTCTAGTGTATTTAGCAGAATTTCCTCAACCAAAATATGAGATTTGGACAAGGCTACTCCAAGCACGAGCAATTGAGAATCAACTATTTGTATGTGGAGTTAATCGTATAGGTAATGACCCCAACTTTGATTACTTCGGCCGGTCAGTAATATATGACCCTGGTGGCAATGTTCTGATAGAAGGAACAGATAAGGAGGAAGTTATTACAACACAACTTGATCTATCAGATTTAAAGAAAGTTAGATCTACTCTTCCTTCTTTACAACACAGATTGCCAAATTTTTACTGAAAAATCTTGTTAGATTTCTAGAGTAGATCCCAAAGTCGGTATATAGTAATCTGGATAAAAGAAATCATCAGATTTTCGAATTTTCTCGGATGTGAAGGGATCCTGAGTTAAGGCACCTAAATGGACAAGAGCTTTTTGACCTTTTACCGAATTCAAGAAAGTTGAAAGTGTTTTGCTTGAAGAATGACCGCTGAATCGTGTAAATACCACTTTTTGCTTGTAAGACGGTTCTAGTTTGTGTAGTAGCCGATTTCCTAATGTATTTTTGGCTAAAAAGCCACATAGAATGATTGTAGTATTGGGATCCTCTTTTGTCTGTTCAACTAATTCCCGGGCGTACCCCCCACTTAACATTCCACCTCCAGTGATTACTACTTCATCCTCAAATGGTTGTACAAGATAGTCACTTAAATGCCCTTTAGTTTTCACTCCTGAAACCCTTGATACTTTTGTAGCCATTCCAAGGGTGCTGATTTTTCTTTCTTTTGTCAGTCCCTCTTTTTCCAGCTTGATCAATATTTCCTGCGCTCTACCGACACTAAATGCGGGGATGATTACTCTCTCATCCTCTTTCACGGTTTGGAAAAGGAGCTTGTCTCGTTTTACTGGATTAAATGCAGGTTGGCCATAATATGTGCTATCAACAATTGTAAGATCAGCATCACGAGGTAGGTTTGGTGTTTTTTCCTTAAATAGCGCCATAGGGTCTAAATTTAAATCTCCGGAAAAAAGAATCTGTTTATCCTCACACTCAATAGAATAGGCGAAAGATCCTTGGATATGATGAGCAGGATAAGGTTTTATCACGAAATCTGGAGTGAGTTGATATTCTTCTCCTGTTTTAATTGTTATATAGCGGTCAAGCATTTGGTAAACATGAGCGGATTGTGAGAGAGCTTTGAATCTATGATCAGATTCTCTAATTGTACTGCTTGTATTTTTCTTCATTAATTCGAGATTGTCATGAAGTAGGAAATTAGCTAAATTTTTTGTCATGCCACTTCCAAATACATATCCCTTATACCCTTGTGCATAGAGGTAAGGGATAGCTCCTATATGATCTAGGTGAGCGTGTGTTATTAAAATTCCATCTAGATAATTTAGTGCTTCATTCCAATATGGAATTTGATAATTAGCGACTGACATCCCATAATCAATCAAGATATTCGATTGGGGGGTAGAGATCAGTATTGCCATAGTCCCGATTTGTGCTCCTCCCAAAAATACAATTTTTATTTTCATTTCTTTAGAAGTTGAAATTGGATATGCTAATTTTTCTACATAAGATTGTATTATCTCTGGAGGAACACCTGACTTTATATCACTTGATTTTACCTCAAGAGGTTTTATAGATACAGAAAATGGTTTAATAAATGAATCGAAGACAAATGGGATTGAAGTAATGTTATTTTGAACTAAAACATCTTTAAGCTCTCTAGTTAGCTCATCAACTGTCCCTGTGGTTTTTGGTTTCCAAGATTTAATGAAATATTCTACTTTCGCTCGTTCCAACTTGAATAAGGATTCATGATCTAACCAATTCTTAAGTACTGGCACGATTGTATCATAGTTAAGCTGTTCTGCGATTTCATCAATGTATTCTGGATACCGTTGCATTGTAGTAATCGGTAGTTCAAAAAAAGCATTTATTTCAGATTTCGCATTTGGAAAGAATTCTAATAAGTATTTCTTCAATATTTCCGTTGCCATCAACGGAATCCCTAGAAAATGTAGGAAAAGGCCAAAAATAGGAAACAAAGTGGTTTTAATTTTGCGTATTCGGAGATAATTAAGGAGTTTAATATTGAGTTTTAGCACGGAATCATCATAATCTTCCAGATTTGCATAAAGGAAACGGATAATAGTTCTAAAATCCTCTAAATCAAACAGTTGAGACAATAACGCTATCTCAACTAGTTCAAGAGTGTTCTCAAAATTTTCAATTAGAACTGTAGTTTCTGAATATTCATTACGAAATAGTCCGTGAATCGCTTCCCAAATCCTTGTTTCTAACGGAAATAGTTCAGAGGTGACTATTTCAAACTCCTGTACTAAACAAAATAGTTGAATTCTTTGGTAAAGTGTAAGTTTTTCAATTTTTTCTGTTAAATCGACTGTTTTACCCGAACTAATCTCCTCTTTCAATTGGTCTACTATTTTTTTAACTTGAGAATCAGGAAAATCCATGAAATCACTTCTCTTGATGTATAGAACGTTTATACATCAGTATTTGTTAAATGACTGGTGTTAGCTTATAGTCAATATACCCTTTAGATAAGATTGGTGAAATTGCATAATATTCTGTTGCAGGAATAATTCCTTCCAAAACCAATGCACGGTTAATTAAATCAAGCTTCCAATGAGAGGTTGCAGCAGTCGTACCTCCACGGAACTCTTGATTTTCTTTTAACCATCCTACAATTATGTCACCTTCAAGACGTGCTTTAGATACTGTTATTGCGATAAATTCATTAAGAGCTGGTATCCCATATTTATTTTCTAAAGCATCCAATCCAAGATTAACTAGGAAAGGTCCTTTAATCTTTTTTCGCAGATTTTGCTTTGAAGTTTCTAGGATTTCGAGTAGATCATCGATTTTATCAGGTAATACAAAACGATTTGATGAATCTGCTGGAATATGTCTTTCAATAGTAATGGTTTGCTCAATCCATTTCTTATTTCCTGTAAAAACATCTAAGTATGGTTGGTTGGAGTCAAAACTCACACCCTCACGGAAAATTGTTATTGCAGGCCTTTTATGGTTCAAATGATTAGTAATCAAAGGTAAAAATACTATATCTAAAGCATCACCAATTGTGGTACTAATCTCAAAAAGGTTCCAAGATCCCTTTCGAAAACCACCACCAAGGAGATCATCAAAACCAACTGACCCAGTAGAAATGTGGTTGTCATCAGGATCACTAATGGTTTCTGATTTAAGAATAATTGCTGGGAAACGGTATTTAAAGGGATAAAACGTTGTTAATCGTCCATTAGCCAATGAAGTTAGATAAGTTTCGTTCTGTATTTCTCTCCCTCGCATTTTATGGAAACTTAATTCACGAATCCGTCGGGGAATGCCATGGGACGATGTAATGGTTTTTTTGCTTAGAACAGATATTCCATCAACAATCCAATCTAAGCTAGTATGTTCTACCCCTTCTATGACAAAAATGATTTTTGAACCTTCTGCTCCTAAGTGCTGGATAATGGCAGAAGCCCAATGACTTACTTGGCTTTCAGATAAATTTAAAGTTAAAGCATTCCAACTATCAATAACAATTATTTTCTGTGTTAGATCAGCTCCTAAAGCAAACAGTTGTTGTACAAATTCAGGCATTGTTTCATAATTCAGTTGTAGAAATTGATCACTAGAAGCTTGAATCCTTGATCGTGTTGCATCTACAAAGAATGGATATTTTCGATCTTGTGTGATTTCTTCTAATAACCATGGAAAATCTTGGATCATAATCTCAGGATTGATTCGTGTACTAATAAAAAAAGAACTTGAAAGGGAGGCAACCAGGTCTAACGCTAAGCTTGTTTTTCCTGTTCCAGGAAGTCCTTTTATTATAAGTGAATAACCTTTGATTTTATCTAACTCAGGAAATTCAGGAGCAAGTGTTCTTACCATTGAGGTTCTCTCATCTAGTTAAAAACACTGGTTTTTAAAAAGATAGTTAAACTTCACCTTAGTCATGCGTTAAAAAAGTCTTGAAGTGAATCAAAATCGTGAAATAATGAGATATTATGAAATGTTGGTTGTGGAAGTTGATTTATTGGGTCTAGAATTACTATATTGTTCTTGTATTTTCTTGATAACTCTCGTTCTGCCGCTAAGATCCCATTTAGACTCTTTGAGATGCCTAAATGAAAATTTTTCTTACGAAAACGCCCTTTTGATTTAAGATCAAGTAACACAAATGTTTTGCGTGGTGTTATAGATTCGATTTCAAGGCCACAAAAAGCTGCAACGGATCGGATTTGTTCTACGACTTCCTTCACTTTTTTCACTTCCATGAGGAATTTCTAGGACCCTGTATAGGAGAATCCTTCCGAAAAAGAACTCTTATTTTATAATCATTAACTATTTGTTTAAAAGTGTTCTAGTTAAACTTTCCGAATTCTTCAAGAATATCTTCTTTTTCTTTGGCAATTAATGGCTGAATTTGGTCATTAAACCTGCGCTCTAAGCTATTACTTAACTTGAATTTGTAAATTCAGTCTGTGAGTGTTTTTACAAGTTGAGATGGTTTCAATATCCCATAAGGCGTAATGTAACCGGTAATAAGCGTATAAGGTGTTATATCAAAAGCTGGATTACTAAAATTGATTTCATCAGAATATAATGAAACAGATTGATTATTATCGAAACTTCTTGAATATCCTAAAGCATTTTTAACTTCGTTGGTCTCACGGAATTCAATCTTAATATCATTTCCAGTTTGAGTATATGGATCAAAAGTAGATTTAGGAAAAGCTGTGTAGAAAGGGATATTATGATAATTAGCAAGAACTGCAAGGTTATAAGTTCCAATCTTGTTTGCAATGTCACCATTTCTCGCCACCCGGTCAGCTCCTAGAATGATTAGATCGATCTTTCCTTGAGACATGAAGAAACCACTTGCTGAGTCACAAATAACTGTAAGATCAACTTCGTATTGATTTAATTCCCATGCAGTTATTCTCCCCTGAAATCTGGGTCGTGTTTCATCGACATAAACGTGAAAGCGTTTTCCTTCTTCCCATGCTTGAATAATTGGAGCAAGGGCACTCCCATTGTCAACTAGGGCTAATGCTCCTGTATGACAATGAGTAAGGACATTCATGTTGGATTTAATTAATTCTTTACCAATCTTGCCAATTTTATGTCCCTCTTCTGCGATATTATTAGCAAAAATTTTAGCATGACTTGAAGCAGACTCTGGTGTTAGTTGTTCAACGTTTTTAACGAAATCAAGACCATTTTTTAGATCGACTGCTGTAGGTCGAGCTGCCATTAATTCATTATAAGCCACCTGAATGTTATCTTCAAATGTCTCGTCATTCCAAAATTCATAAACAGCTTGAGCTAAGCCGTAAGCTGCTGCTGCTCCAATTGAAGGAGCACCACGAATAATCATACTCTTGATCGCCTTTGCAGTATCATGATAGCTCTTGCAGATGTGAACTTCAACCTGAAATGGTATTTTAGTTTGATCGATCATTCGGACACTGTTGTCTGTGCTATTCCACCAAACTGCAGGTGTATCTAATAATTTCCCGTCTATCATTAATTTCAAAAATAGTTACCTTCCTTAGGTTTCAGAGACGAAAAGTTGTTCTTTTATTACTCAACGAGTAGAAAAGCATAACGATTCATGGTCTTTGGATTTATTCATTCATAATCACTAAACCCATGTACTTCTTCTAAGGTTTTTTTGCTGTTTACCGTTTTCATATGACTCCCTACCATTCATATATCGCCTGTTTTTATTCCAAAAGCATGTTAGATATCGGCATTTCATAGATGAATTTTCTTCCTAATCTAGTGAGAACAGTGGCTACTTCATTTTCCCATAATCGTGCGCGAATAATTAAATGAGAACCTATGAAGAAATCTAAAGGCAATCGTGAGTATAACTGTGAAATATCATAAGTCTGTTTGTAAGTTGTCAGAATGAGGGGTACCCAAGATCGTGTAATAGATTTAATCAGCTTAGAATCATTAATTCCTAATCCGATATTTGTGGCCACGTTTTCTTGAATCGCATGGCTAATAATATACCCCACATCATCCATGCGATCTAATTGGGGAAGTAAAATTGCATCAATCCATGCTATCCTATCAGGAGAAACAAGAATATTGCTTAAATGGCTGTCTCCATGGATAAATTCAACCCCTCCAGATGACTGTTTTAATATCTCCATCCAATAATTCAAGAATTTTTCTTCAACAAACTCCTTAAGTAAATCGAAAATAGGACTGTACAACTGAAGATTGACTTTTTGCCGATCTGAACCGTGTAATCGGGCTAATGCATATCCAGCGTATCCCCATCGGTCAACCTGTTTAACATTGAGCTGAAGTAACGGAATAAACCCACTTAAGAACTCTAAGATCAAAGCTTTGACTTCAGGTATCACATGAATTACTTCTGGGGCAAATAATCTATCTGGAAATCTCCGTATACGAGCCGATATTTCAGTGTTTTTCTTCCATTTTTCCCAGTCAGTTTGACGAGAATTAAGTAAACTTGCTAATCGCCGAGCATTATCCACTTCTGCTTCTAAATCGTTAGCAAACTTTATCACAATACCTCCATCGACTTCACCAGCTAAAGATGTAGAAAGGGCAGCTTCAATAACATATGTTTTCCCTCCTGCTCCCTTGTAAGAGCGAATCTTTTTCAACCGTGTATCAGAAATACGACCAGTTGTAATTTGTATGTTTTGAGTAATTTTTTCGCTTGATTGAAGAATTAGTGCCCTGACACGTTCATGTATCTTTTTTTGTTTATCACTATCGGGTTCAATAATACTCACGCATTAATCTCCTAACGTAAATATTGATGCAGAATTCTTCCCCGTTCAACCAACGCATACAATCCATCAACTGCATCTTCTGCTGTATTGAAGACTGTGATACCATATTTCTCAAATTCAGCATTTATCGTAGGATCTGGAAGATTATAAACTAGAATAGGTTTGTGTGCATATTCCTGTTTAATCAAAGCAATTCGAGCAGGAGCATCTTTTGAAACGATAGGCGCATCGGATCGTGGTACAACGATAATTCCAGAAACTGTATCCTCCTTTAAAAAAATCCGTGTAACCTCTGCTATCACTTCTGTAGTTGCGCTGCCTGTTAAGTCGAGAAACGCCAATGGAATATTTGCCTTACCCAAAGAGAGAGAAGTTTGAACACCATGGTTTTTAATAACTTTCTCGACTTCTGTAGCAGTTTCTACTGATAATGATCCTAATTCTAGATTATAGCGGTTCATCCGATAGAGTGCCATCGCTAAGGGGCCACCTGTGTTTCCAACAATAGCGATTTGATTTCCAAACGCAGGAGGTTGATTATACAAAGCTTTTATTGAATTAAAGAATTGAGAAGTGCTATCGCACTGAATGATTCCAGCTTGTCGTAATATTTCTTTGTAAAGTCCCATTGTACTTGCGACAGCTCCAGTATGGCTCCTAGCTGCCATTGTGACAAATTCAGTCATAGGTAATTTCAAAGCCACGATTGCTTTTTTCCGAGCTACCGCTTTTGACACCTTAATAAATTTCCTACCTGCTTTTACATTCTCCAAATAGGCTCCAATAACTTTTGTTTCAGGATCCTGTCCGAAGTATTGGATAAAATCGGTTTCATTAAGATCTGCTCCATTTCCATATGAAACGAATCTCCTTAAACCAATCTTGTTTTGTTGAAGTGCCAGAAGAAGATCTATAGCTAAAGAACCAGATTGAGAAATCAAAGAAACATTCCCTTTCTTAGGTAACTCGAAATTTGGAAAGAGCGTGTTCACATGAGTATTAGTATCAATAATTCCTAGACAATTAGGCCCAATCAAGCGAGAATCACCTAAATGTCTTACTAATTCCTGTTGAAGATCATCCCTTCCTATTTCTGAAAAACCTGCAGTAATACACACAATTGCGGGGATTCCACGTTTAGATGCATCTGCAACAGCTTTGATCGCTAATCTTGCAGGTAATATCACAACTGCAAGATCAGGGACTTCAGGAAGATCAAAAACACTGGAGTAACAGCGAACACCCATTATTTCAGAAGTATTGGGATTGATAGGGTAGATCCGCTTATGAAAAGGAACAACAAAATGATTGAAAATTAGACGACCATATTTTTTTTCGTCTGTGGATGCTCCAATAATGGCCACAGACCTTGGTTCAAAGAAAAAGTCAAGCAAAGCTTGTCCCATCAGGAATGGTTTTGAATTATGGTTAACAGGAGAGATTTTTGGGAATTTTAGGATTGATCACACGAATTTTGATCGAATTCTAGGTGGTTGTGAATCATATCATTAGTTCTTTAACATTACCCACCTTTTTGTTTCCATTAAAAAAAGCTCCTATTTCTAGGATTTTGACATTTTCGGCAAAAATTTGTGAATTTTCTGGCTTTAATTGTAGAAATTAGGTTTCCACAGACAGGACAAGGTTGTTTTCCCTTCAAATGAATTTTAAAAATGTGTTCTCTCCAATTTTTTTCGTTATCCAACTTTTCTGTTTCACAGAGAATTGCATATATCTTATTTGTTGAATCTGATAATATTCTATTACACGCGTGGTAGAGCTTGGATATTTCTTCCTTGCTAAGCTGTGGACGTTTATCAAAAGGATGGATCGCAGCTTCAAACAAAATTTCATCGGCGTAGGCATTTCCGATTCCAGAAACAAACTTTTGATTTGTTAAAATCCCTTTAATTTCACCATTAAACCTTTGTAATCGGTTGTGAAAGTCTTCTTCAGAAATCTGTAAGATATCTGGGCCGAAATCATTAATTTTTGGTGGGAACCCACAAGATTCGTTATTTTCACATGTAAATAACCAGATTGCCCCATGTAATCGCGAATCATGATAGATTAGTATTTTACCTCCTTTAAACATCATTAGGAAAACAGTTTTTGTTGGTAGTTTCTTTGAGGTTAACCAAGCTAATCTTCCAGTTAGCCCATGATCTAAATATAAATGTTGAATTATTTCTCCTTTATAGAAGGTAAACTTTAGGATTTTACCAATTCTTTCAATCTTATCTAATGTCGTCAAATACAGTCGGTCTTCAAAGTCTTTAATTGGTAAATTTCGTATCGCAGTGTGTTGAAATGTTTTAACCTTTGTAATTGTCTGGTTAGATAAGCTTAATCCCAAATATTTACGAATAGCCTCTATCTCGGGCAACTCGGGCATTTACTCACCCAGTAGGAACTTGAAAACTTGAAATTAGCGAACTGTTATAAAAGCTAAGCCTTAATAAAAAAATGATTCAATTGAATTGTGAATTCGCACTATTTCCTTTATAGCTTTATTACGATCTTTCATTGGGACAATCAAAACTACAATATATTTTACAAAGCTATCCACATAAATTTGATAATCTTCTCCTAAATTGAACTCTAATTTTGTCGTCTCATACCCAATTTTCAGACTATTTTCAAGTATATTTTTGCACATTGAGGCTAAATGATTCCCAAAATTATGTTTTGCATGTGTGAAGACTTGGTGGAGATTTGGTTTTTCTAAGATTATATAATCAGTAAAAACTGATTCTTCCATGATATCAATGATTTTAGATAGACCAACCACATCAATGGCAATTAAAGCATTATATTGCTTCTTCAGATATTCCGTGAATTTCGCAAACTCCTTATTTTTTTTGAAAGAAATCTCCTTTGAAAGCTTATTATGGTGAAGAAATTCGAACTGTTTTATAATCCTATTCGCAAAATTTTGTTCTTTCAAGTCATTTTCATGACTAAAGAATATACCATGAGTATACTCCCCTTCAACAATGTGAACAAAGTAATTCCCTTGATCAATCGTTCGAATCCCAGTTCCATGCTGAGTTTCTTGCACAGCATTTAATATTGCAGTCATCAATCCTGCACGTAGATCCTCGTCAACATTAGAAAACCCAGGAACAAAGAAATACGAAAAGAGTAACAAACCATTCTTAGTAGTAATACTTACACCTATCATATACGTTAGAATTTCTTAAAATTCTATTATTTATCTTATGTGGTACCCATGTTGATTTTCAAAAAATCTGAATTCTAACAAGTAAAGTTAAAATTTTAAGAAAATTTACCTGTTTCCAAAAGGAAATCAGTTATGTCCCTTGTAATAATTGACCCCACTACGTCAGGCGCCTCTGGTGACTTGTTAATTGCCTCCCTCTTAGATTTACAGGAGGAACCCTTTCGTACTGAATTTTGTAAACTATTTCATAATCTTTTAGTGAAATATGATCCTGACTTTCAAGTTGAATGGCTTTCTGTTAAAAAGCAAGGTTTCTCTGGTACACAGATTAAAACTTCAGCTAAGAAAAAATTTTCTCCCGATGAAATGAAAAAAATAATGGAAGAGCTGTCTAAAGTCTTGGAATTATCCTCTGATAGTTATAAATTAGCTTTTGACGCATTGTCATATTTAATAGATGC
>JBHLPQ010000073.1:0-17483 GCA_048939265.1 Promethearchaeota archaeon
AAAATTAGAGGACTTTCAGGCAGAAATTATTTTTGCAGACAAAGATGCAACAATCTTCTTGGACGTTTTAAGCTTATATAAATGGTTGTATACCAAAGATTACTTAAAGAACATGAAATCTGAGTTAGAAACGATCTTTAACTTGAGTAATGTACACACCTGAGAAAGAAAACTGATTGTTGATTGTTTTAGAGCGTTATCTCTATTACTTTCCCAGGCTTCTTTAAGATAATTTGCAATTCTATATTTATTAGGAATGGAATCATCCCTTGAAGCATTTTAAGTGTCATCTGAGCATGTTACTGTGCGCAATTGTTACGTCCGATGTACATAATTTTATAAAGTAGATTAAATTAAAGATTAAGTGAAGGAGAATGAGTGCTTATCACGAGAAACTTTGTACAAGATGCCAACGAGTCTTAAGTCACCCACAACACGGGTGGTTGTGTCAAGATTGTTTAAATTACTATCAGCGAAGACGTACCAGAAATCTGTTACTAATGATCCTCCTTGCTCCCGTTTTAATGATTGTGGTTTTCTTCATTCTTCTCCTGCTTACGTTTCCCTTCATGGTCGCCTAAGACCACACACGAGCTCTAGATCATGAGGCGACTTCTTCCCTCATACATATCCTCCTCTTCCTCCGAATTATATCACCCCTTTGAAACTGAGGATAAGAAAAAGAGATCATTGGTCACACGGATTGTTCTGAAGGTTGAAAAGTTCAAGATTGGGGCTGAAGTCTAAGGGGGAGGGATTAATGACCTCGAAGAAGTTACTGTCCAGATGAAGCTCCCGTAAACTGGGTGTTTGGTGAGAGGAGAGAGATCAATTGCCTTAAGACGGTTATAGGAGAAGTTCATCTAAAGGATGGAGGAGGAAACAACTCAACGGAATAGATACAACTAGTACGATACCACAATTAAATACAGAGTGGAATTCAAATGAACCTTCACACTTTTTGAGTAAAGCATTCAATTCAAACAGACAGATATCTGTTATCCAATTTGGAATTAAATCCCTTTCTAATGATTTAACCTGAATAGGATAAATATCTTTTATCTTAGAATCATAGATTATTAACCGTAAGTCTGAGGATGAAAGTCCAATCTCTATTTCCAAAATATCTGTATTAGATGAGTTTCTAAGCATTGAGAGCAGAAAGTCACAAATTCTTTGAGAAAAGTGAAAAATGTTGATGTACGTGAAGGATGTTAGACTGCTAGCAGGAAAGAAACTAAAATTTATAATTACTGGTTTTTTGATATAATGCTGTGAAATGTGGTTGTAGAAAAGCTCCATAAATCGGGGAACTTCATCTCTCTTTTCAAATCTACAGAGATTAGAAACGGGTAAAGAAATATCAGTCTTTAAGACACGGATGGCAAGTCTATTTAGAAGTGGTACAGGGATCATTTTAATAGGATTATTACGAATATCTAAGATTTGAAGGTTTACTAACCTTCCGAGGGAAGATGCTAAAGAAGTCAAATCGTTAAAAGCTAAATTTAACTTTCGTAACTTATGTAAAATCCAAATTTCATCGGGTATTTCCTTAATTCTATTGTTTTCTAATGATAATTCTTGAAGATTACACAATCCTCGGAGAGTGGAAGGTAATCCAGTTAAATTGTTGTAAGAAGCATCTAAAAATTGGAGCTTATGGAGTTGACCCAACTCTTTGGGGAGAGTCAGAAGCTGGTTTGAGCGTAAATTCAAATTGTTAAGATAAGACAGCTTACCAAGCGATTTAGGGAGATATTTTAATTTATTATCGGCTAAATCTAATTCGAAAAGGCTCTGAAGATTACCAATTTCTTCAGGTAAAGTTTCGATGTTATTACCACGCACCAATAATCTATCAAGTGATGAAAGATTCCCAAGAGTGGCGGGAAGGGTGGAAAGGTCATTATCTGAAAAATCCATATGATAAATACTCATCTCCCAAGGTTTGTCTTTGGAAATATCACCAATTTCCTCAGGTAAGGTGTGCAGTCGATTGTTCTTTACAATGAGGGAGTTAAGATAGGCTAAGGAGCTAACTGTCGGGGGGAGAATGTCAAGCGAAAGATCAGTTAAATCTAATTTAGTAATATGACCATCCTTTGAAATAACACGGAAACTTGACTGTTCTAACCCTAATGTTGCCAATACTCCCTGTTCTTGAGGAATGATGTCTTCCTCTTGCTCAATCATTGGAACAGAAGGGGAATCCCAGTAGCTTGGTCTATACGGTTTGGAGGGTAGAGACGGATCACTCTCCAGATTTCTAATTTCAAGGTTTGGACAGAAGTCCAAGGGGGATTGATCAATAGTTTTTAAGGGATTATTTCCCAAATAAATTTCACGTAAACTTGGATGTTTGGCAAGAGGGGAAAGGTCAAGCTCTTCAAGACGGTTATGGGAGAGGTCGAGTTTTTGTAAGTTGATACAAGACTGAATAGGAGAGAGGTCAATGGTAGTTAAGTTGTTACGCCGAAGATTGAGTTCTTGAAGTTCGGAACAGTAGCAGAGAGCTGCGAGGTCAAGGTGGGAAAGCTCATTACTGCTGAGATTGAGGAGTTGGAGGTTGGGGCAGGAAGAGAGAGGGGAAAGGTCAAGGTGCCTGAGGTGGTTGTCAGACAAGTCAACTTTCTGTAAGCGAGGACAATGCCAGGGGGAGATGAGGTCAAGCGATTCCAACCAAGCATTCAGTTTGATTTTTGCTAATAAGGCATGTTTGTCAAATGGTGGAAGAATAAGCCTTCCAATAAAACTGTGAGATATTTCAAGAAGGGATAAATTCGGGCTGTTGGTGAGAAAAGAGAGGTCAAGGAAAGAAAGGGTAGGCCCATTGATGTAAAGGGATTCAAGATCAAGAAGAGATAAGTCTTTGGGGAAATTAAATTTCCTTAACGTCTCATCGTAGATTCGGAACACTTTGAGACGGGGGCAATGCTGGAGTGCCTCGGAGTCGATGATTTCCTTAGTGCGAGTGTAGTCAAGAGAAAAGGCCTCTAAATCGGGAGATAACACAAGAGACGCGAGGGAAATATGGGAGAACTGAAGCCAGCCCTCACGGTTTTCATCATCAACGAAGGCCCACTTAGGAGGATGGTAGAACGTTTTATCCACCAATGAAAAAGGAAGATAGACCTTCGAGGAATCAGAGGAACGAATGACTTGGTAATCGGAGAAGGTGCGGAAGAGTTCGGCTTGCTGGACAATCTCATCGAGAGAGAAGCTCCCAGGGTGATCATCAGAGTAGAATTTGAAATTAACGAGGATGCCGTCTTTAACGAAGAATGCCCCTTGTTTGGGTCCAATCCAGTGCTCTAAGACGTTAAAGATTCGCTTGGAAAACGCCACGGGTGGCTCCGTTAACAGAAGCCTCTTCATTCTTGGGGAAGATGCTTTAAGTTGGTCTTCTAACTGTAAAATTAATTTGGTCAGAGCTATACTGATTTTCTCTTTGTCAATGGTTGAGAGGGGGATAATCCGGACAAAGAGCGGCCACTGGTCGAAGATGAGCTCAGCGTAAAGGTAATCAGTAGGATCCCCGAGATCCACGTTCAACTCTTGAGCAAGTAACTTGGGGAGGGAGGGGTCGTCATCTAATGAGGCACTGGTTTCGGGTTCGTATCTTAACGACCGTTGGAGGTCTCTGACCCGTTCTAACACCTTCCGCCTCGGGAGATTGGCCTGTTGGACAATGGCTTGGATGATTTGCTCCACAGTGAGGCCCATGATACGCCCCTATCTTAAGTTAATTGTGGTCTTCGCCTCTTATAAACGTTTTTACCAGGTCCCCGAAAATAACGAATCTATTTTCTCTCAGGTGGGATCTTTGCTTGAAAAATAGCCCACTATTTCTCCTCTTGTGTTTGTGCAAGGAACTTCTCCTCTGGTTTTTTTGATTTGGGTTTTCGAATATCAGTTGTTTCCACTTTTCTCTTCAATCTCCAATTGTCGACTCTCTTGAGGATCATTTCTCCTTTCCAAACAAGGAAACTGATAACTGCTATCAGCAGAATTAAAAAGGAGTAACTGAGGATTACTGGGTATACGGATTAATTTGTTTTACAGAAGTATGAAACGTTTCTCGAAAGGATTTGATAAAAATAAGATGAAAATTTTTGCCCTTATCCTTCAAAGTTCTATTTAACTTCTTTTTTCTAAATTTTCTCCACATTTAATAGATATCTTGTGTCAACAATAGCTAGCTATTTAAACTCTGTTAGGTGCGCTATATATGTTGGCACGCGATATAAATAGGTGCACAACTCTCCTTCCCATTCGATTTATTCCAGCCTAAACCAGTGAACTAAGTTTGAATCTAGCGAATGATAGCTTAGGATTGAAAAAGCAATGAGTACGGATAAGCGTAGGGATACCACAGAACCACGGAAGAAGTCTACTATTGTTAAACATTGGGAACGTGATATTCGTCGAGGTTTGTTGCAACTGATGATCCTGATGCTGATTCGTCTTCGAACGGAAGATGCGCATGGATATGGGCTTATAAAATTGATACGAGAAACTGGTATTGGAATCGACTTGAAAGCAGGAACAGTCTACCCCTTGTTGAAAAGAATGGAAGACGATGGAATGATCACATCACATATGGCTGATGATGTAGATTCTCCTGGGGTACCAAGGAAGATCTACACAATCACCGAGGTTGGTGAAGATATGATTGAGGAGATGATTGGCACCTATTTTTCTTATCATGATTTTATCAAAAGATGGTATCAGGAGATAAATAACCAAAAGAGGAGATGAAAATGAAATCATTTGATGTGGATGCCAGGCAATTAATTCGAACATATATTGATGGTATTGAAGAGTATCTTCGTCAACATACTCGGTTGCATCCGAACGAAATTGACGCGTTGTTGAATGAAATTAATGACTTTGTTTATCTTCGCAGTGGGGAGTTAGCCACTGGGGAACGAGTCCATTATAATGATGTTCTTAAAGCCATTGAGGAATGTGGGTCACCTAGTGAAATATGTGAACAATATTTAGAGCTAGATCGTGATGACCAGCCCCAACCATTTACACCCAAAGTTATTTCTTCATCCAAATCATCTGTAACCAAGCAGAATGGAGAACCAGTTTCCCCCTCTCCCGTTATAACCGAGAGACGAAAAGTACAAGAGGGTTTGAAGGATATAACTTCCTATTACCGCCAGGGATCTATCTGGTTTTCTCTCTATCGTCTCTTCTTTATCTTCTTCGTAGGATGGTTTAATATTGCTTTATTCATTGTTGGTTATAATAGAAATCCCGACTCGTATTATAGTTCATATGAATTCTACATCCAATCAATTAATTTTTGTTTTATTGTAACATTTTGGGCTGTTTTTTTAGTCCTATGGGAAGGAATTGCAATTAATAAATGGAAAACCAAGTTGAGCAGAGAAAAAGGGATGGATAGAAGTTTAGATAACACTGTTTTAATTTGGATTTCAAGGATAAGTTTTCTCTTATTATTTTTCAAATCATCTATCCTGTTACACTTAAGTTATTTATTTTTTGTACCAGTATGGGCAGTTTTGGCATGTTTTGTTGAACGCCGGTTAAAATCTGAGTTATGGGTGGAAAAACTTGGACCATGGCTAGTATCAATTGGATCATTTTTAGCAAATCCTCAGGAAGGGAAGATCATAGATTTAGTCCCTCCATCTTGGATTAAATTTAATGCCACCGCTAATAACCAAGAGAAAGGAGTTGTAGCTATTTTAGCTGGAATGCTTGTATTCACTTTTGTTTTTCCGTGGAATACTGCAGCTAGTGTTTATGGTGGAGCATATCTTTTTACATTTCTTTCTCTTGGAGTTATTATAGGAACACTAATAATTTCAAGATATTCTAAAACAAAGACTTTTGAGGATCCGAAATCCACTGATACCGACTCCGAGCTCATATCATGGTTGGTAAGATTATTAGCTTTTAAAACAATCCTCATCCTTGGTTTCGTTAACCAGATTGACCCCACGGGGTTTTTCTTGGGCAGTCTCATAATTATAGGTGTAATAATTACATCTGAAATTCTTCTAAGTACATATGGTGGCAAATCATTCAGGTTATGGCTCAGTAATGCATTAATTACCTTTGGCAGTCCAATTTCAGACGATAGAAACAGTAGTGTTCTTCCCATCTCAATTCCCAAAGACGAATCTTCTTCAACTAAAACAGCAACTATTGTTACTCAGGCTCAGGAATCTCTTCAACCAGAAGAACCAAAAGCTGTTCTAAAGACGGAAGAGAAAGTAGAGTTCCAACGAGAGAGAAAACCCTCAGTATTCTCAAGAGTACTTGGGGGAATTGGGGTTCTTGTTAAAGCCATATTTATGGCTATCTGGCTGCTTTTTATCTCCTTTTATGAAATGTTTCTAGCTTTTTTGGTGGTTATGACTAGCTCTTACTATGTAGGAGTGTATGATTTGCCAGTATTTGAATTTGTAGGATCTTGGGGTATCATATACGCTGGTGGTTGGACACTTACACGGTGGCACGCGATATATCTCTTAGGTGGTCAACTGTTTTTCATTGTAATCATCCAATGGTATGGTCTTACGACCAAAAAGCCTGAAGGTATCATTTTGAAAGTGTATCGAAATTTGACAAGGATCCTCTTAGTAGTACTTATTATTGGGACAATGGCTCATATGTGGTATGATGTTATGTATACTCAACTTCAACTATTAATTGTCTTAGGTTTGGTGTTTTTTAGCGAGATAACTGCGTGGAAGGTTCGTTCTGAGAGAAAGAAATCTCTTCAACCTCCAGCGAAACCCCAATTACCTGTCCCAGGCGTAGAACAAGTGATAATGCATCAAGGGGATTCATCTAAATCTTCATGATATTTCTAAGTACCTAAAATGAAAACCTTTTAACGTATTAGCGATTCCTTGGTATTTGGTTGGAGTTTTTAATGACGAGTCCTAATAGGATGTATTGTGCTATTTTTCGGGCACTCGCCACTCTCGTTCCCGTGTTCGCATGACTTTTGCTGAAGATTTGACTGAAATCCAACCACTTGATTTTTCTCGTCATTATTCGTTCAGATCTTCTGATAATTCCCTATAATATGCACTCTCTGTTGCGTATTTCAGTTCCAATGATTTTTAATGTATAGAAGGTGATTAAAAAAGAAATATAATTGTTAAGACGTGAATTTCATGACCCTAGATAGAGAAAAGAGATCGTACCATAAGTCGTTTAGTCGAGATCAATGTCAACGAAATATTAGGATATTTCAAATCACAGGTTTTGATATTACAGTCTTGATTGTGCCTGTGATTGTATTAGTTTGGTTAAAAGCAGGCCTGGCTTTTCACGAGATGCTTTTACTTCAGGGCTTATTCGTCCTGCCAATTTTACTCTTGGAAGTCCCCTCCGGTTCTATTGCTGATTTTTGGAGCCGTAAAGGATGCACTAGTGCCTTTCATGGATTATTCGGAATTGCCATGTTCTTCTATGCGATTGGTGATAATTTCTATATCTTTGCTCTTGCAGAAATCCTAGCTGGAGTAGCAGTGGCTTTCCAGACTGGAAGCGAGACCGCACTAATTTATGATTCCTTACTGGCTCTCGATACGAATGATATCAACAAGAACTTTGGGAATCTTGTGTCCAAACGAATGACAATCATGTTTCTTGGAGGAGCTCTCGGGGCTCTTACTGGTGGGTTCATTGGAACAATATCTTTCATTCAGATGCCTATCTTTATTGCTACTATTGGTCATTTAAGCTTTGCAGCATTAGTTTATTTTGGTTATACTGAACCTCCTCGATTAAAAGCCACAACTCCTCAGGCTGCTATCATGAAAGCTTTCAGTTCTTTAAAACATCACACTGAGTTAAAAATAATCATAATTTTCAGTTTGACAGGCATTGTTTTCAGTCGGATTGGTTTCTGGGCTGTTCAACATATTTTGGTTGAAGACTTCCTAGTTACGTCTCTTATCATGGGTTTCGTCTTAGCAGGATTCAACTTATGTGCTGCTATGAGTTCATTAGCAATCCGTTCACGCGTGGACAAATTCTCTAGCCAATGGATTTTCTTGGTGATAATACTAATAGAAGGGGCTTACTTCTTTGCATTGATCCAGATTCCCCACGCTTTCTGGATTCTAGTAATGTCTCTAATGGCACAAGTTACGCGTGGAATTCGTACACCGATAATTCAAGGAATTTTACAGCAGCATCTTCGTTCTGATGAAAGAGCTACATTTGTTTCTCTGATGTCCTTCATAGGTTCAGTCATCTACTTTATAATATCGGTTATTATCGATATCTTGGATTTTTCACGGGAACATACACTTTTGGTAAGCTTGGTAGGCTTATTCATGATTGCTTTCGTTATTCTAAGTTTTCAATTTAGAATGTATAGGCGTGCCTCCAGAATCCCAGTCCTAACAAGTTAGCAATGACAGTTCGCTGTCTTTCCTCCTTTTCCCTTTTTTTTGAAAAAATAAAACAGGGAAGGATCTAGATAAAGTTAAAGACCTAGTTCCTTCTTAATCAACGTTTTAAGGATCTCTTTCTGAACCTTTTGTTTTGTTGGGATGTTTTTATCCCCAATGATCTTTTTCCCTACTTCCAGAGCCTTGTCTTTTGCGATTTCTTTTGCACCAGTTTCTTCTAGAATTTCTTTTACAGCGGTATTCAACGCGGTAGACATGGCTTCTTTTCCAACACCTTTTGCTAGGCCACCTAGCTTTTTCATGGATGATCAGCTCCTTTTTTTGATGTTGTGAACTATTCTTATCTGGAATTAAACCTTTACTCTTTAGATATAAGTGAATTCGCTATCAGGATGACGCAATAAAATAATCTCAGGATCTAATAATTCCTGATTAGTGGGTCGATACCGTTCTTGTCGAAATGTATACGGAAATAATGAACCCAGGCCAAAGACAGCTATGCGGCCGATGGGATGGTGTTTACCAAATATCGCAATAGAGATATTTCTGGTTAATTGCCGAGTTTCAGCCTCATCCACTACATTATTTGTATGAATGTATTCATGAAGTAATAAATGAAATAGGTATGCTCTATAGAGATCCTCTGAAGTTTCTTCTCGCATGACACGGAGAGCAGATTTATTAAGATAGACCTCATTCGTTCCTAGCCGATGGAAACCCCCGATAAAGTTCCCCCGATCATATCCCATTTCAACTAAGCCTAACATAATTCCAGGACGAGATTTATCTAGAAAACGTCGGACAATCCGAATTATCAGTTTAAATAATCCAGAATAGTCTTCCGTGTCAAGAGAGTCATATTCTTCTTGAAATTGGTGGATTTCTCTCTTGGGTATCATAATTTCTTACCTGTGTAATTATTATAGCCAGTATTATATGATGACTAAGTTTTTAGCTCAAACGTTCCTCAATAAGAACCATCAAATTTCGTAGGTAAATATAAATGTAGTTGTTACAAAACATATATTTGTGTAAGACAGGTTATGATTTTTGAATATCATTCCACTTGGAAGTTTTTTCTTCTTCCTATCATTCGAAAATAACAATTTTACATAAATTTATAGAGGTATGACGCGTTTGCATATTCCTGATGGCTGGGTAGATCCTGCATTCTTGATTATAACGTGGATCATAACGATAAGTGTACTATTTTTAAGCCTACGTAAAATGCGAGATCTTGACGAGACTAGAATCACGTATATGGCTGTTTTAGGGGGAACCATCTTTGCTGCCCAAATGTTGAACTTTCCTATTGTTGGTGGAACTTCAGGGCATTTACTTGGTGGGGCGTTGGCCGCTTCTATTGTAGGCCCGTGGGGTGGAATTTTAGTTATTAGTGTTGTTCTTTTAATTCAAGCGCTTGTTTTTGCTGATGGAGGAATTGTCGCACTTGGAGTAAACATCTTTAACATGGGGATCGTTGGCGTAATCGTTGGGTACCTTGTTATTCGATATTTAATGCTTGGTGTTGAACCTGAAAGTCATAAGATACGCTATTATGGTGGAGTCTTTCTTGGAGCTTTCTTATCTGTGGTTATAAGTTCTTTATTCGCTGCGATAGAGATTGGGATCCCCATAATTAATTATCCAGCTACAATCCCTTTTACAGTCGCCTTACCAGCAATTCTTTTCTATCATGTGTTAATCGGGATTGGGGAAGGTCTGATAACGATGTTCATCGTTAGATATTTCAATATAATCGAAATGAACGTTTTCCTTGAGTTAGAGCATCCTACATTTAATATTTCAACTTTTAGGAGATATGAAAAGTGAAAACACAAATTAAGTTACTTATTGGAATTGTAATAATATTAGCTCTATTCCTTCTACTTACCCCCTTTGCTGATCCTAATCCAGATGGTCTCGAAAGTGCAGCAGGGGAATATGCAGATGAAGGAGGCTCATTTGATCTGGGAATACTCAGTGATTATGGCTCTGAAAATTCCTTACTCTTTAAATTAATCGGTAACGAATCTCTTTCCGTCATAATATCAGGTTTGATAGGCATTATTCTTGTTATAGGCATTCTATTCATTCCAATCCTTGTTGTACGCCAGCGAAGAATAGTTAAAACATCTAATTAACTCGCAAGTAAATACATAGTGGGAAAGAGTTGACTGGTTTACATTCACATATTCATTATCCCGTTGAAGAAGAAAAGTTCGTTCGCTTGATTGATGTTCGTAGTAAAATCCTAGCAACCTTTAGCGTGGTTCTTGCATGTTCTTTTCTAGTACATCTTAATCAACTATTCTGGTTTTTCCTCCTATTCCTCATTTTTTTAGCCATATTCAAACCCCAAAGAGTATTTTTGAAATACAGTATTGTAACTCTACCAATTATACTTTCCTTAACGCTGGTCTCATTTTTCTCGTTCAGTCCTTCTCTGACAGTGTACAGATCTATATTTTATACTACAACACATAATAACCTTTCATTTGCATTTTTCTCTGGAACTCGAAGTTTACTAGTTGTGTTCTTCGTTTTGATATTGATATGTTCGGAAGACACTTTTTTTGAAATTATTTATGGATTAGATGACTTATTTCTACCTAGTTTTTTAACCAATTTAACCTTTTTAACGTATAGGTTTTTTTTTCTTATACAAGAGGAGTTTAACCGAATTCTAGAAGCCAGATCGAATCGTCTTTTTGGTCAAAAGCTATTCTTCAATCTTACTTCCTTAAGATTGATAGGGAACATTATTGGTTCATCCCTTGCTCGGTCATTTAAACGAGCTGAATATATATCAGCTACTCTCTCCGCAAGAGGATTTTCAGGAAAGATGTCACATCCTGAACAACCCTGGACTTTAACTGGTGTTCTATTTCTATTAATGGTTATCTTTACTATTATATTAATTATGGTATTTAGTTTAAGTATGTGATTAAGAAATCTGAGAGTGTTAAAATATGAGAATACTAAGTTTAAAGGAGGATCGTGGAAATACTGATTCGGATGGAATTATTAAAGTACGTAATTTGTCATTTCGTTATGTTCGAGAACATCCAGAAGTATTGTGTGATATTTCCACAAGTTTTGCGAAAAACAAACTTACAGTCATTGCTGGTCCAAATGGATCTGGCAAGACTACTCTTATGAAACACTTTAATGGGTTACTTCTACCTCAACAAGGAGAAGTCGTTATTAATGGTAATTCTGTTACTAAAAGGAATCGAAAAACAATTCAGAAACTGGTAGGCTTAGTATTTCAGAATCCAGACGAACAAATATTCTATCCTAAAGTTTATGATGATATTGCATTCGGGCCAAGGAATATGCAACTTTCTAGAGAAGATGTAAATAACCGAGTACGTATTGCTTTAGAAGAAGTGAGTATTACGCATTTAAAAGATCGAATCACTTTTAATTTATCTTTCGGGGAGAAAAAAAAGGTGGCTTTCGCAGGGATGCTGGCGATGCAGCCAGAGGTTATAATACTCGATGAACCAACTATTGGAATCGATCCTTGGTCAAAACCAAAGATGATTGAAATTATTAAATCATTTAGAAGAAAAAGAACAGTAATTGTTATAACCCATGATTTTGAATTGATGAAAATTGCTGATAGGATCATTTTATTGAAAGATGGGCAAATTGAAGGTGATTTTCTTTCTTTTAAAGACTTTTATCAACAGGAATTTACTTAATAATAAAATTGGAAAAATATTGGGATTAAGATGTCAAGTAAAGGTGTACGTGATACAGTTACATTCTCATGTGAGCCAAAGTTTAAAAAACTGATATCCACTAAGGTTAAAGAATTTGGATACCAGAATAAGTCTCAAATGATCCGTGATGCCCTCCAGAACTTCTTTGAATCAGAAAAAGGATTGGAGAACATTGAAGACACCGTGAAAATTACGGCTATCATCTCCGTTGTTTATGATCACCATAACCTAAGCACTATTTCACAATTCATTGAAGCACAACATGCTTTAAATCTTTCTCACTCTTACCATCATCACATGCACCCAGATGAGTGCTTGGAAAATCTTATTGTAAAAGATGAGGTTAAAAATATCCGCATTTTACTTAAAAAGTTACGGGCTATTTCAGGAATGAAATATATCTCGTTACAATTAATATCACGAGTACAATCATGATTTTCCTTTTGAAGTATACTTCCGAGATTACTCTTTTTTAACGAGGTGTTATTGTAAGAGGAAAAAGGAAGATCTTTGGGGATAAATTAACATTCTATGTCTTTTCAAATATTGCCTTGGTCGCCACAGGACTGAATTGGTAATTGACAGAGCCCCAATTAGTGACAACACCTTCCTCTGCTGATCTCGTCCTTAGATATTCAATTGTGTTTAAGTGAGTTGACTGTAAGTAATTGACAGCCAGTATCGAGGCTCCAACAAATGTAGATCCAAGGAGGATGAAAAATAAACCTAAAGTCCATAATCCGAGGAGTAGTAGACTGAAAACATCAAGACTGAATCCAGCGACTTGTAATTGACCAGTAGTTGTTGCTTGACGGGCTGTGCTAGTATTGATTTCATATGCTAGAGCTCCTAATGATAAGATACCCGAAAATCCAACAACAATACCAAGACCATCTCTTAAGATATTTCCTAAAGGTTTCACAGCAATTATATCTCCTTGATGACTTAATTGTAGTCGTTTGAAACCACCTTCATTAAAAGCCCAAACTAGTGGGTAATAAATTAAGATTAGCACTAATACTATGGGGGTTAATAAAGGACTTAAAACGAGGGCCTCAGTTTTGTCTTCTCCAGGATAATACTGGACGAAAAATATTGTTAGTATCGAGGCGAGAGCTGTTGGAAAAACTAAAATGTCATACCATCTTTGCCTGTATAATTCAGAGAGGGTGGGTCTTACCCCAGAGAAATCAATTACATCAACTAATCGTTCATCAACAAAAAAATCTCCTATAAAATCAAATATTGGGATATAACTCATAATCTTACCTAATTTTCCATGTAACGATTTTAATATTAGAAATGTTAAGTATTTCCCTCCAAAGAGTTTAGTTAAGCGGGTTATTATTAGAAAGAAGGCGAAAAGTATCCCTAGTCCTCCTCCAATTGCTACAGTAAAGAGAATAATACGTCCGATTAAGAGAAAGGCATCCCACGAGTGTAACCACAGGGCTCCAAGAATAACTAAAAACCAATCGACCCAGCCACGATTTTTAACGATGAAATATCTACCAATAGTCTCAATTTTTGGCTCTTCTTCTGTTGTAGTATCAGTAAAATCAATAACTCTACGTTTAATCTCAAAAATTTTACCAGGTTGATAATGCAAACTGAGTTGTCTCTGTTCAATATTTACCTTTAGATGTTCTCGATTAGCTGAGACTTCGTAGCTTAAAATGCCTGTTTCCTGGAATACCTCAAAAACAAGTATACCTGGCTCCTCAATGTAGAACACAGTCCCATTCATATGTACCTCCTGTAAAGCCCACGGAATGAGAGGGCCTATTTTTGAACCTGTTTCATCCACTAAATTATATTCTTCTGTTCCTTCCTCAATCCGTACATTTCCATAAAATTCATCAGTTTCAGGATTATAGAAGTCGAGGGCAATAAGTGGGCCAAGGTTTTGTCTAATTTGTCCTACGATAGGATTTGGTTCAACTTCATAAGGTGTTTGCGGTAAAATTACAGCTGTTGAAATAAATATTGTACCAAGAATGGCAAAAATTGCGGAAAATATCCAAACAAGGATGAAAAAAATCACTTTGGTCTTCATTGTCATAGAAGTTAATCGGTAAACCATTGATGATCATTCCTCTACTTACGGTTATAATTTTGTAATAATTTCCAGATTAATTAGAAAATTAATGTCAGTCAGGATTTTTTAAGCTTCGCTAATTTCCATTATATAATATTCAATATAATCTAAAGAATATAGTCTTTTATAGATATAGACTAATTTTTTAGTAAGCTAGGAGCTAGAAAAGGAGTTAGTAGGAGTTGTCCATTATTACTCTTCAAAGAAGTGACACGTACACCTATTAGTCGAACCTTTTTTGATGTTGATTTAAATTCTTCAAGGAGTTTGATTGCAGTACTAAATATCGTTTTTTCGTCTGATAGATAGTTTTGGAAGCTATAGCTCCGGGTGTAAGTAATAAATCCTTGAAAACGGATTTTAATGGAAACTGTCCGAGCCAAGAGGCTATTTTTATTTAGTCTCTCATACAATCTTGAAACGATATGCCCAACTGTTTCTTCAATGAATTTCCAATCATTTTGATCCGTCCGAAAGGTTCGTTCGGAGCCAATGGATTTCCGTCCTCCGTTACGGATGTATCCAACTTTCCGGTAATTGGTTCCCAGTGCGACTTTTCTTAGATAAAGGCCATGATCACCCATGAGCAGATAGGCTTTCTCTCGGGATAATGACGCAATATCACCAATAGTGATTATTCCTTTTTGGTGTAATCGTTGTTCTGTTTTTTTCCCAATCCCTACTATTTTCCGTGCTGGTAAATGATATAATTTTTTTTCTAGCTCTGAATTATGAACAACAGTAACTCCATTGGGCTTTCCCAAGTCAGAAGCTATTTTAGCTATAGACTTTGTTTCAGCTACACCAAGAGACACAGGAAGAGATAATTCATTCTGGATTTCTGTTTGAATAGCTCTTGCAATCGATCGTGGTGAAGAACCATAGTCAAGCCAAACCTTTGATACATCTAAATATGCTTCATCAATTCCTGCTGGTTGAATTATTTCGGAATATTTGCGTAGGGTCTTCATAACATCATCCGATTCCTCATGATATTGAGTAAATGAAACTGGGTTTCCAGAACATATGTATACACCATGGGGGCATAATTTATACGCTTGAGAGATAGGCATGGCTGAATGGAGCCCGAATTTTCGTGCTTCATAAGAGCAAGTTGATACCACACCTCGGCCATTACCTTTCTGAGGATCAGCGCCTATTATTACGGGATATCCTTTGAGAAAGGGGTGAACCTTCTTGTGAACTTCCGCAAAAAACGCATCTAGGTCAACATGAATGATGACATGTTTCCATTCCAAAGAAAACCACTAAAAATTATTGAAGTGTAAACAAATAAAAATCTACGAAACACTGAAATGAAATGTTAAATGCCTTTTCTACCACATATCATTATTTTAAAGTGTGTATCAAACACAATATCAAAGCACACAGAATGAGAAAGATTTCATTTTCTCTTGGTTAGAATTACTGGTATTTCACCTAGAATTTTCAATTCTTTTTTCACGATTGGATCATACAGACAATTTACTGCACAGACTTGAAGCCCCTTCATCATAGACGATATAAGTGCCCGAGAAAAGGCGGGGTCAATAACCTCATTTGGCTTAAAAGCAGAAGCATCACTTCGCTTTACTATAAAAACCATAAACGCTTGATATTCCTCTATAGCTTTCATCAAATCTTTTACATGCTTGGTACCTCTAATAGTAGGTGCATCTGGAAAAAGCGCTAATCCTTTTTTAACCAATGTGACGCTTTTAACTTCAATCAGTGCTTTTTGATGTGTTTCCACATTTTTCATTAAAAAATCAAATCTGCTTCTCTCATAGGTGAATTCTGATTGAATTATCTTATATCGCTGAAAACATGGGATATGGACAAATTCTTCTTTAAATAGACGATTAGTTAATTGCGAGTCGATATTCACCCAAACTTCCCCCTTTTTCACACCAATCAGTGAGTATTGGGTTTTTCGGGTAATATTGTAGCTTTTCCGAAGTATTATTTGAGCATTTTCCACAAGTAAATTCTTTAACCTTCCAGGATCAGGTACATGCGCTTCCACAGAAACATTTGGTTTATTAGATGATTCAAATTCCACTTTTGCTAGAAATCTATTAGGTCGCTCCTTGAATCTTCCAAGATAATAAATTCCATCACACTTCATCTGGTTACCCGCATTTATGTAAATAATTAAGCCCTTTAATCTTGATTACAAAATTTATGATTTGAGATTGAGGGATTAATATATACCAATCAGCTTCCTTATGAAGTAGTTTTCTTCTTCAAGAAAAAGATAAAAACGAAGCGTTAATAAAAGAAAATTATAATTATGAGTTAACATAACAAGTTGTTATTTTCCCTGAATACCACCAGAGCGAATGTAGTGATCACAAAATGGCTAAAGAGGCTTCTATGATAGATCCTAAACTTCTATCAGAGTTTCAAGACGTAATCAGAAAAGCTACTGCTCTGGCTGAAGATGGTGCATTTAGGGAAGCAATTACACTTCTCCAAGATAAATTGAAAGACGCGGAGAAGCTTGATTTTGTTCAACCTGAGGTAAATATTCGGAATTCCCTTGGAATTTTGCATTGGAAAAATAATTCTTTTCCCACTTTCTTAGAGATTACAGCGGAATCATTAGCCTTAGCTCGAGCTCATAATTATAAGAAAGGAGTAGCTGAGGCCCTTTTAAACTTAGCTTGGGTCTTGGCAATGGAAAAGAAAGATTTTATTAGATCTTTTGATTTTACTGAAGAGGCCCTTGAAGTCACCGAGGATATTGGTTACGAGAAGGGAATTGCTACTTCAATGTATATCATTTCCACAGCATATAAACACAAGAAGATGGAAGACAAGGCCCAGTATTATTTAGAGAGAAGTTTAGCTATCTCGATGAGGCTAGCTGAATCTGATCTTTTGATCCCAAGTGAGGCTGGTCTTACTGAAGAAGAGGTAGAACAATTAAAGGATGCCCTGGATCTACTTTAAACATGAATTTTATCTTTTCTAGTAATAATAGCTTAGCATTCCCCTTCAGTGTATAAATATTTGAATTTCACAGGATTACAACGATATTCTTTTATTATGAAGGAACAAAACAGAATAATAGTGAATTTTTTCAGCATTTGTGATAATTCTTTTGATTTATCTCTTTTTTAATCTTTAAAAACGCTCTAAAACACTTTTTTGAAATATTCAATTAGGTTATAAATATAAAGAAAATGAGAGAAAAATGAAATAGCAAATTGAAATTTCTAAAGGCATCATATTTAA
>JBHLPQ010000222.1:0-5831 GCA_048939265.1 Promethearchaeota archaeon
TATTAATGTTAAAAACGAATTCTACTTTTGAACAAAATAAGAAAGATAGAACCAAAGACATACAGAAAGGGCAAATCAAAAAAGTGATATTTACCACAATCTTCCGTGAATATTTCAATATCCCATCAATGAGAAAGAATATTGAATATACTAGTAAGAAAATTAACCATCAAATATGTAGAATACTTTTCTTAGGACCATTAAGACGCGAACCTGAACGATATTACTTTTTCTCTGGAAATGTGCCGACTGATGTGGGTAAGAAGGGGGATAAAACTGCTGAAGCTCTTTTCTATTCCAGAAATATCCAACATGCTGTTAATAAGAAATTAAACGGATTAGGGATTGATTATCATATCAATGTGACACCAATATCTGAAGAAACGAAGGATATTTTTAGTGTCCGGTTATTAGATCAAACATTGAAAACAGATGTAAGTATTTCAGAGGTTGGATTTGGTATAAGTCAAATACTACCCATTATTGTGCAATCGTATCTATCTACTGATAATATCATATGTATTGAGCAACCTGAAATACACATTCATCCACGATTGCAAACAGAACTTGCACAACTTTTCTTTGAAAGGGTCAGTGAAAATGAGAAGCTTCAGTACATCATCGAAACCCACAGTGAACACATTATTCTTCGCTTCCAAAAATTAATACGAAAACAGCTATTACATCCTTCAGATATATCTGTCATTTACGTGATGAAAGGAGAGGAAGGGATCATCTGCAAACCACTAAAACTAGATAAAAGAGGGGATTTCATAGATCCGTGGCCTGAAGGTTTCTTTGCTGAAGCTTTTAAAGAAAGGTTTGGCTAAATGCGATTTTACACCTTTTCACTCTCTCCAAGTTGTTTTAGCAATAATAAGTCCCTAGAAGCGACGATCAAAATTCTAAGTCTCCTATTCCGCCATGCACTCCTTTTTAACTATCAAGATTTATTGGGGAAGATGATTGGTGAGTTTAGTTTAAACTTAAATCATAACCGTGTTAAAGATCTTGAATTGTTATTATTAATGTATCACAAGGAAAAACGAATAGTAGAAGTGACAGACAATCATGATTTTAACTCTTTATGTGACTTAAACAAATACCTTTTCGGACAAGGTATCACAATTCTTTTCTCAAAGGAGGAACTGACATCTTCAGCTTCAGTAACCTGTGGAACTACATGTTTTATGGTGGAAAGATCGCAAGATGATGTTTACAATTTTGTAGAGGCTTTTCCTATCCCTCCTTCACAAGAAATTCGATTAGAAAAGCAATATGATAGTGATTGGATGAATACCAATATCTATTGCCCCCTATTAGTTGGAACCCCGATTTTAAATATTGTGGATCCTTTTATTGGTAGAGAATTATATAATATTGCGGATGTAAAAACAGATCACTGGGAGATTGAAAGCCATTGGGTGTATTCTCTTACAGGATTATTTAACTTGTTTAAAGAACATTCTATTTTCAAGGAAAAGAACTATAATATTTATACCGCTGTTGGGGTTGACGAAGAAGCAAAGGTAGTGGATACAGCAGTAAAATTTAGAAAGATCTTTCTGAATCATCCCAAGATTAACGTAAAATTCTTCTTCTATATTTATGAAAGGGCTTTTAATCCTCCAGATGAATTCCCTCATGATAGATATCTACTCACAAATAATGTAGGAGTCAATATTGGCATCGGTTTGGATATCATCGATCCTGAAAATCAACTGCTAAGAAGAGAAACCCAAGTGACCTTTGTTGGACACGAAACAGCAGCTTCAGTACTATCACAGCTAAGAAACCTTCCGATTGGCACAGTACAAGGGAAGAAAAGCCGAATATTAAAAAGAGAAGTAATCTAATCGTACAACGCAATAAAATGGTTCGGACTGAAGTTTTATGCCCGAGTTGTGGAGGACATTTGGGGTATGTTTTTAACGATGCACCCGAAGACATGGGTGAGTTGAGATATTGTATTAACTCTGTTTCATTAGATTTCAGTGAAGAGTAAATATGCCTCTCCTTATTACAAGACATCGAATTTCTATGGTGGATTCCTAACTCTAATAGGAGTATATTTTGCCCCAATATGTAGCTTTATAATTTTAATTTGATTAAAATTTAGCTATGAAAAACATTCTTTCTCTTTTCATTCTAATATCAAGCATTACTATACCAACTATTTGTGCTGGAAATTCTCCTATAACGAATGTACTCAACGTCAGTCCTTCATGCACAATTTTTACAATAGCTATAGGTAATACTGTTTTATTCGGAAATAATGAAGATTATCTTCAAAGAGAATTATGTCAATGGTATGTTCCTTCACAAAATATTTCTATAATAGGAGGAAATAAATCGATTTATGGGGGGGTATTCGTAGGAATTGTTAATGAAGAAGAAGGGGAAGTTAATCCTCAAGGGGGAATGAATGAACACGGTCTCATGTTTGATGTGAACGGACTCCCTGGAGTAGCTATTAATGAAAATGCAAATGGTTCATCGTTTTATTGTACTCTTACAATTGCTTCATCATTATGGGATTGCAAAAATGTAGAAGAGGTTATCGAATGGTTCAAAGCACATAAATGGAATGATTCAGTTGGAGGGCAGATCCATTATGGAGATGCTAAAGGGGATGCTGTTGTAGTAAGTGTTAATCCATCTACGAATAAATGGGCATTTACAAAGAAAACTGGCAATTTCATCATATCAACTAATTTCAATCTCAATGATACAAATAATGGTTATTACCCCTGTGGACGATACGAAACAGCGAAGTTTATGTTAAGTCAAATTGAAAATGAAGAAGATCTCACAGTTCAAGCGTGCGCGGACATTCTTTATGCAGTTCATCAAGATGGTGAGTATGGTACACTCTATAGCAATATTTTTGATCCAGTTAAACTTGAAGTTTACTTTAATTACGGAGAGAATTATCAAAAACAGAAAAAAGTCAATCTTTTAGAAGCATTGAGTCAAACGAACTCATTCGAGAAAGTAAACGCTAGTGAATTAACAGGAGTAGACGGGAATATCTTGGTAAAAACTGTGAGAATAGATGAGAATTTCTACTCTTCCTCTGCAAATATGAGTCTTCAACCAGTATATGTATTTATCTTTGTATTTTGTGTCATTAATATCTATAAAAGAAGAAGAAAGTAATTTATTCCCCAAAATCAGACAAATCAGATAACAGTTAAAGATTTAAGAGTATATATTTTCTTTTTCTAAGTAATCTAATCGTTTAAAACTGATATTTGTCCTTAGATTAATCACATGCTTGGTCACTCGTTGCAGCTGAGAGTTGACATGACTTGCAATAGATTTCACCACTAACTGTCTCTACAACACACTTTTTACAAAAATCCCCCCCACAAAAAGCGCAGGTATAAGTCGGTTTCCGGTTTTCACACCATCCACACATTTGATTATTTTCGTCGTGGATCATCTTTTAATATTCTATTTCCTTTCAGAGTTTTTAACCTTTCACTTAAAATAGCTAGGCAAAATACGCATAAAAATGGAGATTAAAAAATGGAAAAATGGATGGATATTGGTAAAACATTAGAGGAATTACTTCGACCTTCAACATACCCCCTAGCGGTGAAATTTGTTAAGGATGAATCAGAATTCCCTGAAAGAACGAGGCGACCAGAAGAAAAAATAGCTATTTGTCAAGCATTGTCGCTATGTCGTAAATATGGTTGGACTATGGGAGTAACTGCAAAAGATAGTGGTTGTCCAGGAGCTAGCTTAACCTACGGTTGGACTACACCTATAGATCAAGCACAGCTCGCACAATTCTTCCATTTTGCCGGATATGCCTCTGAGGAGACGGGTGCGCAATTAATAGTTGACAATTTAGACCGACTGAAACCAGGAAAATATGGAGGAATAATAGTTTCACCCCTGACACGAACTAAGATTGTTCCAGATGTTATATTAATATATGGGAACCCAGCTCAGATAATGCGGCTACTTCAAGGTGCAATGAACAAAGAGGGGAAGAAATTAAAAACTGAATTAACAGGGATAATGGCATCTTGCACAGCGGGAGTTATACGAACATTCAATACAGATGAATGTCAGCTTGTAGTACCTGGGAATGGTGATAGAGTTTTTGCAGCGACACAAGATGATGAACTACTATTCACTATACCTCCAACAAAAGCTGAAGATATCATTAATGGGATGAAACAACAACGATTTGCTAAATACCCGATTCCAGTTACTATTCCAATGCCACCACCTTTCCCTCTTTAATGACATTAAAGGAAGTGAAAAACCATGTCCGAAGAAATCAAATCTGAATTTGAGAAAGCAGTAGAACGAGCTAATAATTTACCAAATCAGCCACCTGAAATACTACTCGAAATGTATGGATTGTATAAACAAGCCCTTGTAGGAGATGTGACTGGAAAGAGACCAGGACGAGTGAAAATTAAGGCACGATATAAATATGACGCTTGGGCTTCAAGAAAAGGAATGTTACAAGAAGAAGCAATGAAATTATATATAGAACTAATTGAAAAACTTGAAAGTAGCTGATTTGGAGATATATTGATTGATGATTGAAGAGGAAATTATAACCTATCAGAAGGAATTGATCACACTCAGACGGGATTTCCACAAGCATCCTGAACTTGGCTTTAAAGAATTTCGAACTTCTGACATAATCGCTAAATATCTTGAAGAACTAGGACTTGACACAAAGCGCAAACTAGCTAAAACAGGAGTTGTAGGCGTATTAAGAGGTGATCAACCAGGTTCAACATTGTTAATACGATCTGATATGGATGCTCTACCGATCCAAGAGAAAAATGAAATCCCATTCAAATCAGTGAATTCTGGGATTATGCATGCTTGTGGTCATGATGCACATATGAGTATGCTTCTAATAGCGGCAAGAATCCTCTCACACCACAAAGATAAAATAAAAGGTACCATTGTTTTTGCATTCCAACCTAATGAAGAAGTTGCTGGGGCAGAACTCATGGTAGAAGATGGTGTATTAGACGACCCAAAAGTTGACGCATCCTTTGGTCTGCATGTTTGGAGCTTACTTGAGGCAGGAAAAATCGGAATTGTTGAAGGGCCGATCATGGCAAGGGCTGATTACTTCAAACTGACAATCAAAGGTAAAGGTGGCCATGGTGGATCCCCCCATACCTCGGTTGACCCAATTATTTGTGCTAGCTATGTTATTCAAGCAGTTCAGACAATTCAAACCAGAGATACTAGTGCATTAGAGCCAACAGTTATTACCTTTGGTAAAATAAATGCTGGAACAATGAACATCGTTATCCCAGAAAGTATAGTGCTTGAAGGATCGATTCGCTGTCTTCATGAAGGTGATGAAGAAATACGCAGACGGTTTGAGGAGATCATCAAGAATATCTGCATGGCATTCAGAACAACGTATGAACTAGAATTTATGTGTGGAAGTCGGTTATTAATCAATGAAGGATCTATGACGAAAATAGTCAAATCTGTTGCTGATCAAGTTGTAAGTTCTGCGAAGGTTGAGGAAATACGAATGATGGTAGGAGAGGATTATGCCGAGTTTGCCAGACGCGTTCCAAGTGCTTTTTATTTCATTGGAACGAGAAATGATGAGCTAGGAGCAAATTATCCCCATCACCATCCTCGATTTCAAATTGATGAAGAGTCTCTGTCGCTTGGTGTGGAAATGCACGTTAAAACAGCGCTGGAGTATCTTAATACCAATTCTTAACTTCAACAATAACCTACAGGGGTAAAAAAATGCCCATTATAGAACTAGACGATATCAGTGTCTATTATGAAATTAATGGAGAAGGAACTCCATTCGTTTT
>JBHLPQ010000074.1:0-17282 GCA_048939265.1 Promethearchaeota archaeon
TAATTACAAGGAGAAAAACCAAGAGAATTTAATACAAAGAATATACAAAAAGCTGTCTTATATAAGTCTCAGATGCTTCTTTTTCTAAATAAGGCTTCAGGTGTATAATACTATAGCCATAAATTGTAAACATGATTAATGATAAGCACAGATACAAGAATTCTATTCTGTAAAGCGACATCCCAGATGGAAGAATCCCCTCTGGATCCCAAACATGAACTATTGGCATTCGAAAGAAAAACACTATTCCAATAAACAATGAAAGAATTAATGATCTTTTCCAAGAAGTAAACGTCGGATTTTTGAATCCGTATCCAATTAAAAAACTTCCAATGGAGCTATAGAATGTAAATAAAAGTAATAAAGAAAAGGCTACTGATACAGCTATTTTAAACCAAATCGCATATACTCCATAGCTTTCATATTCCTGAAAAACTTCAAGATATTTTAATAGGAAAAAACAACCAAGACCTATAATTAATATTCCAATAAATATCCACATGCCCATTATTATGCGAATGTCAATTTTTTTTTCTTGTATTGTCTTTTCAGGTACTTGATCAGACATAGATAACTATCCAAAATTTTCATTCAAGATTTATAATTTTTACAACAGTAGCTCTTATTGAAGTTGCCTTTCATTACATTTTTTGAAGAATCAGCTGTATTAATGAAAAAGAAATTCTGCATTTAAAGGAGTAAAAAACTGTTAAAATTTTAAAATTCACCTCAGGGGATTTTATTATGACAAAAGAGAAGATTGAATGGTATCACGATTTTATTAAGAGAGATTACCAACCCAAAACTAGTGATTTAGTTGCGCTTTATTATTTTGATAAATCAGGTGAGGTTTCGATTGATGATACGATCGGCCGGCTAGCTTCTGAATCCTCCATTGGTACTTGGACTACATTAGAAACATTGGATGATCGCATATTTGATATGAGAGGATTAGCATTTTGGAACGATGATCATTTAGTAAAAATCGCCTATCCACTAATTTTATGGGAGAAAGACAATATTCCACAGCTGATGTCTGGGATAGCTGGAAATATCTTTGGTATGAAAGCAATTAAAAACCTACGGCTTATAGACGCAACTATTCCCTTGGAATATATTAAAGTATCAAAAGGGCCACATATGGGGGTTGAAGCAATTCAGAGAATCTTCAAGAAGAAAGCAGGCCCTTTATTAGCCTGTGTTCCGAAACCTAAAATTGGCCTGACTGTAGAACAACATTGTGAAATAGCATGGGATTTTTGGAGTGCTGGAGGTGACTTAGTTAAGGATGATGAGAACCTCACCTCACAATCATTCAATGTCTTTGAGAAACGTGTTGAACAGATGGCAAAGGTACGCGATAAGGCTGAGAACGAAACAGGTGAAATCAAAGATGCACTTATCAATGTGACCGCAGAAACATATGAAATGGAGAGGCGTGTTAAAATTATTCATGATCACGGTTTTAAATATTTCATGGTTGATGTGGTAACTACTGGTTTTTCAAGTGTTCAAACCCTTAGAAATGTAGCAGAAGATTTAGATATGGCAATACATGCTCACAGGGCTATGCATGCGACGTTCACTAAACACTATACCCATGGTATCAGTATGTATTTCTTGGCAAAATTGATGAGATTAATTGGTGTTGATAATATTCACATTGGTACTGTTGTTGGTAAGCTTGATAGTCCGAAGGAGGATGTTTTAGATATGAGAGATCTTCTTCTCAAACAAAAAATCGTCGAGGATGCGGGAAGAAGACTTCCTCAATCTTGGGGAAATATTAAACCTACCCTACCAGTCGCATCTGGTGGGTTACACCCAGGGGTTCTTCCAGAAGTTTTGACTGTGTATGGAACCACTGATATGGTTTTACAAGTTGGTGGAGGGATTCATGGACATCCTGGAGGCACACATACTGGTACTAAAGCTACCGTTCAAGCGATTGAGGCATGGAAAGAGGAAATTTCGCTTGAAGAGAAAGCCAAATCACACCCCGAACTCCAACAAGCTTTAGATAAATGGGGTTATCTGAGACCTGTTTGAATCTATGTTTGCCATAAATCGGTACTCAAATATTTGAGTCCTGAATCAGAGAGCACAACGAGGACATTTTTTCCTTTCAATGGCCCTTGAAGAAGCTGCAAAGCTCCATAAACATTAGCACCCGATGATGGGCCTGCAAAGATTCCTTCTTCTTTAGCTAATCTTCTTGTTGTAGTATATGCTTCCTCATCTGTTACTTGTAAAGCTCCATCTATATGAGCACCTTGGAGAAATTTTAACTCCGACATTGAATAGCCTCCACCTTGTATTTTATGATCTCCTTTCCTCAGAACTGTTTTCCCTGCAATTACTGCAGCATTTGAAGGTTCTATAATATAACATTTAATTTCTGGATTAAATTCCTTAAAAGCCTTGCAAAGGCCCGCAAAAGTTCCCCCTGTACCCATAAAATCACAGAAACCACCGATTTTTCCATCTGTTTGCTGGAGAATTTCTTTTGTGGCACTTAAATACCAAGCGTTGAAATTTCCAGTTAAATCAAATTGATCACATCGGAAAGCTCCACGTTCTTTTACGATACGGTTTGTTTCTCGTTCTACTAGTTCCAATGATTCTCCTGACACTGTACCTGGTATTGATCCTGGAGCTTGTTCAACTAGAACAACCTCAGCTCCCAATGCTCTCATCATTCGCGCCCTTTCATTTGTATTTCCCTTACTCATGACTGCGACAAATGGATATCCTTTATTCCCACAAACAATCGCCAACCCTGTTCCAGTATTACCACTGGTCAGTTCAACTACAGTTTGGTTTGGTTTTAAGACACCTGACTCTTCTGCTTCCTCGATCATCTGCAGAGCTATCCTGTCTTTTTTTGAAAACCCAGGATTCAGATACTCTAATTTTGCGAAAATATTGCCATCTAAATCTTTTGTTAAGCGAGACAATTGAACTAATGGTGTATTTCCAATTACTTCCAAAACTGATTTGCAGATGTTGCCACTTCGATCCAAACTAATCATTTCCATTATTAATAACTTATTTTTCTATAAACTGCTCCAAAACTTGGGTATATTCATCACCCATGGTAAGATAAGGAAAATGGTTTGCTTCTTTGTAAAATGTCTTCACAGAAGCTTCAGGATAGGCTTTTTTCAAATCATCCTGCAGTTGTTTTGGTACCAGTGGATCTTCTAGCGTTTCTATGATTAGTACTTGATCTATTGGTGCTTTTTGAAGACCCTCATTCGTTATAAAACTCTTTAATCGGGCCATTAGTGTCTTTTTTGATAGGTGTTCCTCTAATTGGATGAGAAGATATTCACGAGTTTGGTCATGTTCAATTGATAACAAGCTTCTTTTCATGATTCTTTTTATCAGAAAAGTAGGGATTATTTTTTCAATCATCAACAATCTCTTGTATTTTTGATTATAAAAATAAGTAGTTATGAAGGTGTTTGAAAGAACAAGTTTATGAACCATTTCCTTATATTCAGAGGCGAATTTTTGAGCTAGATATCCACCAAATGATGTTCCAACCAATATAATTTTTTTCACATTGATTTTGTTAAGTATTTCATGTATTCCTCGTGATAGTTCATTGGTTCCGATTATAGGAGGCAGGTTGAAGCTTACGATTCGATATGAACTCATGAGCGATTGCATTGGTATCCAAAATATTTCCCCATTGCCCGTTGTTCCATGCAAAAAAACAATAACATAATCAGAAGTTGCCTCCCCGATATCATAAAATTGCCATTTTGTATTATTTGAAACTACTTCTTTAGTTTCATGCTGTTGTTGGAATGATTTTAAATCTGTCATTGACCAAGACATGTTTTCTACTTCCTATATATATTTAGATGAATCCTTTTTTCAGTGCCAACTTATTCGTTGACTATTTGAATCTCGTAGCACTTTATTCAATTCCCCAATATGGTGCATGTTATGTCTTAATAAGTAGATTAGTTTCTCAAAGACAAGCAAATCTCCCTGATCAAATTCATCTGTGTCAAAGAATTCCTCATCTGTGGAGTTAGTTAGTACATCAGAAATTACCTGCTCAACCTCTTCAAGATATTGTAAGAGAAACCCTTTGGTAATTCTGGATTTCTTTTTAGTAATTTCTTCTTCTGAATCAATCTCCCAATTAATATTCGCTCGTTTTCCCCATTTCATTCCATGCGGCGTATTACGACTATAAAATTCAGCAGTTTCGATAATGTGGTATATATTCCATGAATACGACCAATCATTTACTGTTGTTAGCCAAAATTCTTCCGAAATATTGTTAATTGCTTGTCGTAACATACTCCAGCTATTCTGGAATTCTTTCAATAATATGACGCCTATCCTCTTTCCCTGATTTTCAGTACTCATCTTTAATCACATCTAATTACACATTTCAGTATTTTGTGATGATTTGAGTATGAACTGATTAAACTATCATACTATTATTTTTAATAATATGTATGTTCTTACTTTGGAACAGTAAGTTCTAATCTAGAAACAGTATGTTCTATTGTACAACCTTTTAAATGTTCATTTTTTATTGCAGCTTAGACTCACAATAGGAAGTTATGAAATATGGCAATAAATGGCAATATTTTGAAGTACGGTATTTTTGCAATTGTGATAGGTGGTATTATTGCGACTACTGCTTTTATCGTTGCTTACAATTTATTAAATAATGAAGATACAAATGGTAATGGAAATGGTAATGGTGAACCGCCTCAAGGAGGAATAGGTGCCCAAATTGCTGCCAGAATGGCTGCGTCTGAAGAGAATATTTCCTATGTTTGGTGTTATAACAATACTTGGGTAAATCTCAACCTCAGTTCACATTATGATGAGTATATAGATGGAATTCGCGTTGGATTAGTTGAAGATACTCCAAAGATGGCGTTAATTCATGAACCTGTTGCGGATGTGGTAGATATAGATCAACAAGATCTAAATGATGTCATGGCTGGCTTTCGAGGAGCTCTTGAAGTATTAAATGATACAAGTAAGACGATCACTGATATAGATGATATTTGGCCTCCCTCATTTATATGTGACATAGCATACGAAGATGAAACGTCCTTATCAATTATTTTTTCTAAAGAACACAACATACTCAGTGTAGTGAATGGCACTTGGGAGTTGTCTCAACATACACATCATGAAATACATACGGTGAATGTAGCATATAATTATGATGACCTGGTTTTTCTCCCAATCACTGATGTTCAACCAATTTTAACTGCAATCCAAAGTTTCGAGCAATTAATCTATGCCACGTTTCCAGTATAACTTCAAAGGAGGGTATTATCCCCTCATATTTTCTTATCTTGTTTTTTTATTCCTATAACAAAACATTTTTGTGTACATAAATATTGATTAGTATGATTTTATGAGTATCGAAGTAGAAGACCTTCTGCAAGGAAAAACCCTTCAAATCTATTGGTACCTACTTACTCACGGTAGTTCTGGGATTCGGGAGATACAGAAAGAGCTGAAAATTCCTTCCCCTTCCACGGTTTCTTATCACATAAATAAACTTGTTCAGGCTGAACTGGTTATTCAATCTGAAGAAACTGGGAAGTATCTTGTAAAATCAGAAGTGAAAAATGGCATAATGGGACTCTATGTTAAAATTGGTCGTAGAATGATCCCTCGAATGCTATTATATTTATCATTCTTCTTAATAGGCTCTTTAATATCGCTTTTTATTATTCTCTTTAAAGGGAGTGTAACACCAGTCGAATTCTTATTTCTTCTTTTTTCTTTGAGTGCGGCTGGTATTTTTATCTTCGAGACGTATAAGATATGGAATATGAAACCTCTATAGTTCAGAGAGAGTTGATTACCAATATCAAATTGTTTTTATTTGGATGAATAGTTTTCAATTTTTGAGGAATACCTTTGTATATTAATACACACTTCCACCTAGATGATCCTTGGTTGAAAGGAGACCAGAGACGCCAAGAAGCAATTCAAGATATTGATAGGAATCATATTGTGACATTTGCGCAGTCTTGCAGTATTGAATCATATGAGAAAATCCTAGCTTATTCAAATCAATCAAAATTTATTTTTCCTTCTTTTGGTATTCTTCCTTGGTATGCTCACGAGTACATTGATCGTATTGAAGAAATCAGTGATCTTTGTGAAGGAGCTATGATGCTAGGAGAGGTAGGATTAGATGAAAGAAATGCTGAAGATAAAGCCTGTATTCCTCATCAACGCCCATTATTCAAAATTTTCTTAGAAGCAGCAGAAAGTAAGAATTTACTAATGAATCTCCACTTTCGTGGAACAGAGAAAGAAGGACTTAATCTGTTAAAATCCTATAATATCAAGAAGGCTATCTTTCATTCGTATTCAGGTTCTTTGGAATTAATGGAACAAATCACAGATCAAGGATATTTTTATTCAGTTGGTCTTTCAAGTCTGTTCTTGAATCGTATGAAAAGCGTTAGAAGGGATCTCTTTGTGGAGAAAGTCAGGAGTATTCCAGATGATTTGTTGGTACTCGAAATTGATGAACTCCCAACCATTGAATGGTTCAAAATGGATTTCGAAGTAAGTTCAACTCTGTTTCCTAAGATAATAAAGGCTATAGCAGAAATTAGAAACAGTACTCCTGAAGAAATTGAATCACAATGTCATAAAAATGTCTTGAAACTAGTAGGTAATGATCCAAGGTTGAGGAACATCGTTAAAGTCTTAAAGAAATAAAAGGAAGAAATAACTTATGAGTAATATCTGGGAAAAAATTCGGTTAATTCGCCAGAGTTGGAGAGACCCAAAGAAGTTAAATGTTTTACTTGATGAATGGGAAAGAAGCTTCGGTGATGTATATAATCAAATGGCAGAGGAACTTGTAGCGGAACATACGCGTACAGCTTGGGCAAAACTTTCATCCCAAAAAGAAGTTACATCCTTAGATGCCTTGATAAGTATTCTTTGGGAAGAATGGACAGAAGGAGAATTTACTATTGAGCGAACTGAAACAGAAGTGCAAATTTATTGTACAAAATGTCCAATAGCAGATGCTTATAAGTCTATTAACAAAGAAAAATATGGTATATTATTCCATTGTAATGAGGATCCTTTTATCGTTGAAGGGTTTAACCCAGAAATAAAATTCAGACGCACAAAGACACTCATGAATTCTGATGATTGTTGTGATCATTTATACTCTTTGAAGTGAAAAAAAGGGAGCTAAAGGTCAAAAATCTCAGCAATATCTATCACATTAAGTTCCTTCGTATTCTCTTGAAGATGTAGCATACATGTGGGACAGGAAGTCACTAGTACTGAAGCACCCGTTTTTTTTGCTTCTGCAATACGGTTTCGGGCAAGGGCTTGCGCAATGCGGCTGAAAGAAAGACGGATTCCACTCCCAGCACCACAGCATTTGGAAGAATCAACCGAATGTTCCATTTCTTTGATATCTTCCTTTAGAACTTCCTTTAAAATGAATCTTGGCTCTTCACTGACCTTGAGACCACGTAAGAGATGGCAAGGATCATGGTATGTAACACTGATACGTTTCTTTTCAGTTCTCTTAATCCTTTTTTCTTTAATCAACCGTGCAAGTAATTCGGTAACATGCATAATTTTATAGTTGAAATTTGGTAGATATTCTGGATAATGAACTTTGAAGATATAAGCACATGTAGGGCAACTGGTGAGAATGGTATCGATGTCTTTTAATCCCGCAAACATTTTTAGATTTTTTTGCATGATTGCTTTCACGGCGTCTTCTTGCCCATTCTCATAAAGGATAAACCCACAACACTCTTCTTTATCCAAGCTGGTATAATCAACCCCTGCTTCTTCTAATAACCTTTCTGTTGCTTCTGAGACTCGAGTGGTATAGAAACGGTTCATACATCCATGAAATAGTAAGAATTTCCCTTCCATTCTTCTAACTTTCCTTTCCAAAAGGATTTCCCGTTTTTTCAATTCTTTTTTCAATATCAGTAAGCGGAGGTAATAGAAATCCTTCTTTTGTTGCACATTCTCTTATATATTTGATGAGGTCAGGGATAGGAATATCGACTGGACAAACATCAGCACATCTCTTACACATGGTGCAGAAATTCAGACCAGATTCCACAGCTACTTGAGTCCCATTTAAGACTGCTGTATGGACAATGCCGATCGGTCCAACATACGTTGGACCTCCAAAAGCGATTCCTAATTGCTGATACACAGGACATTCATTAATACAAGACCCACACCCTATACACAGCAGAGATTCTTTCAGAGGACTCTTAGTTGCTTCTATTCGGTGGTTATCAAGTAGTATTACATGAACTTCTTTTGGCCCATGCATACCATTTCGCACATCAAACTCGATATCTGCTGTCTTACTTGGCCCAGAAATCATCGACAAGTAGACTGGAGTAATTTGACCTGTTGCATAAACAGAAAGTAATCGGATTTGAGTGAAAGCAGTATCAATGTTTGGAACTGTCTTATTTACAGGACAAACAACAATATGTATTGGTGGTGCATTTGAAATGAATCGAATATTACCTTCGTTTTCGCATAGAAATATTGCTCCTTCTTCTGCTGCAAGAACATTGCATCCTGATATTCCAATTTCAGCGTTGACTATATACTTACGCATTTCTCCTCTTGCTTTAGTAATTATATCGTCTATGGTTGCTGTTGAGGGAAGCTCAAAAATTTCAGCAATCTTCTCCTTTGAAACATGAATAGCTGGTGCAATTGGATGAGTTCCTCTCTCATTCCTCATCTGAACTATCCTATCACCGAGATCAGTTTCGATAACCTTATTTCCATGTGACTCAAGATGTTTCACGAGACCTATTTCTGATCCTGCATTAGTTTTTGATTTCACAACTAATTTATTACTTCCCACGATAGTTTTTATGTATTGAAGTGCCTCACCTGCTGTTTCTGCGTAGTAAACTTCACAACCAACGTTTTTTAATCCTTTTTTTGCTTGTTCTACTAGTTCTGGGAGTTTATCAAGCCATTCTTCTTTTCTTCGTCTGAGTTTTTCTTTTAATTCAGATTTGGGGATTTTTTCTAAAGAGTCATTCTTCTGATTAGTAATCAAGTCTAGAGCATATTTTCTTGCCTCGATCTCCGCTGTATTATTTAAAGCAGTATTAACTCTATCAATTAGATCAAAAAAAGTATCTTCTAAATCCATTGTAATTCACATCCCGAATAGCTATAAGAATATCGATTTACTAATCTTCTGTGTTATCATTTCTGTATTCCTTCTTGACTCTATTGATTTAAGCTAAAAAATAATTGCTTAAGAATTTTCCAAAATGCTTCTGGATTATCCTCAAACATAACATGGCCAGAGTCGGGAATATATATCAGAGGTAATTCGGTTTTTTTTACTAGTTTTTCTGATGTGAAAAGTCCTTTATTTTCCTCTCCAAATATGAAGTGAACTTTGCAATTGTGTACCTGTGATATTGCTTGTATTCGAGGTAGAAGCTGATTACTTTTTGATAGGGAAACCAGATCAATACTTGAAGCCCAAAGCGGTATGGGGCCTATTTGATGAAGCTTATTGAAGAATTCCCTCGTTTTTTCATCGTCTTTTTCGACGAATTTACCTAACCAAGACTTAAAGTTTTTTTTGTATTCTTCAAGGGAATATTCCGCAATTTTAGATGAGAAGAATGTGTCATTTATATCTAGATTCCCTTCCATGTAAAACAATCCTAACACACTGATTTTAACATCAATTTGTTGCATTAGTTCCATGAGAGAGATTGCTATAGGTCCTCCCATAGAGTGAGCAAGAATTACCAGAGATTCAACATTCTCTACAAGTAGTAGATTCGATAAAATTAAAGCTTGGTTATTCATTGAGTAAGCTTCTACTTCAGATGGTTTGGATGAATCCCCATAACCTAATAAGTCGGGTACTATCCAAGAAAAATTCGTAAGTTTGAATCTCTTAAAGTGATTTAGAAACCAATTTTTACTACCTCCCAAACCATGAATGAACAAGATATCATACTTATGTTCTGTTTTGCTCGTTCGGAAGTAGGAAATTGTTCCGAAATCACCGATTAATTCTTTTACTATAATCTCTGTCATAATTAATCACTTCCTTTTGAATAAAGTGGTATTTGGGTTCAAATACTTTATTTCATGATCTTAACTGATTTACCCGACTGAGAAGCGAGTGAAGCCAAAAAATCAGTGACAGATGTCCTCCTGGGTATGAGAAAAGTGGTTTTTTTAACATCCTAGCAAGTGTTTGAACCTTGCTAAATTGTACAATCCGATCATATTGCCCTCCGATAACTACAGTTTTATGATTCGTTGTAAGAGGAGCGAAATATTTTAAGTTACAGACGTATAGAATCTTATACCAATTGGTTTGACCGCTCTTTTTTAACTGAGATACAATTTCCGTTGAAATGGGAACTATTTTAGGATTTAAACTGAAGATAAATGGACTAGCCAACGCACAGATAATTTCAACATCAGTGAGAAACTGGGTAGTAAGGGCTACTAAATGCCCTCCCAAAGAAACTCCAAATATGATCACACGGTCATATCGTGCTTTCAGGTATTTTGTTAATAATAGAATTTCCTGTATTGATTGACGAATGGCCTCCAACATCCGAACCGGATTGCCATTCAAGAAATAAGCTCCTGAAAAGGGAGAGTCTGTAGGTTGACGATGGAAGTGATAAGGAAGTTCTAAAGTAAAAATATCCCCCTGTAGAATTCGTTTCATAATTCGAAAATAGCTTAATTCATGAAATACAAACGTGGTCTCTGCATAGCCATGAATGAATAAGACCACATTTGTTGATTTGTCATTTTTCAATGTATAACGATGGGTTAACATTCGGGAAACAGGGTGATATTTGTCATCTTGGAATAGTGGAGATAGTGGTTGGTAAGAACTTGTCGTATGGCCTATAGAGTGTTGGAATTTTCCGCGAGAAATTGGTTCACTCCAGTTTATATTTATCGATTGAAGGTTAAAATTCTCAAGAAAGAAATTCCGAGGATTTTTTCGATAATACTGAGTGTAAACCGATACAAATGCCTGAGTGAGTTCGTTATCTCTAATTTTTCCTCTATTTCTGTATTTAAAATAGTTTATAATAGGATATTCAACTAAATCGCTAGGTACTATTGGCACACTAGACATGCTCCTTGGATTTCAAAGAACAAACTCTTACTCTTCTAAAGAAGATAATTCCTCTAAAAGATCCATCGCTTTATGTGCTTGTTCTCTTGGTACAAAAAGGTGATCATGATAAAAAGCGGATATTACATTTACACTTATCCCTGAATGAGCTAGTTTTTTTGTAATTGCAGCCAAGAAACCTATCGCTGTTAGATTTGAATGGACTGATAGGATAATCCATGACCATATCCCTGTATGAACGAAGGAATTCAATTCTGCAACTTCTTTTGTAACAATAAGAGTAAATCCTTCCGCCTCTTTAAACATCAAGAGTGGGGTGATGTTTAACTGGGAGAATTGAGTATCAGATAAAGTAGTAAAAACATAATCTTCATCAACCAACCTCGGACTCATTGATTTCAAGAGGATTTTTAAATTCGATATACCCGCCATTTCGCTCACCACCTTTTTGGTGATTTCTTTACTATAAAATCCTTTGTTTGTTTGAGATATGAAATCCTCTAGAAGCGGTATCTTAACCGTAAGAAAAGAGATTCAAGTGTTTTATTAAAATTTTCTCCTTCTCCGTCTTTTAAATTTACCTGTAACCATGAATATACTAATTAGAAAAGGTATAATGGGTGGTGTGGGAGTTATCTCGGCAAATTTGTACTTGTGTTGATTTTGTTTGGACATCATATCATCTCGTTTTTAATATATTGTATTAAGAATGATATATTTATTACATGTGATTACACATAAAAATGAGTTCTACTATTTATATTTATGTTCTTCCTTAATAAACATTAGTACTACTAGAATAATTTTTTATTCAATTCTATCTTAAAGATAATATTGATTCAGGGGATAAAAATTAGATGATAATTTACGCTGTTTTAGTGATAACTGACGATGGGCGTACAATATTATCAGAACAATTTCAATCTGTTGAAGGGGATGAATATAAGAATGATATTCTATTTGGAGGAGTTTTCACCGCAATTCAATATATGACTGGTGCAATGACAGAGAGTGATGCTGAAATCAACTCTATTGAAGTCGAGGGCCTTTCTTATCACACTAGATCATTTGGATCTTTTCGCATTGTAATTATTACTGATGTCCCTGACAAACCTGAAGATATCGTACAGATTATAGGATTAAGGTTTCTTAATGAATTCGGCGAAGTGATAACGCAAAAGAATTTCAATCTTAATATTCTTGAACCATTTAAAAAAGAAATTCATGAAATTGTACAAGAAAGCACAGTTAGTGATGAGTCAAGATCAATTAAGCCTTTATCGAAACTCTCAACTGCAGAAATTTTTACATTACCTAATCATTTACAATCGACCGCACTGGCTTTAATAACCATAGAAATAGGGACTATCGACGAAATTGCGCGAGAAAGTGGAGAAGACATTACTAGAACTGAAGAAAACCTAATTTCACTTCAAAATATGGGTTATATAGGAAGGAAGAATATTAATGGGAGAATAACATATTTCTGTTCTTTGTAGGACTCTTCTCATAAATGGAAATGATTGAAGATGACTGAAAGCGAAGATGTACTGGCAATAAAAAAAGTGATTATGGATTATTACCACGAAGGTCACGTTAAGGCTGATCCATCCCTCTATGAAAAGGTCTTACATAAGGAATGGAGATTTTTTCATCATGATGATCAAGGCCAACTAAAAACTGTAGATAAGAAAGAGTATTATTCTTGGTATGATCCAGAAAAAGTTGATTTGAATCTTAAATGGGATACTTCTTTCTATTATGTTGATGTTACAAAAGGGCAAATAGGATCCGCCAAAATCAAGATTGGAAATCAGAATGTACAATATATCGACTATTTTAACCTAATGAAAATAGACGATAAATGGTGGATTGTTCACAAGATATCTACAAAAGAATGATTCATCCCTTTCTAAGAATAAGAAAGAGCTGTGCCTAAGTCCTCGATCAGATCGTCAATATCCTCAAGTCCTACAGAAAATCTTACCAAACCATCAGTAATTCCACTTTCGATACGTTTTTCACGTGGGACTTTAACGTGGCTCATGCTAGCAGGATGCTGGATTAAGCTCTTACTACACCCTAATGAGGGTGCTAATGTGATGACCTTAACATTATTCATTAGGGACTCTCCAGAAGTTAAACCTCCTTTAAGTTCAAAAGCAATCATCCCACCAAATCCATTCATTTGTTTCCTTGCAAGCCTATGTTGGGGGTGGGATTGTAAACCTGGATAAAAGACTTCTTTAACCTTGGGATGGTCTGATAAATATTCAGCTAAAGCCAATGCGTTGACACAATGTTTTTCCATCCTTATTGGCAGAGTCTCCATCCCATTTAAAACTAGAAATGCGTCAAATGGAGATTGTGTCGTCCCAAGATTTTTTTTCACAAACAGAAGCCTTTCTTTTGCTTTTCCTATTAATTGCGAAGCTAAAATCCCCGAACATGTTGTTCCATGACCATTCAAGTATTTTGTGGTTGAGTGTAATGAAATATCGGCTCCTAGTTCCAAGGGTCTTTGAATTAAGGGCGTGGCAAATGTATTATCAACAACAATGGGAATATTATTTTCATGTCCGATTTTTGATATTTCATTGATATCACAAATCATTAAGTTAGGATTAGTAGGACTTTCAAGATAAATTAAGCTGGTTCTTGAGTCTATTGCTTCTTTAACATGCTCCGATCCGTCCGTACCTGATGTGTCAATATAATCTGTATGAACATAGTAAGATTTCATTATCCCATCAAAGAAATAATTCGTTCCGCCATAAACAGGATTCGTAGCTAGAATTGTATCTCCGCTCTTAGTTAATGCCATGATTACAGAGGCAATAGTAGCCATTCCTGTTCCAAAGGCATGTCCCTCAACCTCAATCCCTTTTTTAATCAAATTTACCCCTTCAAGAATAGCTAACCTTTTCTCTGAAGCTTTAACCGTCGGGTTCCCAAGTCGAGTGTAGATATAACCCTGTTCTTCTCCGTTGAATCGTTTTCGACCAATTTCAACATTAGGAAAACTGAACGTGGATGTTGCAAAAATAGGGGTAACAAGAGAATCGGCATACTTTTCATCATCGCCAGCATGAAGAGCTAGTGTTGATATCTTCCAGTCATAGTTTATTTCAGGTGTCATGATGAACAAATCCGTCTTCATTTCTATTAATTCTGGTTCTCTATCGAATTAATCAACTCTACCTTAAGTATTTAGTCTTGAGTAGTTTTTAGCTTTTTATCGACATGAATTCCTATTTCTATCCTCAAAAACCATGTGGACTTCCTATCAAAGAAGCTCTCAAGCGTTGCCCAACCTTGAGAAATTATACAATCAAAGGGAAGAATAGTATTGATTTAGGAAATAGTGAGGCTTTATTATTATACAATCGCTTAGTTCTCCAGGATTTTATGTCATTAGACTTCTCTGTTCCATCAGGATACCTCATTCCAACTGTGTGTAGTAGGTGGATGTTTTTATCATGGATAATTAATGAAAACACTCAGAAGAGAATAATATTGGAAATTGGTACAGGAGCCTCAGCGATTTTGACAATGATGCTAGCTAAAATTGGTTGCAACGTCAAAGCCACTGAATACGATGAAATTGCTTTACAGAGTGCCCGAAGAAATATACGAATGAATAATTTAGAACCCCTCATTTCATTAATCAAAGTTGAAAAAGACTGTATTCTGGACAAGTATTATGATTCCTTAACAAAATTTGATGCGATTATCTGTAATCCTCCTCAGTACGATCAAAATTTTTTTCATCAGCAGAATTTAAACAAAGGTTTCGTTGGCCAAGAATTTGAATTAGTTGGAGGAAAAATAGGTCATGAATTCACCATTCGACTAATTGAGGAGGTGAAAAATTTTCACAACCCTCCTAGTGTTTACTTTCAACTTACAAATACTAAATTACTTAGAAAAATCTGTGATCATCTTCAAGATAGAGGTTACTCGTTTTTAAAAGATCAACGTAAAGTTGGCACCAGACAAAGATATTATTTTAGAGTCGATTAGGTTATTAAAAAGAATCTGTGAATTCTTGAACTCTGTGACAAGGTCACACTGCCCTTTTTTTTCCTTAATAGCGTTAGATCATCTAGTTTTTTTTCCAGAATAAGATTCTTCCAAGATCTCTACTGCTCTTCGTAAATGAGGAATTACAATAGATCCTCCAACAATTAATGCTACATTGAAAGCTTCATAAAATTCCTGTTTTGTGACTCCTAGTTCATGACATTGTATGGTGTGATAGGTGATACAATCATTGCACCTTAAAACGAGACTGGCTACTAATCCCAGCAATTCCTTAACCTTAGAGGAAAGAGCACCTTTAGCATATGTTTGTGTATCCAACGCAAAAAACCTTTTGATCCCCAAATTAGCATCCTCCAAGATTATCTTGTTCATTTTTTCCCTATAAGAATTAAATTCATTAATTTTAGACATAGACCTCACCAATTCTATCCGTCTTTAGACTAACAAAGCAATTTCAGTCTTTTAAAAGTCCGATTAAATACTGATGTTTTAATGTGATCGATGAATGTATACTTTTGTGTAGAGTTTTCTACTTGCAATGAATTCATTCATTAGAAGAAAAACAGAATGCTCCCCGACCAACAAAATTTTAATTTAATTAAACAATACCTCTATAAAAGAGGTTTCTGTGACATCAGTCAGTACAAAGATAAGTATCTAAGTCGTCGGATAGCTATAAGACTGCGACATAAGAATTGTAAAACATATGAGGATTACTACGACATTTTAATACAGAATGATAACGAAATCAACTCGTTAAAGAAAAGTCTTTCAATTAATGTTACCAAATTCTTCCGTGATCCCGATACATGGGAAGAATTTCAACGTATTATGAGAAATTATATGAAGGAAATCAAACAAAAAGAGGTCTCCCCTTCTCTTCGTATTTGGAGCGCAGGATGCGCTGTTGGTTCTGAACCATATAGTATCGCATGTGTTGTTCATAATACACTAGGTAACCATTTTTTAAAGTATAATGTTAAGATCTACGCAACGGATTTTAATGATGAACTCCTTCAGATAGCTAGGAGAGGTATTTATGAAGGAGAAATCTTAAACAATATTCCCAAGGAGTTCTTACTCAAATATTTTGAACCATTTGCTAAAGGGATGAGAGTAAAGTATACTCTTAGACGAATGGTTGATTATTCATACTTAAATTTATTGAAAGACAAATATCGTTTTCCAAAATTAGACATCATTTTTTGTCGGAATGACATAATATATATCTAAAAAGAAATTCAAAAAGAAATCTTTCGTAAATTTCACAATTTGTTGGTTCCTAATGGTTTTTTAATTTTAGGTAGAACGGAAATACTTCCCCAGACATTTAAAGAGAGCTTCGATGTTTTTTCGCTAAGACACAGGATTTATCGAAAAAAACCTGATTCTACTCCTCCACCAATTAAGAGAGAAGTAAAAAAAATTCGGGATCTGAAATGTAAAAAATGTGGGCAGAAATTCGACCGTTTAGTTGATCTCCGCTTACATGAACGAAAAAACAATTGTGGAAAATTCCGATGCAAACTATGTTCGAAGAAATTTGACAGTGAAATACGATATAGAGCCCATGTGAAATATTTTCATTAATTCAAATTAAATTGATAATATTCTTTAAGGTATTCTTTATGAATACCTAAGCTGATAGAAATGAAAATAAGAGTTAAAGCAATTAAGAACTGGTATTTGACGGGAAGTATCCTTATTATCTTTCTCTCATCGTTCTGCTATTCAACTACTGGAATTAAAGAGAGTTTTATAACTATTTCAGTTTCTGAAGCAAAAGAACTCGTTGATAATGATGAAGAATTATTTGTTCTTGACGTACGAAATCCATATGAGTTTGAAGCAGGTCATATTCTTGGAGCATACCTAATTCCTGTGAATGATATTTTTGCACGTAAAGATGAACTTCCAAAAAATACATCAACATCCATTCTTGTTTATTGCCAATCTGGTTATCGTTCTGCCACTGCCAGTGACACTCTTGATTCATTGGGGTATACCCAAGTTAAGAATATGGCATATGGCTTTAGCGCATGGATAGGTGCGGGGTACCCGTATGAAA
>JBHLPQ010000223.1:0-5757 GCA_048939265.1 Promethearchaeota archaeon
CTTGATAAGTTGCCTTAATTCGGTAATTAGTGGTTTTTATTAGTGGTATAATCAATTTTGAGGTTATATTATGGAGAAAATTGTTGAATGTGTGCCCAATTTTTCAACTTCTGATACTACTGTTATCGAATCAATTGCGAAAGCTATTGAAGCTGTTGTAGATATAAAATTATTAAACGTAGACCCAGATGTTGATTATAATCGTGTCGTTATTACTTTTGTAGGAACCCCTGAATCAGTGGGGGAAGCAGCATTTCAGAGTATATCCCAAGCTACCGATCTCATAGACATGAGAGAACATAAAGGGGAACATCCTAGGCTAGGAGCGGCCGATGTTTGTCCTTTTATACCAGTAAAAGGAGTGACTGATGCAGATTGTATTCAGATAGCACGCCAAGTTGCTGAAAGAGTAGCAAAAGAATTGAATGTGCCTACATATTTATATGCAAAAGCTGCTACCAGCAATGAAAGAGTAAGGTTACCAGATATCCGTAAAGGGGAGTATGAGGGATTACCTGAAAAAATTGTTGATCCACAATGGAAACCTGATTTTGGTGAACCAGTCTTCAATGAACGTTCTGGGGCATATGTCATTGGGGCTAGAGATTTCCTGATTGCTTATAATGTAAACATTGATTCTGAGGATGTGGATATTGCAGTTGAAATTGGCCGCATTGTTCGAGAATCAGGGTGGTGGGTTGAGAAAAATGGACAGAAAATAAGAGAACCAGGATTATTTAAAGGAATTCAAGGCATGGGAGTGACCCTTGAGAAACCTGATCGAAAATTGACACAAATATCAATGAATGTCATGAATTATCGTGAACTAACAAAACCACATGAAGTATTTGAAGAAATTAAAAAATTAGCTAAAGAAAGAGGTGCAAACGTGACAGGAAGTGAAATTGTTGGATTAATTCCTCTTGAAGCTATACTTCTAGCTGGTAAATTTTATGCGCCAAATGAAGATAACGAGGAAAAACTGATAAAAAGCGCTATAGACAATCTAGGTCTTAGCGACCTCGATGAATTTATCCCTGAAGAGAAAATTATAGAGTTGATGATAAAATGACCGATAAAAATCTAATCGATCTTACTGTAACGCAATTTTTAGAGGAAGTTGCTTCAGATAAACCAGCACCAGGAGGGGGAAGTGTATCTGCTCTTGGTGGAGCACTAGGTGCTGCTTTAGCGGTTTTAGTAGGAAAAACTACTGTTGGAAAAGAAAATTTTTCTGAAGTTCAAGCAGAGATGGAAAAAGTAGTCTCTCGTGGTACAGAACTCCATCAAAGGTTAAGTAACCTGGTTGATGAAGATACAAATGCCTTTAATGAGATTTTAAAAGCTTATAGGATGCCAAAAGACGATCCAGATGCTCGTGTAAAGGCTATTCAGAATGCACTTCGAGGAGCTGCAGAAGTTCCCCTGGAGGTAGCAAAATTAAGTTTTGAGGCATTAGATCTAATCCTGGCCGTAGCTGACAGAGGAAATAAGAATGCTATTACTGATGCAGGTGTTGCCGCGCTATTTGCTGACTCTGCTGTAAGAGGTGCAATATTTAACGTTAAAATAAATATGTTAAGTATTAAGGACGAAGAAATCAAATCTCAATTTACACAAGACATAGAAGAAATCCAAACGCAGCTTGATGCTAAGAGGGAAGCTATTCTTAAGGTTATTGAGGCAGAGCTTTCTTAATTTCCATATTATTCTTTTTTAAAGATCGCTTTGAAGCAGATCGGACGTATTATGAATGGTAATGATAATAGATGGAAGAATTATTGCACAATCTCTGAGAGAGGAATTAATCGCTAGGATAAATAATCTAGAACGTCCCCCCTCATTGAGTATAATTCAGGTGGGATTGGATCCAGCTTCAACCGTGTATGTAAAGAATCAACGAATGAAAGGAAAAGAAATTGGAATTGACATTAGAATTCACCAGTTTGAAGCAACTACTGAGTCCGAATTAGTGAATTTCATCTCAACTGAGCTAAAAAATGATGATGCTATCATTATTCAATTACCACTCCCAGAAGGATTTAGTACCGATAAAGTTCTAGGTTCTATTCGGCCAGACCAAGATGTCGATGGTCTTCATTACATCAATGTTGGTCGTCGTCGCCTCGGATATAAAGAGGAAATCTTTTGGCCCTGTACACCTCTCGCTTGCATTGAAATTCTTGATCGTTATAATATTGAGATCGAAGGAAAACATGCTGTTATCGTTGGCAGATCAAATTTAGTAGGTCGTCCCCTGGCAACTCTCCTTGAAAATCGAAATGCCACTGTTACCCAATGTCACTCTCGTAGTAAACCTCTGTCCAGATATACAAAATTGGGAGATATTCTTGTTGTCGCAATTGGTAAACCGAAGATAGTAACAGCTGAAATGGTAAAAAAAGATGCAGTAGTAATTGATGTCGGAATGAATCGGGATGAAAAGGGGAAGCTCTGTGGGGATGTCGATTTTGAAGATGTTAAAGAAATGTGTAGTTTTATCACCCCAGTTCCTGGTGGAGTTGGTCCAATAACCGTTATGGAATTATTTGCTAATACTATTCTTGCATCAGAGCGAAAACAAGAAAGATAAGCGATTTTTTCTTGGAGTTATTTGATAGCAAAAATAGAAAAGGCTCAAAGGTACAAATTCTGGAGATGTAGAAGACAATGAGTTCAAGTATCAATGAAGTTTATAATATGAATTGTCTTGAAGGGATGGATCTGATAGAGCCTGAGACAATAGACCTTCTCTTAACCGATCCTCCATTTGGAATAAGCTTTGATAAAGTAGGTTCTCAATATAATCGAAAACAAAAAGAACTGGGTAGAATTTACACGGAAATAAGTGAAGATTATCATGAGTTCACAATGCAATGGCTAAAAGCTGCTTGGAGAGTAATGAAACCTACAGCTAGTGGGTTTATTTTTTCCGGTTGGAATCATCTTAATGATATCCTTAACTCGCTATCTAAAATAGGATTTAGACTGGTTAATCATATAATTTGGAAGTACCAATTTGGGGTATTCACAAAAAAGCGGTTTGTGTCAAGTCATTATCATATATTGTATTTTACCAAATTACCCGAAAAACAAGATAATCTACGCACCTTTAATCGAATTTCCGAATATTCTAGTTCTCCAGGAAAGCTGTATTTTGAAGATGTTTGGTTAATTAAAAGAGATTATCAAAAAGGGGGTGAAAAAACTCCAACTAGGTTGCCTTTAGCTGTTACTGATAAATGTGTACGTATGGGGAGTAATGAACATGATCTTATCCTTGAACCTTTTATGGGTAGTGGATCCGTTATACTCTCTTGCATTCAATATAGTAGAAATTACATTGGATTTGAGATTTCAGAACCAATTTTTAATATTGCAAAAAAACGGATCGCTCAAACAGAACAACAGATTAGTAAAAAAAGTAATCTTGAAGGCTGGTTATCCAAAACTTAGAATTAAATCCCAATCCCATGGTGGGCAATATGGTTTGTTTAGTTACTGGAGGCACTGGATTAGTGGGGAATTTTTTGTTAGAAATGCTAGCAGAGAATTTTCATTATGAAAATAGTCAGTGTAGAGTCTTAATACGTTCCTCTGATGACAAGGTTAATATCCAAAAAATGGGATTTAATCCAATTAAAGCAGACCTTACTGACAGTAGTAGTTTAAGAAAAGCATTAGAAGATGTTGATATAGTTTTCAACCTGGCCGCTCTAGCAACAGACTGGGCTGGATGGGATGATTTATATAAAGTGAATGTAAAGGGTATGAATAACTTGGTAGAATCATGTCTTGCGAATAATAACGATCCATTCCTGATTCATACAAGTTCGACTGGTGTCTATGGCCATTACATTCCTAGTATTCCGATTGATGAGACGTATAAGTTTAATCCTACCAGTATTTACCAAAAGAGTAAATATCTTCAAGAAAAGGCTATATGGAATGTCTCTGAAGATAACGGTTGGAAAAATTTTAGTATTATCCGTCCTCCAAGTGTCATTGGTCCTAGAGATATGAAAACGATGTTTGGTATCTTTAAAGCTATTTACGAACAAAAATTCCCTATTTTACGAAAAGGTGCTGGATATTTAACATTTATTCACCCCTACGACCTTTGCTCGGCTTTATTATTAATAGATGAAAAGAAAGAACTGGCAAAAGGGGAGGTTTACAATTTAAAATCTTTTGAATGTAAACTAATAGATTTTCTAAATTATGTTGTCAAAAAAATAGATCCTCCTAAACTTCCGAAACATAGAAATTTCCGTTTCGTTTATACTGTTGCAGTACTATCTGAAATATACGCAAAACTAACAGGGAGACATACTACACTAAATCGTTATCGTGTGACAAAATTTGCCTTTTCACGGAGATACATCGATAACAAAATCAAAAACGAGCTGGGATTTCATCCCGAAAAATCCATGGAAGTAACGATTGATGAGGCATATGAATGGTTACTCCACCAAAATCTTTTCCCTCCTTCTGATTAAGTTTAATGAGATCTTTAGTGAATTGAGTTATTTGCTATAAGTTAAAAGATATTATGAATAGATATTAATTAGAAAATGTTTCATCACAAATAATAACAGAAAATACAACATGTTTCAGATTGTTTCCATTACACATCTTGTGTTTCATTAAGAACCATGTATATGTGCTTATTTTTACGAGAAAGCGGATTTGATTTAAAATTGTCCTCTGAAGAAGTAGATCCAATTGGTAATGCTAAGGTTCTATTGATTGAGGACTCACGAGATCATCAATTTCTTTTTCTCAAGCGATTGGGTAGGATTGGCCTTAAAAACGTAATAATATGCGAAACTGGTGAGCAGGGAATAAAAAAAATTAAATCAGACCCATCCTATGATTTAGTTCTTGTTGATTATTCCCTCCCAGGCAAATCCGGAATAGATGTAATCAAAGAAATCCGTATCTTAAATCCTGAAATTCCAATCATAATGATCACTGGATTAGGGTCTGAAAAGATTGCCGTACAGGCAATGAAGCTAGGAATTAAAGACTATTTGACAAAGGATGATTTCTTAACAACAGATAATCAACAACCAATAATTACCAAAGTTTTACTTGAGCATCGCATTCAACAAGAAATGATCCTTTCACGACGATTACAGGCTGATCCTGACCAATTATCAGTGACAGTTTATAAATTTGGGAAATTAGGTCCAGAACCATTTCTTACATCATCACTGCCTTTTGAAAATTCGATATCATCTCAAGAAAAAGACAATTTTCTTATAAAGCTAGGAGCGCATTATATGACCGCAACTGGTGCAGGCCATGAATATTCAAGAGGATTATTCGAACTTCCTGTACCAAATTATGAAAGATATCATGGTTTGGTATTTGGATTTCAAATGATGGAAAGCCATCATAATGATGCACGAATAAAAAGGAACCAAGCTAAGAATTACGGATTAATTGTTATTCTCTACCCAATATTATACAGATCAATTCTCCCTATTAGATCAATCATTGAAAAACGGCTTTCAGAACTTCTTTCTGCTTATTCAGATATGGTAGAGCTAGACTATCAGTTTATTACCCGTGTCAAGAACATCTTCTTGAATTGGAGTGAAAACAAATAAAAAGTTCTGTAATTAGAAATTAGTCCTTCTTGTTTGCAAGAAGAAAGAAAACATATACGCTATTATTTACGTTTCTTGGAACCAATCAATGAAATTACCATTATACTAAAAATAATGGGGACTGCCTCAATCCCTGGTGCAC
>JBHLPQ010000224.1:0-5754 GCA_048939265.1 Promethearchaeota archaeon
TTCAATAGTCATATAAAATCTTATTAATTTAAGATAAGATTCGTTTTTAAAATTGTTGGCTCTATTTTCTTTTCATTCCTTAATGAAAGAGATAGTGTCGAGGGATAGTCAACTGATCATCATTTACCTCAAATTTTCATCGATATTTACATGAATGCTAGTTTTACCTGAATTAAGAGCTGAAATTAACTTTTTTCTGGCTTCCTGCAAAATTCGCCATAAAGTTCCCCGTGAAATTTGCATTCTCTCAGCTGCCTGCTCTTGGGTTAAATTCTGCTCATCAACTAGTCTGAGGACCTCTAATTCTGCTCTAGAGAGAGATAATATAGTCTCACCATTTGAGCTATTCCATTCGTTACCAATGAAAGGTTGAACTCTGGGTCTTCCTCCTCTAAAACGTTTTCTCATGCCAGATTGATTACCTCTGCTATTGCCTCTAATATTAAACACCCTTGAGCGTTATCCATCTATTTTCACTGTTAATTTCCTCGAATCTGATAAACAGTTTGAACATTGTTTATAGTATCTTTTACTCCTTCTTAAGCTAGAAAATGAAATTTAGCCATTTTAGCTAATTTTTTCTTAATTGTTTTACTTCAGGCTTGACACAGAGAAGCTTGGAAATTGAAAGGGGAATTTTCTGTATGTTTTTATTTACTTCAACTACAACTCCTTCATTATTAATGCTTTTCACGCACATTTTTGTCCCAACAGCACTAATATCATATGTTTTCAATTTCTTGGCAATCTCTGTCGAATGATCTTGAATTCTAGTCAGAGTCAGTGGTACTCCTGTAGAAACTTCATGTAAGCATTTATCTTCACAACCCGAATCTTCATCTTTCTCTTTCATTGGAATAGGCATCCCAAAGGGAGACGTTTTCACTTGTAGCTTGCGATAGACATATTCAGCGATTTCGTCAGATATTGCATGTTCGAGATGACATGCTTGCTCATGAAGCTTGATGAAGGGCATCTCAAATATTTGATAGAGCATAGCTTCTGCGAGTCTATGATTTCGGGCGATCTTTTTTGCTATTTGATATCCTCTTCTAGTTAGGTGAACACCTTCATAGGGAAGATAATCAACATAGCCCTGTGGTTCTAGTTTTCGACGTACAATATTTGTAAGCTGAGCTTTGGTGAGCTTATCTTCCATTCTATCCAATATCTCTCCCATTTTGATACGTTGTCTTTCGCTCTTAGAAATATGTAAGCTAAACAATACTTCCATGATATCCTCTTCAATAACTCTCAATCCAGGTTGTTCTTTTTCATACATTCAAACTCACCAAACTCCTGAATGTCACTTTTTCACCCTAGAGGTTTTTTTGTTTGAATGTCGCTGTATTATCAGATATAACAATGATAACTAATTAAGCCGATTTATGAACAAAGAGATTTCACCTTTGTAAAAAAAAGAAGAAATGGCTGCAAATTGTAAGTCAGCTCAATCTTTCTTCTTACTAGCCAATTCTGCTAATCTTTTCTCTATAAGTTCGATCTCTTTCCTCATACTTTTTAGTGTCTGATCTAGATATTTTGATTCATCATCTGGACTAAGCGCAGTTGGCCAAGAAGGTACAGTCGTGGTGGTAAGAGGTGGTACATCGGGCGGATAATAGTATGGCCCTGGGTAAAATCCTCGACCCCAACCCCAGCCGCGTCCCCAACCGCCTCCCCAGCCCATACCCATACCTGGCCCCTTGGTATATCCAGGAGTAGAAAATCCACTACAATATCCCAAACCTCGGCCTGTTCTTGGCCCAAATCCTCTTGGTCCAGTTCTATCTCCTCTAGGCATTTCATCACCTATGAGCTAATGCACAAAACTAGTATATATATTTTGTGCAATCGCACAAAACATTTTATGATCTGTTGCAATGAAGTTGTTTTCTTTAATTGCCTGATTAACTAGATAATTTGATAAAAATATTCATTCTATTCTAAATTCTGAAATATGAGGGTATATTTCAGAATGCTAATAATTTAAAAATCAAGGATTTTAATGATTCTCTATTTTATTTCTATTATTTTACCTGCTCCTCCTATAATATATTTTGCAGGGTACAGTGCTTTTATTTTGGATTTGTGTCGGGTACAATGAACAGGACAGATAAAGTCTAAATTTTTTACTAGATCAAAATCATGAAACCCGTGCAATCCCCCTATAAGCGCAACAACTTTCCCAAACTGGGATGTCGCTTCTAGAATAGTTCTAACTCCAGGATGGGAACATCCCACAATTACAACTAATCCTGTTTCTATTTTGACAACGAGAGATTGCTCTATACCTTTAAGTTCACCCGTTGAAAAAATATTTTCATGTATTTTAAGAGCATCCTTAACCTTAATGATTTCTCCCCTAGAATACTTTATCGTGCATGAATAGGGAATGTAAACTTTGATTGGATGTAGGTCGAGAAGATCTGAAAGCCCACCTGTATGGTCACCATGTGCATGAGAAATGAAAATCATATCAATTATGGTGGGATCTATATCAAGTTTTTTCATGTTTTCGAGAAGTAGAGAACCATTTGAACCAGTATCAAAAAGGATCCTTTTACCATATACCTCCACAAGACAAGAAAAACCCCATGTAGACATTAATCCATCTTTCCACGCATCATTATCGAAAATTATGGTAATTTTCATTTAATTATCTCTTAATTTATCATTGGAAATAATAGTGATTATCATTGGAAATAGTATAAAGATTTCGATTGTGAACTTTCCTTTCAATTGCAATTTAAGTTGTTAAAAAAAAATATTTTTTCTTAATCTCTGATTAAATATTTGATTAGAAAAAAGAAAGAGAAAAATAGACGAAGATAACCCCCAGAAAAAAGAAAAGAAACTGGGTTTTAAAAAGACCCATAGATTTTCCGTTTTTAGCCTGTTATTTTTTCTAAGATTGGAGCGACTTTAATAGAATGCATTTTGAAACCTGTACTCAAGTCCATCCCCATACTCACTCCTAGCAACTCAGGATAGACAAAAACTGGAAGATTGGTTTTATCAAATTGCTTAGCCATCAATTTTTGACCCACATCATATTGAACGAAACAGGTCGGACAAATTGTGACAAGAGCATCAGCCTTGGCTCTTTCTGCTCCAACTATCTTCTCATGTGCCATTGCAATTGCTGTATCTTGGTCAACACCACGAGTTCCAGCTCCACAGCACATGAGCTTATTTAAATAAGGAACTGCTTGAGCTCCTAAAGCCTCAACCATTTCATCTAGTCTATGAGGGTTCTCTGGGTTATCGGTCTCAAGAATTTCCGGAGGTTTGACGAAGTGACAACCGGTGTGAGTAGCCAACCTCACTCCTGTAAGAGGTTTCTGAACTTTAGCTGCAATCTTATCTATGCCTACCTCGTCATATAGAACTTCAGCAAAGTGTTTTACTTCAATTGTACCCTTAAATTCACGACCTAATTCATTTAAATTTCCATTTACCTTATCTTTAAGGCTAGAGTCGTTTTTTAACCTTGTATTACTGACTTTCAACGTTTCAAAGCAACCGCTGCAGGCTGTAATGATATTAAGATTTGCTTCCTCTGCAAGACATAAATTCCGAGCTGCTAGCGTATACCATGTTACACTATCGAATCCTTGTACACCACCGGGATCAGGACAACAAGCGAACGGTAAATCGTTGAGCTCAATGCCAAACTCGGGTAAAGTCTTACGGATTGATGCTTCAACGAAGGGAATACGATATGGTATAGTACAACCAACGAAAAAAGCAAATTTTGACATTAGCTTGTCTCCTCCTTTATTTCTTTGATTTCTTTGATATACTTCGCAGCTCCAGTCACTTCGAAGATCTTTCTTATTTCATCAAGATTGGGGGGTGGTAACTCTGGTAACTCTAATTGTTCTCGTCTCTTCATGATTCCTTTAGAGATAGCTGCTGTTACCCCTGTTTCCATAATTGCCTCCATTTCAGCAATGATTCCTGGCGGAGCATTCTTCATTTGTACCGCGAGGTTCTTTATCTCTGTGATGACATGTCCAATATCAATCCCCTGAGGACATCGAACGCTACAAGTATAGCACATCGAACAGTACCATATCTGTTGATCATCAAATAACTGCTCTGAAAAATCCTTCATGAGTAATTTTTCCATTACCCGTCGCGGATTAAAATTGGGGTATTGCCTAAAGACTGGACAACCCCCCGCGCATGTACCACATTGATAACATAACTTTGTAACTTCTAAAAGTTCTTCAAATTTTTCAAGAAGTTCTGTAGGTTCCATATGTTTTTTCACCTTGAATTTCTTACTATAAACCTCAACGTTCCAGTTTCCCCAATTCCTTGAGCGCATTGGTCATCTGAACTACTGTAGACACAAATCTGTCGCTGCTCATGTAGTATGTCGTCTGCTTTTCTAGCCTCCTAGGATCAATTCCTGCGTATTCAAGCATTGTCTTAAGAATTTCAACACGAGTTCCGGCTGCTTTGGATCCAGTTTCATAATGACACTTGTCTTCATAACAACCAAGAATAATTATACCATCTGCGCCCATACCAAAGGTTTTTTGGATCATTCTAGCTGAAATATTTCCTGTACATTGAACTGGGACAATCCTAACATTGTGAGGATATTCCTCGGTAATTCCTCCCTTCAAATCGGTGGTCGTTTTAAGTCGATAATTCGCGGTCATTCCTATTGCATCTGTTGCTGAATATGCACATTCCCAACAAGCAAAGGTGACAATAATCGGCTCAGGATTATCACTCACGTCATAAAGCAATCCCTCGACTTGTTTGAGGATCTGTTCTTCGGCATAGTATTCAATGGTTATTGCTGAAACGGGACATGAGGAAGCGCATTGACCACAGCCTACACAAAGAGATGGAATCACTTGAATCTTAATACCTGGATTAGCTACTTCAATAGCTTCAATTGCTCCAAATGGACACGCAGCGATGCATATCTCACAAAGAGTACATTTATCGTTGTCAACCTCTGCTATAGGAAATCTTTTCTCAAGGGTTCCTTTAGATAAAAGCATATTAAGATGACTTGCAGCAAACCCCGCTCGTGTTTTTGTAGTTGGGATATCGGCTGGGGATATGGCTGTGCCAGCAACAAACACGCCTGGTTGTTTAGTTTCTGTCGTTTTGAATTTTGAATACAGGGATTTGAAGTAGCCAGATTCATCAGTTTCAATTTTAAGTTTTTCAGCGAGTTCTGCGACTCCAGAACTTGCCACCATTGACATTGAGAGAGCGACCATATCTGTTTCAATTGTTAATAGTTCATCAGCTTGAGCATCTTCTGTGTGAACGTATAATGTTGTCCCATCGCTTTCAATCTCTGCAGGACGACCCCTAATGAATTTTACCCCAAGATCACGTGCTTGATTGTAGAACTCTTCATAATTTGATCCCACAGCTCTGATATCAATATAGCAACACGACACATCGATTTCGGGGAATTTCTCTTTAATCTTAATTCCATGCTTGATCCCAATCATACAACAAATGTTAGAACACCAAATATTGTATTTTTGTGACCGTGATCCAACACAATTTATAATAACAAGACTCTTGATTGGACTCCCATCTTTTTTCATCGGTTTCCCAAAAGTTGGGCCCGTAATATCAAGTAATCTAGCCAGCTCACTTTGTGTAATAACATTTTCATACCCAGGCGTTCCATAATGGTATTCCTCTACCAGTTTAGGATTATATTCTTCAAAACCAGTAGCAAGGATTATTCCACCTGCAGTGATTTCA
>JBHLPQ010000225.1:0-5738 GCA_048939265.1 Promethearchaeota archaeon
GTGGAAACCTTGGAAGTAGGATCAACGTGAACTTTCGCCTCTTGTTTAATTTTCTCATATTTTTCTTGGATTTTTAAGTTTGAAGTGTGTTTAGCTAGCATTTTAGTTAATTTTTGGTCCTTTTCTGGAGTAAAATCGAGTGCTTCTAATTTTTTCAACTCTGTAAGCAGTTCTTTTTCATCAGCTTCTTGACTCTGCCTTAAGCGAATCTCAAGTTCTTGAACTTCTTCCTCCAATTCCAAAATCTTTTGTGTTATTTCTGAAAGGATAAATGAGTCTTTATTAATATATTTCTTCTCTGTTTGTAATTCCTTTAGTTCTTTCCTTGCTTGAAGTTGTTCCTCGTGAAGCTCTTGAAGTATATTATCAGTTAATTTCCATGATTGCTCTAAAGAAATACGTTGAATCCGTTCTAGTAGTCTTCCTTCTTGGTTGAGGAGTTTGAAAGCTGTTTCGTGATCTATTTTTGTACTTAATTCTTTAGTTCGATTTTGTTCCTTTTTTAGTCGCTCAACCTTTATTTTTAGATCATTCCTCAGAGAATCTTCCCTTTGTAGCTTTTTCTTTTTCAAAGTATCTAGATGGCTTTTTATAAGAAGATGATCATTTTTCGTTTGTTCTAAAGCCTTGATTTTTTCTTCTACATTTCTCATTTCTTTAAGTTGTTTCTCTATTTCAGCAATCTGGTTTTGAAGCTCCTCATACCTAATTAATTCAGTTTTTACGCTAGTTAGTTCTTTTGAACTTGTTTCTAATCGTGTTCCTGCATTCTTCTTCATAGTCTGTATAGATATGTACTTTTCTAACGTCTTTTGAGCAGTTTCCTCCTTTCTCTTTAATTTTTCAATAATCTGGAGTAAGTTTTTGCGTTTATCTGTGCGAGAAATCAATTGAGGTTTATTCTTTGCTAATTCGGATTCTAATTGTACAATTTTTGCTATTTCTTCTTTCTTGACTTTAAGTTCTCCCTCTTTTTGGTTTTTTTCATTTAAAACCTCTTGTAATCGACTCTGTGTATCATTTATCGCTTTCTCAAAGATATCTAACCGAAATAAGGTTTGTAATGTTTTCAATCTTTCAGTTGATGATTTTGAGCCAAGAGCCTTCATTTCATCTTGTCGAATGATAGTTGAGTTTACAAACGATTTATAGTTCATTCCAAGTATGGTTGACCGAATTTTTTCATTTAATTCAGGAATTTTGCCTGGAACCCGCTTATCATTGATAAATAATTCAAGATAGCTTTTTCCCTTCTTATCTCGCCCCCGTTTCACTCTAATCACATTTTTTCCTGTTCTAAATCTACAATGAACGTTCCCATTTTTACTGCAAATATCTTCCATCTTTACGCCTAGTAGATCTAAACGTGAACTCTTCCCAAAAAGTGCAAAGGTCAGAGCGTCTAGTACAGTGGTTTTACCTGAACCTGTAGGCCCTGCAATAACAATATAAGGTGCACTGAAATCAAATTTAACGGGAGTCTGATAATTCATGAAACGATAAAGTTCCATTTGCTGGAGGTCAAATCCTAGTCCTATTCGTGTTTGCATACTCATCTAGATTCCTCCACTCTTGAGATAGCGGTATTTAGAATTTCTAAGCCTTTATCACGAAGTTTCTCTAGGTATTCATAATCGTGATACTGTTCAGAGACGAAATCTCTAAATAAAACAAGGGGGTCTAGGATTAGTTCTGATAATACGATTTCTTTGATTGTTTCAGGGGTTGTCCAATTAATTTCATAATGAAACGCGGGATCTAAAGCCTCATATATTCTTGGTAGAATTACCCGTTTTTGTAAAGACGGGGAGATATGAATATCAAGACGAACAATTGTTTCCTTAATTTTCTGGGGAAGACGAGAGATAATGAACTCTGTTGGGTTTAGAGTCTCTGTAGGAACTTCGATGAACTTTCTTACTAGCGCACGCGGATTATTTGAATGAAATTCTAATTTCCTCGAATTGGTATCATATACATAAAATCCTTTTTCTTCTGTTGTCTCTCCAAAGTCTACTCGTTCTAAAGATCCTGGAACCAGGAGTTTTCCATTTAATAATACTTGAGTGGTATGTATATGTCCGAAAACAGCAAGATCAACTTCCGACAAAGGAAGCATATCTTTCTTGAATTTAAATTCATGAGGTAATTGATCGGGATAGGGAAGGATCCCAATTCTTGATCCTTCTACAAAAAAATGACCAACAATAAATTTGACTTTCGTATCAAGTTGATTCACTGTATGTTTAATCCATTCACGAAATAATTGTTGACTACGAATTAAATGTTGGCCTCTCTCGATCTCCTCCTCAATTTGTTCCTCTGCATATGCCACAGCCTGAGTAGCAGTCATATATGGAAGAAGAACAAATCCAATCACCTCTCCTGTGTTACATGCTGTAATTCTTCGTGATTGAGGATATCTAATTGCGCAGCTATCAGGAATGATTGAAATCTCTCCGAAAGGTGAGCCTTTCTCAAGGATTTGAGGAGAGTCATGGTTTCCTCCGACCAATACGATAGGAATTCTGCTAGTGATCAGGGGTTGCCAAATTTTTTCCCTCACTTGTCGTAGAAGAGTTGGACCAATTGTAACGCGATCATAAAGGTCTCCACAAATAACAAATATATCGATTTGGTTGTTAATTGCAAAATCGACAACTCTGGCTAATGCAACTATGAAATCCATCGTTCGCTCGCTGATCCCTGTACGTAAATTCACTCGATAGGGGTATCGAATTCCAATATGAACGTCTGAAACAAAAAGGATTTTTGCCATCTTTAACCAGCTGGCTATTTTGGTTTGAAGAGATTACTTTTATCTTCATCAGACATATCTTGAAGCTTTTGAGTTAAACGGGAACCTGTATGTTTAATATTCCATTTTTTGGTCATAGTCTGATCATTGTATAAGAGGATGTCCATTGCTGTAGGAGCTTTAATAGCATCCCCAAACATCAAGACCGTTCGTGGTGGCATTGCTTTCACTATCGCCCGCCACGCTGCAGGATCAACAGGTCCTGATAAAGCGCCAACAATGTCTTTTGGATCATTCAAGGAAAGAATGAATCGATTTGCTAGTTGTGATAAGATCTCTGGGTCAATTTTGGATGGGCGTTGGTCTACCATTGCTAAAACTAGTTTAAATTTTCTCATTTCACGTGCTAATCGATCAAATATCGTATCCCTCGCTATTGCTGGGTCAAGAAACTTGTGCGCTTCTTCAAGTAAAACAATCAAATGTGGATATTCAGATGTGTCAACCATTTCTGAATATGCTTTATACAACCGCCTTGAAAGGATATTTGCAACAAACAAATAGGAGAAAAGGTCCGTACCGTATTTCCCAAAATCAATAACAATAGATTGGCCTGATTTGAGATAATTTAAAATTTTGTTTAGTGTTCCTTTCCCAGGTGGAGCAATGAAAGTTAATCGTTCTAAACGAGATATCCGTCGACTTAATGCATTTAAAGTTCCTCTTCCTGAACGAAAAGGATTAGGGTCAGCCATCGGTGCATTATTAATTGCTTCTATCATTGTTTCACGATTGGATTTGGTTCGACTGATCTCATATATCGCATCCACCATTGCAGAGGATAAATCTTGAAATGCTACAACTAAATCTTGTGGTGTGATTTCATCTTCCCCAATTAGCAATTCTTCATCAAGGTCTTTACTGGTTTGAGGATCAAGTCCTAATAATGTGATTTTATCTTCAAAGAAAAATTTTAGCCCAGCAGATCCATCAGCACGACTTCGCCAGCCATATTCGGATTGCATATCAAAGACCAATATTTGAGAGACCCCTAACTGTAGAATGTTTCCCAAAATAATTTTGTTAAGAAATGTCTTACCAGAGTGAGTACGACCAAAAATACCAAAAGGTACCTTGACTAGTTCTTGGAAATCAATCGGGATCTCAAATCCTTCAACCCCACGTAATGTACCAATTGTGTGTGAATGTTCTGGCTTATCAGTCATGTAAACCCTATCTACATCCTCTTTGTTAGCTAATCTACTGGGTGAAAAATAAGGTGGAAGAGTTTCAAATGTATATGTCTTATTTGTTTCTTTGTCTATCATCTGAACACATTGTAATTCCGCTATACTATAGAAGGTTCGTCCACGTGCAGTTTCAATAGTGGTCATAGGAATTGTATTTCGTAATTTTTCAGCATTAGCTAACATGGTAACCGCGTTGCTTGTGGGAAATAAAATATCAGCGATAATACAGAAGAAATCGTACTTATTTCCTTCTATAATCGCAGGATATCCGATTTTAACTTCTTCACTGTCAGTACTAAGCTTGACTTGGATAGCTGAACTAACTGCCCCTGAAATTACTTCCCCGAGAGTTTCATTCGAGCTTATCGAGTTATCTGGTGTTTCCATATTCAAATTCTCCTTTTCTCATTCAACGGGTGATATTATCTAAATGTCGATGAAAGGGGTCTCTTTCTAAATGTTCATGGGTTAAAAGATATTGAAGTAATTCATCTTCAAGGCCAAGAGTGGTAGCAGCTTCAATTAAATCATGATTATACATATCTGGAACCCGACGTAAGAGAGCTGCAATATTATGGGCATCAACCAATGGAAATGGATACCCTGGGAAACTGTCAACCATCGAATAATAGGCTAGATGAGAGAGAATAGTTTCAATTTTTTGGTGATTCTGAAGCACAACATCTACTCTAAAGCTCTTAATGGGCTTAGAATGAAGTTTTGCTAAAAATGTTTTTCCCAAAGGCGGATAAACCTGCTTCCCTTTAGGTATCTCTCGAATCTCGGTGTATAACATACGTGAATCATTTTTAGTTAACTGTTTAACTAACGCTTCGTCTGTAAGATTAGAGCTGAGACGTCTCGTTGTGTTTCGCTTTGAGACCCCAATTAACATGTTGTTATTTTCCGTACAGGCTTCCCTCAAGTTTCCGGCAGCATCTTCGATTTGTTTAATTTGAGCTATTGTCAATGCTCCATCCATGACGATCAAAGAGTCACTGTATTTTAATGCCCAATCTTCAGCTAATTTATATTCTTCAAATTCCCTTAGTTGACTTAAAATTCCTTGTGCTGTTGGCCGTCTACCCAAAACATTTTTGATTTCTTGATGAAGAGCTTTCACTTCTTGATCATAGTTCAATAACTCAAGATTGTTTGGTGCTAACAAAACTGGGACATCTCTATGATGTTGGTCAACTAATATCAAAGATTTTGATTGAGATGCATATTCATACACTACTACCGCAGATCGAATAATAGCAATTCTCGCATCAACATCAGGATTGTACCATATCCATCGATTAGAGCCATCAATTGCCACCATTTTTGGTGGAATATCTTGATACGTAAATTCTCGAAACGAAAAAGATGGATTCTTCTCTGCTTCTTTTATTGCTTGGCTTTGTGTCGCCTGGATTTGCTTTAAGAATTGTTGAAACTGGTTTCTCACAAATAATAGCCCCTAATCAGTGATAATCCCCAAGATTAATTGTAGATTGTTAGGATGAATTGCTTTTAAGGCATTAGTACTATTAACTCTTATAATTCTTAACACCGCCAGAATCAAAATGATCTTCCCCTATTTATTAAAACGACTTGTTATGGAACTTCCAAAGCGCCTAATACGTTAGAAGGAATGAAGTGTTAAGATAAATTGTCTAAAAATTCTTTTAATTATAGAAAAGAGGAGAATTAAAAGTTATTGAAAATGTCAGAAATCAATCATGTCC
>JBHLPQ010000226.1:0-5736 GCA_048939265.1 Promethearchaeota archaeon
AAACTTGTTTATCTATTTGTAATTTTAGCGTTTATTGAATTAATTACATTAATCCTTGCTATTGTATTTCTAAGAATAAATATTCAGGCTGATTTTCTTCTATTGATTATTGTACTAACCGTTGGAACTATTGATCTATGTGTTGCTGGTTGTATTGTCTCTTTCTTAACTGTTTATGCTAGATCGAAAACTTTAGCTATTCCCATTTTATTTTTTCCTTTGATTCTTCCCTCCATTCTGATCGCAACACAGACGACAACAAATATTATCCTTTTTGAAGATCCAGTTTATGTTATTAACAATACATTACTTCTATTTATTCATACGATTATCGTACTCACTATTGCTTTATTGGTTACGGATGAACTCGTTGGAGAATAGTAATATTCAAGAAAAGATCAATTAGCACTGGGATGTGGCGTTTTTTCTTTCATCTCTGAGAGATTTGAAATTCGTTTGATGGCTATGGCAATAACGACAAAATATAGTCCGTAAGCAAGAACTTCGATCAGAGCGGGGTTATCATTCCACCCGAATAATCCAACAATAATTCCACCAACAGCACTTTTTTCAAATCTTGCAGGATTAAGCGGATTGTAACTCCACCCGAATAGGAAATTCAGTATATCACCAAGTATTGTGTCGTTAATGTTCCAAACTTCAATCCAGATAACGTTATTGATGAATGATGAGCCTGATATCTCTAAAAACTCATAAATTTCATGAATACCATGCGCCAATAACCCCGCGGCAAAAATAATAAGTATTACACTAGTTACTTGAAAAAATTTTTTGATGTTTAATTTCCTGGTCGATGTAAAAAGCAATAATGCCATTAACGATGCACAAAATAAACCAGTGAGGAATCCAATACTGATTGCAGAAAGAGCTCCAATAATTCCCACTTCACCTACAATACCTAAATAACTAACATACAAAAAGAGGACTAGTTCTGCTCCTTCTCTCACCACTGAAATGAAAACTAAAAATGTAATACCCGCTTTCTCTTGGTTTGATATTATTTTGTCAACTTTTTCTTCTATATCTGAACGAATGTTTCGGGATTGACGTGTCATCCATATAATCATCCATGAAAGAACTACTGCAGCCAATAGCATTGAAATTCCTTCGAATAGTTTTTGGAATTCCGCTAAATATGTGAAAAAGGTTAGAAAAACCCAGGCCATTCCAAGACTAAAAAAAATAGCCACTAAAACACCATAGAGAATATCTCGATATAAATCTCTTCGGTCTACGATAACTAAATAGCTCGCAATAATTCCTATGATTAAGGCAGCCTCTAAAACTTCCCGTAATGAGGTTACCAAACTAAAAATCACAGTTCCCAAGATTTCGAATACCATTTATCTTCACACTCTCTAAATATTCATGCGGAGCGGTTTTCACGATTGAATTCCATAACATTGAGGACAGGACATCATTTAAATAAAAAATAAACAATAGTTAAGTAAGTTGTTTTACGATTAAAATACATCAATTTTCAAACTAAAATGCACTTAATTACAAGACTAGAATTCACGAAGATGATGAGGACACTAGAATATGGTAGAAATTATTAAAACAAGCGAGAAAGATCTAGAAAGTGTATATTCCTTGTTGAAATTGGTGGACCTCCCCATAGAGGGCGTTCTTGAAAATTTTCACAATTTTTTTGTTGCTTGGGATGGTAATCAGCTTAAAGGTTGTGCTGGGATCGAAATTTATGAGGACGTTGGTCTTATTCGCTCTGTTGCGGTTCACCCTTCTTTTCAGGGCCGTGGATTGGGCCGAAAACTCGTTGAAACGATTCAAAGATTTTCCATTGAAAAGGGATTGAATGAAATTTATTTATTAACTGAAACTGCCGAAGAGTTCTTCTTAAAACAGAACTATTTTGTTATACCAAGAAATGAAGCAGACGATAAAGTCAAACAATCTATCGAATTTACCTCTCTATGTCCTGTTTCTGCGACCTGTATGGTTAAAACTTTGAGAAAATGACTCTAACTTGTAAAATCTAGAAACAAATAAGAAAAATCCATGACGTTCCTTAAAGGATGATAGTTTAATGTCTAACATTAAAATAAAAGACTTAACCAAAATTAATGACTTAATTGAGGAATTTCCATTTGTCATAGATACTTTAGTAGAGTTAAATCCGAAATTAAAAAGATTAAAGAATCCTTTCCTTCGAAAAACTGTAGGAAGAAGAGTTTCGATTCGTGGGCTTATGAGTGAACAACGTCTCTTAAGCTGGGAAGAATGATTCTTTCTTTAAGCAGAATCTTCCAATTCATTGGCGGGTAATGAGGCTCCTATTTCCAACAGTCCTTTTGCTTTATCGATATTGATCATAGGAACACAATTGTGAATACAGCTGAAGGATTTACATTTTTTTTGCCTAATAGTTCCCCACTTGATCCCCCAACCTTTTAGAACACCAAATATAACTTCCAGATCTGCCCCCTTCTCTGTAAGAGAATATTTCACTCTAATAGGCATAGTTTCACTAACAACAGTACGTTCGAGGAGATCGTTCTCTTCTAACATCGTCAATGACTCTGAAAGGACTCGTGCGGATATTTTTTCCCCATAATTTCCTTCAATTCTTTTCTGGAGATCAGAAAAATAAGATTCTCTGTGCGATAGGAGCTCACATAATATCCATGGAATCCATTTCCGACCGAGAATCTTTATTGCAAGTAATGCGGAACATTCTTCTTCTAAATCTTGTGACATACTCTTTCTTCCTATTATAAATAAAATACAAAATTGGTTCTAAAAATCTTGATAAGATTGATTAAGTATCTCAGTTTGTATTTATGTCACACTGTAAATACGGTTTTTTGCTCTGTTTTTCCACTGTTATTGTTTCAAGACATCGAAATAATCTGGTTACTTCATTATAACCAACTCTTCAAAAAGATACGTAGTGCGAAAAACCTTAGCAAAAATTATTATTTTTGTGTAAGCCTTCTTCATTGGATTAACAATTGTTACTAGATTTCAATAAACTTGAATGAGTTGAATGATTATGGTTTCATTATTAGAAACTGATATGATAGGAGCATTAGTGCTTCTAGTAGTTGGTATCGTAGCAATAGTTTTAGCTCTATTACTTTTCAAAGAGTATTTGGCTACAAAGAAACCTTATCACCTAGCATGGGGTGTCAGCTTCTTAGTACTCTTCATCTCTGGAGTATTAATTATAATTCTTGGCTGGGAAGATACTTTAGGGTTCACCCTTGTTCCCCCAATTGCAGCTTTTATACCAGCATGTCTGGCAATTGGACTTGTTTTTGCTGTATGGCCTAAAACGAAATACGGATTAATTTATACTATCTATGTTCTTGTAGTAATTGGAGTATTAACTCTAATGAAACTTGGAGTTGTACCAGATATGTCTTCCATGGCGGTGATGGCATCTCACATTCCATCTGGGTTGATTATTTCTTTCCTCCCCTTATATACAGCATTTGTATCTAAGGATACAGAATGGACGAGCGCATTCTTTGGTATTGGCGGGCTTTTAATTTCTTTTGGAGGCGTTCTACTAGCATTTGCTACAGTAGAAGGGATGACTGCAATATTACCTTTAACTGATATCTTTGCAGTGCTTCCTTTCCTGTTGTTAATTGTTGGAGTACTTTTTGTGCTTGGAATTGGTCTTCCCACTAAATGGAAAGTTGAAATCCCTATAATTAGTGGATTATTCTAATCCTGCAGGGTAAGGAGTATGGCAAGAAGAGACGTACCTGAAGAACTGAAACACAATCAGGCATATGAAGATGTAAAAGCTCGTGTCTATCCCCCTCTCTCTTTTTCTTTATATGGTGAATTGATCAAAAGCAAACAAACATTCCTACTTTTTTATACTGCAGTTTTTGCTTATCTAATCAGCTCTTGGGGTACACATTTCATTATTCATCTTTTTATTCTTTTTATGGTAGGCCTTTTCTTCGTCATTTCGGGGTCACCCCTCCTGAATATGTATGTTGATCGCGACATTAATGCTCTCATGGAACAAACAAAAGATCACAGGGGTAGTTATCACGTCATTTTTTAGTTGATAAATTTTTCACACACAATAGTTTCATAATGTATGATCTATCTTGGAGAATGATGATTGATGAGCATTGAAGATAGGCTAAATTTCCAAAGTGATCCAGAATCAATACAACAAATCATAATTTTAGGGATTTTGGTATTTGTGACTATTTTGGCTCCATCACTCTTACATACAAATCAATATGAATTCCTAATCGAACGGTTTGAATTAAATCTGTTGGAAGCTTCCTATTTTGACACTGCTCTTTATATTTCCTATTTGATCACTGGTATCCTGACTGCAATCATGTCAAATCAAATTGGAAAAAGAAAAGTGTTCATCTTATTGGGTAGTTTGGGATCTGTAGTATTCTACTTCACCATGACTATAACTTCGAACTTCCCTCTTTTACTAGTTTTTCGATTTATACAGGGGAGTTTTACAGTATTATGTTGGCAGATACTGATGACCATGGTATTAGATTTGTCCACTTCACAGAATCGGGGAAAAAACTTGGGAATTTTTGGGATGTTTCTTGCGTTGGCAATGGGAAGTGGTCCTATCCTAGGAGGAATCCTTGCAGGGTTAGGAGTTCTTGCACCATATTATATGGCGTCAATACTGAGTTTTTTTGTTTTTTTGGTGGCATTTATTTTCCTTAAAGAACCACCGAAACTAATTCCAAAACCATCATTAGTAGAAAATGTCGGAATTGTCTTTCGGAAACCTCGCTTGATAATTCCAGCTATTTTTAACTTCGTTGATCGATTCCACATTGGTTTCATCTTATATATACTACCTCTTTTTCTACCAATTGTGTTACAGGTCGAACCAGAACTCCGAGGTATGGTTCTAGGCCTTTTTGCTCTTCCGTTCATAATTTTGCAATACCCTGTGGGTAAATGGTCTGACAAAATAGGCCGATATCAACCGTTAATCATTGGAAGTATTATTGTTGGAACTATGCTAGCAGTTATGGGTTTTTTAAGTACCTTTGGGCTATTCGCTGTAATTATCGGCTTTATTATCTTGGGGATAGGTAACGGATTTACTGGACCAACTGCAATGGCTCTCGTTGGGGATACAGTGGAAGTTGATGATAATGCTGTTGGAATGGGCTTCTTTAACTTGCTAGGTAATATTGGAATAATAATGGGGCCATTTCTAGGAGGAGTTTTAGTATATTCAGAAACACAAACAGCTTTTGTAACTGCATTTATTGTAGCAGGATTAATAGAATTCATCTCTCTCTTTGTAGTCATTCTATTAATTCTATTTGTTTTCAAAAATCAAAGGATAGTTCATGAGGAAAATGCGAATGAAAATATCTAGCATGGCGGAATTTGACATGAGCTGCTATCTCGGCTAAAATTTTTCAATCTACGTTTACCCAAAATTTATTGTTAAAATTATATATTTACATTCTTTCTTTAGAAATAATTCCTTTTTTAATACTTGATTAATAAAATAAATAAATACCAAAAGAAAATTTTAAAATGAAAAAAGTTATAAATATTAAAATATATGAAATATAATCACAACATAATTATTTAGCAGGTTTACTAAAAGGAGTATTGAAGTCATGTTGATAGAAAGTAACACGAGAGAGAGGATTTGTAATGATTTCTTCCCAAATTGTAGTATCTGTAACTTTTTTCCCAAATGCTACCCTAATAATGGGTTGAATG
>JBHLPQ010000075.1:0-17117 GCA_048939265.1 Promethearchaeota archaeon
AATTTGATTTATATTTGTGTCTATATTCAATTATTCACGACAAAAGTGAATTTGGTGAGTCTTAATTGCCCCTTAAAGAATCTGATTTAGCACTACGTCCCTTAGATTGTAAGGTTGGAGGAATGGAACCAATATGCATACTTGATCCTGACCACCCCTGTTGTGTGGATGTTCCTCGCGAAGAAATCATGTTTGAAGGGGGCCAATTAGTTAAACAGGGCAACTCTGCAATAGTATCTCTTAAACTTCAGTTTAACGATCCAGTTGAAGAATTTATTTTTGATAGAATACGAAATGAATTATGGCGGGACGCAGGATCTAGATTAAAAGTCATCCGAGAACCTGAGGAGGGATATCAAATCTCCTTCTTTCTCAATACCGAAATGGTGACAAGCATTGAACAACGAGAGGCTTTGATTGACTATTGGGAGAAATTTAGCATAAACATGCGTAGAGTGTTAACAGATGGAAAAATGGTTATTAATAAATACGTTCGTAGTCATGCTGCTGCCTCCCGTTTATCCTAGAATCTAATAGTTATTTAATAACAATATTTGATTTAAATAAAAGCTCACACAGCATTCAATAAAAAAGAAAAAAGTGTGGAGTTCTAAGGATTAAATTCTCTAGTTAAAGTCGTTGGAGTCGCTCCAGCATCATCACTGGGTCTATATGAGATGGTAACTTTCCACTTAGTTATTGTGCCACCGATTTCCTCATCAAAAGTATATGTCTTTATTGCTCCTTGTCCAGTCTCAATTGCAAATTCAGTGAATTCAAATTGTGCCTCAATCCATGAATCATTATTTACCTCAATTTTGATATCTGTTATTGTTGCACTTTCAGTACCTGTATTCGTAATCTCAATTTTAGCTGTAGCATTTGTAAAAACAGGCGTTCCATGAAAGTCTATCTTCGTACTTGTCGTAATTAATGGAATTATTACAAAATATAAAGCTGCACCTGCAAGGACAGCTAGTCCAATTAACAAGATTGCAGCCAAAATCGGGCTAACCGCACGTTTTCTCCGAATGAATTTTGGGATTTTCATGATGATTCTTTCTCCAAAGTTGATTTCAATGAGTCAAATATTGACTTATAGAAAAATGAAAAACATATTACTTAAACTTTTCATATTATCACAATGTTATTTAATTTAGCAGTATAAATAATGTACTTTTAATCAATCCTACTCTCAGTATTAAATTATGATTTATACTTGATAGCGTTTTTATTTACAAATTTATACTAGAGATGCACATTTTTTATTCTAACTGTAAAATATCTATATGTTGTCTCAATTTACTCAATGTTTGTTCGAGTGTTTCAACTAAAACTCTAGTTTCTAATATTTCCATGAAATTGAGATCTCCTATGTAACGTGGAACGATGTGCCAGTGGATATGGTCGATGCTGCCACCGGCAATTTTTCCAAGATTCAAACCAATATTGAAAGCCGTGGGTTGATGTGTGGTTTTTAGAAGCTTTGTCCCTTTTTGTAACATTACAGTTAGATGGAAAATGAGCTCACTTGGTATCGCCTCAAATAAGATAAAGTGCTCTATTGGCACAATTAAGAGGTGACCAGGGTTATAGGGAAAACGATTTAATAATACCATGATTTTTTCATCACGAAAAACTTCCCACGCTTCTATTCCTGCCGTTTTTTGAGCAATAGCGCAGAATAAACATTGATTAGGATCTTTAGCTCGTTTAACATATTCAGTTTTCCAAGGGGCTGTTAGATAAGAATGAAATAAAGGATTGGGCATCATAGCATTCCTCACGACATATCCATTAATTCTGTTACAGATTAGATATACTCTGATTTTCTTTTTTTACAGATTGCGGAACATTGATTCGGAAAGATTTTTTTTATATCTATACGAATATAGTCATATTGGTGCAAGTAGAGGATGTATTGGCAAAAACGACGACACTTCCGAAGAATAATCCTAGGACTATTCTTAATAACTGGAACTGTCGTAATACATATCATTTTGCCAATGATGGGATCAATGAAAAATGGAGAACCAAAAGAAGGTACAATAGCCGTATTTTTTGGCTCAAATATAGACAAAAAGTTGAGTGAAGATGTTATAGAGGAAACAGGTAGATCAGCACGTTATTACAATATATCTAAGATCCAAGAGAACTCATTATTTCAATTTGAGAATGAAAGCATTGCAACGATTTGGTGGATCAGCGAATTACCAGTACCTATCGATTTATCATTTGTTGGTGGATTTAATGAATGGAGAGATGCGGGAAAAGGTTTATTTGTGTTGAACCGTTATTTTAATGCGACGCCACTTCAGGTGCTGAACCAACTTGGTATCAATGCTTATGCACCTATTGTTTATCCACTTAATGGATCATTTGCAGAGCAAAAGTTGAATATAGTAGAAACAAAAGACCCAATCCTTACTACTGATATAACTACGTTTGAGATCAATTGTAGTACAGCATGGGTAGAGGTTGATAATCAAACACAGATGTTGGTAGAGATTGAAAAACCTGAAAATGAACCGCTTTTGAATGATTTGACATCAGGCATCTGGATTGCAGACAACCGTGTTATTGTAGGCACTCTCTCAATCGAATTATCTTTAGCTGTTACAGAATCTCCTTTCAATTTACAGGAAATTAACCAAATTACTTCTGAAGACATACTTGAATTGTTAGGTCAGCTCCTACAATTCACAATAAGAAGTTTACCCTCTGATAATGGCTTACAAATTCAGTTCGGAGATGTAAACCAAGTTGTAGCAATAGGGTTTGTTTTATTTGCGAGTCTTCTGTCACTCCTTGTTTTAATAAAAGCTGGCGTCGTATCGAAAATTCGTGAAATCGTGGTGGGAGTTTTTTTGAGTTTGTTCATGATTATCGCTCATATTGCCTATTCACCTCAAAGGCGACGAATTAACGAGTCTGAACTCCTAGAAAATGAATTACGAGGTCAGATTATAGATTTTTTAGAGGAAAAAGGAGAACAAGGGGCACACCTCCGAGAAATACAAAGAGAAGTTGGATGTGGGGTCTCCTCCTTATTATGGCATTTACAGGCACTAGATGATTTTAATTTGATAACCCATGAAAAAATCGGGAAATACCATATCTTTTATCTTGTAGGGGCAAAGTCTACCCAAATATCAGAGATCGCCTTGGCTTTACAAAGTGATGTGGCCAAAGAACTGTGTCGTGTACTGATTAGGAAAAGAAAACCATTATCTTTATCAAAAATCTCACAAGAAATCGATGTACATCATTCAAGCATACAGCATCATATTAAAAGATTAGGGGAGTTAGGTATAATAATTACTGTTAAGGAAAAAAAACGTTCTAAGTATATTATAGGTCCACAAAGATTGTCCTGGTTAAAAAATCATTTGGAGTTAGCTTGAATGAAGGGAACTATCCTACCCATATGGAGAACATGGTTTTTGGGAATTCTATTAGTAATTATTTTAGGCAGTACAATACCGGCTAGAGGGAGTGTAGAATATCGCTTTGTCCAGCTAAATTCCTATTTCGAGAATGATCTGTTTGGACTAGTATTTGATTACAATCCCCAAGCCTCCACTGATCAGAGTTTGCACTTCATGACCGATCTAATAAGTCAGACTTCTTTTCCAAGCACAACAGATCCAGACTTGCAAGAAGATAATATCATTGCTTTGGTTGGACACGAATCTCATGAAATCAAATCAGCATTTCTAGCAATACAAAAAGTAAAACGGACACAAGATATCATATTTGAGACAATTGAGTGGGAGACCACAGTACCATTTACAAAATATTTACACCAATTTACTCTTCCGACAGGGGAGGATGTTCTCTTAGGACAAGACTTTCTTGGAATGGCATTGAAAGTTAATGGTAGTGGTTTTGATCCAACGCAATATCAACTTGGATATGCAAACGTCCCCTTAGATTTCTTAGAATTCATATTACCTGAAGGGAAGGAATCCTCTTTTAATTTATCAGTAGAGACTTCTATTGGGATCCAAGAATCTATGAATAAGTTTCAAATTGATCTGACATATTCCAACCTGACCTTTCTTTTCCAGACAGCCAGCGTCGATTTAGACGATCTTCTTGGGTTAGAAACAGCTGATCATTTAATAATCGCCCAATTTGATCGTATCGTATTCTCCACTATAATTAAGAAATATTCTCACCAAGGAATCTCGGGCGTGGAGACAATATCCGAAATTTCAATAGGAAATACAAAGAATCTAATCATAAATGAGGAGCTTCCAACAAATCAGGACTGGACTGATGCTCTTGAATACGAGATAGAAGAGGATTTTAAGGGGCTAATTCCAGTACACGAGACATTCTCATGGTATCAAGGCTCAGATATAAAAAATCGTCTACAACAATTCTCAGACATCTCATTTTCTCTTATCACAGCACAAAATATAGGTGTCTTGAATGGAACACAAGCAGCAGATAATTTTACAGTTTTTATTGATGATCAAAACAGAACTTCAAGTGAACTCAGTCAAAAAGATATTCCTGTGACAGAGGAGATTTCAGTGCTCCATAATGAGCAGCTTCTATTTTCAAATCAAGTTATGGGAAGAAATTTTGCAGTTCAACAAAACTTTGAAGATACATTCTCCTTGATTCCATTAGAAACGCAGGTAATCACATTGAATCAACAAAGGGGGTTCGCAGACAATCTTTTGTTCCAACAAGAAACATCTTTACTGAAAGAGTTGGTTGCTGAATGTGTTAAACATTTCATCACAGATCCGTTGGCACCTACGTTAGGAACTAACGAAATCTTAATCAAAGGAGGGTTAGACCTAACCTCAGCTCAATATATTCAAGATTTTCAAGTTAAAGAATGGTCAGGGGCGCATTTCAAGATCAACTTAATACAATATGCCATTAAAACTGCTCCTTTTTCTTCTGATACAAAAAAACCAGGTCAACTCACGCATACTTCATCAGTGTTAGAATTATTAGGGATTTTTATTCTAGTAATTATGATAAACCGCAAAATGAAGGCAAAAAACAGACCTAGGAATTTCTGAGAAGAGAAATCTCCATACATTCTAATTAGAGATGAGGTTGATATAACTATGACCAACAGATAAGATTGGAATCCATCATATATTATTTTATGTCGAAGTGTTTTCTTAAAACAAGGGTTTCGAGAGACTTAAGAAAAGATATTTACTTGTTTTGGCGGATTTTTGTTTCGCACATTTTTTTAAAGGATGGTAAATGCATAGTTATTAGACTTGGTTCTCGGCTTTTGATGAAGCTCAGGATAACAAAACTTTGAGTTTCATAGTCGAGGGTTAATTAAAGGTGATATTAAACAATGAAAAAGAAAATTTTTCTAGGAATTTCCGTAATACTCTTACTGACACTCCTTATTTTTACTTCTCCAGCACGGGCAATAGGTCCGACCGACTTTGCTGGTCATAACTTCGAGGAAGAGTATTTTGCAATTGAAGTGGATCTTGTTGGCTCTGGTACAAGTGTTTTTGACCCTGATTCAGAAGATCCTGATTTAATTCGTGATCTCTTAGATCCAGGAGCAACGACTGGAGACTCAAAGGAGTTTGAAGATTTACAATTCTTCCTAGCATATATGAATAAATCAGGCATTGAGACTGCTTTTTCAGCGTTAGAGAAATTTGAACACATGCTAACTTTTAAAGACTTCGTTACCAAGGAAACGTATGACGCTGTTCAGCTTGCTGCAGCCGCTTTTCCAGCTTTAACAACGGCCTTGGAGGTACCTCTTTCTCATGTCAACTGTACGGCTCCCTTCCAACAATTAGTGCAACATTATACCACTTCAGAAGACACTGGTAAAAAAGATGTCTTTGTGACCAATAACTTCATGTCTCTAATCGCATATTCAAATGGAACAGGAGATGACAAGACTCAATTGGATCCAAAGGATGATCTCTATATTGGCTATACTTTTGCTATCCAGAATCTGACTGACGCGATTAATATAGCATTAGAAAACCATGGTCACGACAAAATTAACTATTATGACGTTGAATCAAGTTTCGAAACAACAGATAACGGTTACGAGTTTGGGATCAACTACTCGAACATGTTAGTCCTCTGGCAACCTATTGATGTTAAACCAAAGGGTCTAGATGTTTTTCGTGGAGCTGCTAATGATCGCCTCAAGGACCCCAAAGGAATCATTTTTGGACATGAAATAGCCGCGGCATCAGTTCTTGATTATGTCGCATTCAATTATGTGTTCGAGACCGAAGAATTTCGTGGCGCAAACGAATACATTGAAGGTAGAGTGACAACCCATTATGATATTGGGGAAACGAATCTCCTAATCACCCGTAATAATCAGGATTATATCGATGCTCATGACTGGAATAATGATCCTTTCGCAGGTGAATTTCAATATAGTGTAAATATTCCTGATGAAATTGCTGACTTTGACTTTTCCTATTATATTCCCACTCTCCCAGACATCCCCAACTCGGTAACAGTCGATCTCCCTGAATTGGCATTTTTCGTTGGAGATGATGCTAAAACACGAATGATGATGGAAGGTGGATTTGGCTTGACCGTGACAACCTCGACAACAACCTTTGGGGTTGATGTTGAAGCAGAAGAATATGAGCAAGAAGGAGATGATATCAACGTTAAAATGGGTGGAAAAACCTATTTCTTCACTGAGTTCACTGATAAAAAGACCTACAAGCTTCAAGGATTAGAAGATCTCTGGGGTATTAATCCAAATACCGACCGACCAGTGTATGTTATTCCTTTCGATCCAGAAGGCTGGGGTGTTAAAGATTTTGGATTCGCCATAGCGTACTTTGTGGTTGAATTTGCCTTAGCTTATGGTTTTACTGCATTCATGGCAAAAGAATTAACAGGATTTGTAATATCAGAAGATTCGGCAAAGTACGTTGAGGTAGATCTACTCTACTTTACCTTCACTGAATTTCCCGAATGGTATGGTGGAGAAATCATCCACGATCCCACGTATTCTGCTGTGGCTGCGTTAGCTGCTGAAGTAAGTCCAACAAGCTCAGCGGAATCTGAAGAGACAAGCGAACCTGAAGAACCTAGTGATGGTGTCCCAGGATTCGAGATACTTTCTGTAATACTAGGTATTCTTCCTGTGTATGCCTTGTACCGAAAACGACGCCATTAATCTCCCCCCCTCTTCTTTTTTCTTTTTTTTATTGACTCCAATCAATTATCATTAGATTTTCCTTTTTTAAAACTATCATTCGTTGTAAAATCAACCCTGAGGCGTTAACATCAGGAATAAATATAGACTTAATTTTGAAATAGATAATTATTATTTAACTAAGTTGAAATTGATTTAAGAAGAGTTTTAAGTTAACAAAAGAACATAAGTATAATTTTTAATGCAAAATATAAAAAGGAAGGAACGTACTTCAATTCCTACATAGGAGCTTAAAGTTATAAATTATTTTCAGTAGGATGAAAAATCATGGCTTTATTTGACCCATTATTAGACCCAGTCAATTTATTAGTATCTTTACTACTGACTTTCTCTCCCATAATTATTTTATTCATACCTTATCTATTCACACGCCGAAAAGATAAAAATTTCTTCGCAGTCCTCTTCAATCGTGCCTATTTCGGGTTTATTGTCTTCTATCTAGCATATTTCATTTTCCCCAGCTTTTTGAATGCTATTGTCCCGAACCCAACCCAATATATTGACCAACAGTATTATCCTGTGACAGGAACAGGGGAATATAGCACTATTTGGGATTCCGCAGCTGTTGATAATGAAACATTAAACAATTTCCTATTATCTATCGGATTACCAGGAATCCCTTTACTAGTTAAGTATGTGTTTGCGCATTTCGTTAATTCAATTGTAAATTACTTATATTACCCCATCATTATTCTAGCATTTGTCTTTGGTATTTCACCTTTTATTTCACTTGGGATATTACTATACCAAACATGGGGTGAGAAACGGAATGAAAGGAAACCATTACAACGATTAATAAAACAAAATCAAGAGGAAATTAAACTCTTAAAGGCCAAACAAAAAAATCTAACCGAGACTGAGTCTCAGGAGATTACCACACTAGAGAACGATATTTCTAGCTTACAACGGCAGCTCTCAGAATTACGAAGTGTTACTCAGCGATTTCAAGAAATACAATTTGAAATGGAAGTTTCTCCCTTCCAAGAAATCACAAAGAGGGTACGTGAAAAGGAATGGACGAATGAAAGAGAACTATTAAAAGTACTTATTGCTATCCTCCCCATTACCCTATTTCTTCTGATGACAATCCTTCAACTACTTGGAGAAACTGAAAATCCAAGTCTACTACAAGGAACCGCCATGGGACATTTTTTAGAAATATTTTTCGCCTATATTGCGTCTATTGTGTTTAGTGTTTATCTTATAAAAGCAAGCCATTTATCAAGGAAGGGGAAATTCTTAGGAAATCAACTCTACATCGCAATGGTTCAGAGCTTATCAACTGTAGGTGCTTTTATGTCAGGCCTTGCAGTTATTCTCTTTTTAGTTCAATATATCGACCAAATTTTCGTGGTTTCTTTCTTCGTTGTTTACTTTATAATGGTTTCAATTTTTTTCGTGCTTTTCTTAGATATCTTCGAGCCTTTCTCGGTTTATATACTACTCAAGCTTATTGAAACATTCAAAAATGTGAAATTAGCAGTTAAACGGATAGATTCAACTAACATCGCAAAATCTGCTGTTATAGCGGTAATCATTGGTTTTCTACTAGCAGCTGGTTTTCTTGTTTATCGTGTCATCGTTGAAGGTTTGTTCCCCCGTCACATTAATACTGTACAATATAGTACCTTCTTTTGGTTCACATTGAATTATATTAGCTTTCTTCTAAGTGCAGCATTAATTCTGTTTATAAGAAGATGGAATTGGAGTATTTTTGCAACCACGTTGATCACATATGTATCGATATCCTCAGTCAGCCTCTTACTCTTTTTGTGGTATAATGAAGCTCTCTATAAATTTATACCACTTCTGAATTTAGACAATCCTATTTTCATCATTGGTGGAGTTCCTTTAATACCTCCCTTCATTACACTCACATCAGGCCTGGCTGGAGGAGTAGAACGACTACAGTGGTACACTAATATCTGGAAAGAAGGGGTTTATGGTGATATACATTTCATCATTCCAGAATTACAAAAGATTCCTGTGATTTGGCAAGGAGAGGGTGGGATTTTTCTAGGATTGCTATCCCTCCCATATAATCTTCTACACCCTTTTGCAATAATATTAACTTATGGTTGCATTCTATTTTTAATAAGACGGAAGTTTCATGTCAGAACACAGAAAAGCGAATTAGAAGGAGAAGAAAAAATTCAACACAAATCAGTGTATTCTGAAATAGGTCGACTCCCCAGCTTATTCGAATTAGAAAGAAAATCAGATATAGTCCTAATCGGAGCGACTCCAGTTGACAGCCCAGAAATAAACCAGAAGATAGAAGAAGCTTGGTTAAACATTGAAAACGGACAACAGTTACACGATGCAATTACTGGAACAATAGAACCATTAAATGAGTTAACGAGAAAAAGTGGATTACAAATGGCTGAAATTCACCGAATCTTAGATGAACTAACTTTTGATATTGATGTTCCATTTAAACAAATATTGACTATTCTGCATAGAGAATTTTCGTACTCTTTTGAGGAGGTAACAATTGATTCTCTCCATGTAATGATGCTTGATGGACGTGCTGTTTTATCGCATACTTTTGCAGCAGAATCACAGGTTGAACCAGCGTTGGTAGCTGGTCTTTTTTCCGCTATTACTTCTTTCGCAAAAGAGGCCGTACGAAGTGAACAGTTATTAAAGACTATCGATCATGGTGATGTTGTTCTTACCATTGAATATGCAAAGTGGGTTTTTGCTGCGATTTTCGCAGATAGCACCTCTACTGAGTTGCGGAGAAAACTAAGTGAATTTTTAACAGATTTTGAACAAAGACATGGAAAAACTCTACCCATGTGGTTGGGCGATCTTGATATTTTTACAGGTGATATAAAAATCATCGATGAGACCTTCTCAATGAGCTAAATTCTCACGAATCATTCCACCAGCAAAGAATCAAAGTAATCTACTATAATCCTAACCACAACAATATAAGCCTAAATAACGTAGTGAATATTTCACCAAATTTTCTTAATATTAATCACTAAAAAATCCCTGCATTCGATTGAGGGGCCATTGATTTTATAATAACAATTTGAGCGTCCTATAAACCAAGATTCTAAGGAAGTAAAATAAATCCATGTCTGAAGAAAAAGTATTGCTAATTTTTCCACCAGATAATTGGGGTAGTATTGATCGGTTTTGCCAACCATTAGGCATTTTGATGCTAGCAACTATCCTCAAACATGAAGGAATTGACGTCGCTGTTGTTGATCTTTCGGCAGAGGGGTGGTATCCCAATAAATTAAGAAAATTCATTTCTGATGGCAATTTTACTCATATAGGCGTCACAGTTATTACTCCATTTCGTAATGTAGCTTACTCAATTTTACGAATTGCTAAAAAAATAAACCCAAATATTGTAACCTTAGTAGGAGGTCCTCATGTAACCTACATGAAAGAAAAAATTTTTTCAGAGTCTTCGGTTATTGATATTGCTGTAGCAGGAGAGGCAGAACTGAAAATAGTTGAAATAATACGTAAACCTACTAAGAAATTTTATGATTTGGGTTATGTGAAAGATATTAATAGTTTACCAATCCCTGATCGCAGTTTTGTGAGACATATCAATTATGACCGAATGACAAACATCTGGATAGGCGACTCTGCAAGCATGAATTGGATACGAGGATGTTCATGGCGAAAATGCCGTTTCTGTAGCCGAGATGCGTTGACAATAAGTCATCGTCGCCGAAGTCCAAAGAATATTGTTGAGGAAATAGCAATCATCCAAAATGAACTGAATTACAAGAATATTATTGTTATCGATGATAGTCTCAAAGTTAACTCAAAGCATACTAAAGAGGTTCTTCGTTTAAAAATCAAAGAAGGTCTTGATATTCCCTTTTGGGCGTTAGCCCGTGCAGACCATATAGATGAAGAGGGAGCTCATCTTATGAGGCGAGCTGGAGGTACTGGTCTTTTGGTTGGATTAGAATCAGTTGTGCCTCGTATCATTGATATGTATAAGAAAATAAGTGGAAATCCAAATCATTGGTATCGAACACTTGACCGATCTTTTGAAATAGCAGACAAATATCAGTTGATTATTATAGCAACATTCATCGTGGGAGGCCCAAGTGAAACAGCAAGAGAAATGCAGATGACCTTTGATTATTGTCGTACTGCAAGATTGGATATTGTCCAACCATTTCCTTTTCAATACGCAATAGGGTCAGAATTATGGCGGGAAGCCGTAGAAAGGGGAGCGATTCGTCCAACTCAATACTACACATATAATGATAAAAGTTTTGGAACTACAGAGTTCACAACGGAAGAAATTTTTGACCTAGCTATGAAAGCTGAATATCTCATTAATTCTCCTATCGTGAATCCAAAAAGATACTATCAGTTAATTCGAAAATTAGTTAAACAGCAAAACTGGTCACTCATAGGACAAAATCTTATCCGCCTACCTTTAATAATAAAAGATGTGTGGAAACAACATCCGTATGAGCTGATACCACAAGAACTGCACGGATAATATCCGAATCTCTCCTCTACTTGGCTTCTCCAATTATAAAAAGATAGTCCTCAGACTTTAATCGAGCAAATGAGCAAACAATTGTAGTTAACTCTGCTTTCAGAATGAGCTTTACTCCATCCAATGGATTCGTTGCTTTTTGATGAAGTGAAAAACCTTTTTGAGTCATAAAGGCAGCCCACTGTAATAAGTCTGATTTTGTGTATGTTAATGTCCTAATTGAAGTAGATTTTATTCCAACTTTTGATTCAAAGATTAAATCTCGCTCTAGTATATCAGATATCAGATTTACTGGAAGAGAATTTTCCTGTAAGTCATTAATTATCTCCGTAAACCATTCAATGTCTTCCTCGACTACCTCTTGAAGGTCTTCTGAAATATACTCTGAAACTTCTGAACGAACAGATGCTTGATCTTCAGTAACAGCTTCTTCAAGTTCCTCGGGAGGGTGAGACTTTACTTGATCAACTGGAGAGATAAAATGTGGTAATATCCGATTTTGATCAACAAGGACAAGAATCCCATCACGAAGATATGAAACAATAACCTCTGTAATTTTGCGATAACTATAATCTGAATCCAGAAGACTTTGATTAACAATTTCTATCGCAAATAGGCCCTCAGATAATGCAAGTTGATCGATCTGTTGATTGATAATCTCATATAATATCGGATGAGGAATTTCCTTATGAAAGGCTCTGTTCAATTGTAAGGGAGAAATCAAAGATAATCCTAGATAACGATCAAGAACATTAATAGTTGGGGAGAATTCATCAATTAATCCTACAAAATCCTGAAGCTTTGAACCGAAATCAAGTTCAAATTGGTACGAGAAATTTCTAATTCGTCTTTTTAAAACATTTATGTACTTTGGAGTCCGATCTAGGATGACAGCTGTTACAGAATTGGCTCCTTCTACCGTGATAATTTTAAAAGCCCGATCTCCAATCTCTTCGGTAAATATACGTAAGATTGATCGTTCTTTAACGAGATCTGTCTTGAGCTCACTGAAAAGTCCTGAAATTGCACTTAAGAACCCCGAAACAAGTTGCGGGTCAATTTTGAGCATTGTTATTCCTTGTTCGAAAATACATATGCCTGTCCTTTTATGAAGAATTAGAATGTGATTACAGGCCAGTAAATTCGTTAAATCTTTGTAACTAAATGGTTCAATCTCAATAGTAGAAGTACGTTCATCATGTTCAATTTCAGGGGATTCGAGCTTAGGAGTATGTAATTCATCTATAGAAGGATCAGAAATAATTCTTGATGCACTGTACCTAGGAATAGAACTAGGCATTTCATCTTCTTGAGGATCGATATGTTTTGATAAACGGGGGCGGACATGAATTTTGATTGGTCCTTGATTTCCCAATCCTACAATTAATGCTTCTCCCCGCATAAGATGAGGTAAATTTGACACCACATCAGTGCTTATTCCTTCCATCAATCGAATTTTGTTGATATCTTTATCCGATCTAATCCTTAACGCAATCAACGTGTTCATATTTGCAATGATATTATCGGGGAAATCCCCTGGTCGTTGAGAGATAAGAATCTCATAAAGGCCAAATTTTCTTCCTTCCCGCGCAATTCGTGACAAGATTTCACTTGTAGTTGAGAAACGATGTGCTTCCTCAACAACAAGAATAACTTCTTGCTCTCTTGTTATTTCTCCATGTATTTTCTTTTCAAAAACTTGAGTTAGAACTTCGTTGACGAATAGATTCCGTTTTTTTTCATCAGTAAACTGATCTAAACGGATAATGGATATTTGACCTGGATGGACGAGAGCTTTTAAATCCAATTCTTTTTCAAATAAATTCAGGTTTTGTAAAGAGTGAATTTTAGAGACAAGTGTTTCCCGAGTGGAAGTGTGAAAATCAGATGCTTGGATTACTGATATTAGTTCATTTAATATTTTTGGTTCTTTCATCAAATTTGATAATGAATTCTCTTGTGCAGCTGTAAGATCTATCAATCTTCGTATTCGTGGTAAATTAAATTCTTTTCCAAGTCCTAGAGAGTCCTTTTCGAATATTAGAATATTATCCTCAAATTCGCGAGGAGAGTACTCTTCATAATCCAGCTGTTCAATCTCTTTTCCATCGTTTGGTTGACCTAAACCCCAATATTCGTTGTGAAGGTCAAAAAGCAATACTGCAGCTGATGGAAACTTCATAACAACTTCTTCTAACAACACACCAACACTATACGATTTTCCTGCGCCTGTACTTGCAACACAAAGAACATGCCTTTCTATGAAATTGGGAGATATAAGAAAAGGATCTGTATGATCTTTGTAAGTAATAACATCTCCTAGATAAATTCCTTGATCCCCCCTGTAAGAAATAATTTTAGAAACAAGGCCTCTTGGTGGATGATCAATTTTTGCATGTGAAGAAATAGGGAACCTACATGGAGTAAGTGAATAATTATCTAAATTGATTTCCCCAAGAATAGTGGCTGTTCCTCTAATTTCCTCTCCCTTTGCTTGAACCAACTTAATAACTTGAGCTAAATACTGTTTTTCAGGAGTTTTTTCTGAATCTGTAATTAAGACAAAATCTTGTTCATGAATGGAGGCCTTCGTCTCATCTATATAGAATGAGATTTCCCCTGTTGAAGATTTTATTACTTCCATGGCGCGTGGCATCCATTCTAAATTGATTTCACGATAAAGAGGATTAATGTTTTTTCATTTAAAATTCAATTTTCGTTGGTATAAAAATTGCGTCATTGAATAATATAATGGTTATTTATCTCCTTTACTTGAAATGTGTTGGTACTATGCTTAAATACTCAAAATCATAGTTGCTGAACAAACCAAAATCCAAATAAAAACCTTTGTATGAAAGGGAAACCACCTAAAACAAGATAGATTACCTAAAAAAATTACCTAGCTCACTTTTAGGTGGAGATACTATGGCTAGTACCTATGATATGATAATAGTTGGTGCTGGACCAGCAGGTATGGCTTCAGCCATCTATGGTTCACGTATGGGTTGGAAAACGTTAGTACTCGAGAAGGAGGCGGTGGGAGGCTTAGCAGCGATCACTCCAATAATAGAAAATTATCCTGGATTCTCTGAAATTACTGGTCTTGAGTTTGCAGAAAGATTGCGAAAACAGGCGGAAAAATTTGGTGCTGAGATTCAAGAGCTTGTAGAGGTAACAGACATAAAAACTGACACAGTTCCGCTCGAAGTAGTATCTACTTCAGGCATTTTCAAAGCGAAAGTAATTATCTTTGCTACTGGGACATCTCATCGTCATTTGAACATCCCTGGTGAAAAAGAATTCGAAGCCAAGGGTGTTTCTTATTGTGCAACTTGTGATGGTCCATTATACAAAGCAAAAAAGGTAGCTGTTGTTGGAGGGGGTAATTCCGCGGTAACAGAAGCTCTCTATCTGGATAATGTAGTCCGAGAAGTATATTTGGTTCATCGTAGAGATCAATTACGTGCAGAACAATCTTTACAAAATGAAATTCTCAATAACTCAAAAGTTCATATCATGTGGGATTCTGTTGTTTCTGAAATACATGGGAGTGAGGAAGGTGGAGTCAAGAAAATTACCCTACAAAATGTGAAAACTGGGGAAGAAGATTCGCTTCGTGTAAAAGCTGTATTCGTTGCTATTGGAATTATTCCCAATAATGAATTAGCAAAAAAAGTTGGTATTGAGCTGACTGAAGAAGGGTTAATCAAGGTCGATGATAAACAACGAACTAATATTCCCCGAATTTATGCATGTGGGGACATTACTCCTGGTCAAGGACAAATTTCAGTAGCTGTGGGTGAGGGTACAACTGCAGCGATATCTGCTTTTCTTGATATGAGAGGTGGGGATTGGTATGGAAAAGAGGACAGCACTGGTTGATTTTTGTATTGAGTCAAAAAGAATTTTCAAGTAGTGTTGCTATTGACAGAGTTTCCGCACATTTTAGTGCCTCACATGCCCTAATTTCTGATCATTTCGAAGAAGGCCTTCACGGCCATAATTATCAAGTTGAAATCGAGATTGATGGAAAAACTGATAATTCCGATGTTTTAATTGACTTTATTTTTTTGGAAAACCTCCTCACTGAGGCCCTTTCAGCATGGGATCACTATGTATTATTACCAGTAAAAAACAAAAGAATGAAAATACGCGAAACTGAAGATAACATCGACTTTGAATACGGAAGCCGGTTTTATTCCATTCCGAAGTCAGATATCATATTTTTAGATTGTAACAACGTCACCACAGAATCCTTAGCTCAATTATTAGCTGAAAAAATGACTGGCTTATTGAAACAAAAGAGCTTGTGGAATAGAATTCAGTCCATAAGGGTCACAATTTGGGAAACCTCAGCTTATCGTGCCAGTTATGCTATCAAATCCACTTATTCAAGAAAGGAATAATATCTGTTTTTGGAAATCCAGGGATCTGCTGTCCTTTGGAAGTTAGGTTGTAACGAAGTCCATTATGCTGGAAATGAAATCTATCGAGTAAATCTATAGCGATCTTGAATTTCGCTAATTTCTTAGATTTTTTCTTTTGTAATGGAGAGTTGAGTGTACTATATTCACCGATTCGGGTTCCAAAATCAAACCCAATAAGTCCAATAAGAGGAGTTTGAAAATGGAAAGCTAAGAAGATAGCTCGATCACCATCAGTAAACCCTCCAAAATTAAAGAGATACCGTCCAGGATCGCACTGAGCAGTTCCCCACACATCATTTTGAGAGATGATATTTGAGTAATTCTTGAAAAAAAAAGAAATCTGTTGTTGGTTATCACCATGGGCATGAATCAATGTTAAAGCACCTTTTTGTATAGCCCAACTAATCGCAGCTAAATCACCATCGAGATCTGTTACAACTATTGATGGAACGACGTTTTCTTGTTTAAATAATGTTGTAGCACCATCAACAGTAATTACATGGAAATTTGATAAAAACGTATTAGCATAAGAGTCCATAAATAATCTCGAAAAGTCTTCTTTCAAAGAAGGCCCAGCCCCAGCGATTATCACAGGTTTTTGTTGAATCATGTTTAGTTTTAACAAGATTTTTTCTTTTTTAGCAGGAAAAGAATTGGCAAAATATGTTTCCAGGAGTTTTACTGATTGAATATCTGCTACCTTGTCAAAATCTAGCTTATCCATGATTTTGATGTAGCTTTTCTTCCATTCTAGCCAATTCATTTTAATTATCTCTGATAGAAGATGATTTTATTGATATTAAGTTAAGATCCTTTGACCACAAATAAAATATTTAAGGACTCTTGAAAGCGCTCCTTTTGGTTTGTTTTACAAACAAGGCGCTTATTACAAGCGAGACTCTGCCGAAAGTTAAGTTAGGTTCCGTTTCGGTCTGTACTGTTGTGCGCGAGCCAACGGGAACATCGAGAAGCTGAGTATTGCTCGGCCAAAGGGCCT
>JBHLPQ010000002.1:0-60641 GCA_048939265.1 Promethearchaeota archaeon
CACAAAGGCTTTTTAATGTTGGAGAGGTAATAATATCTACTAAATCATCCTCAATATCTTTAAAAAAATCTAAAAGCACAATATTTAGAGAACTAATCGGATCTATCACGAATCTTACTTCCAGAAGAGAGATTTCAAATCTAGGAGAAATCAATTTACATTTAAAAAAATATCACTTTTTTCTGAGCTATTGAAATCGATAAGAAATTTTATAAATACTATATAAATATTTGAAAACATTAAGATTTTGGGTAGTTGGATTAAGAACTATTCTACGTTGGGTGAACCTGGAAATGGCATATCAACGCAAAACGTGGAAGAAGTTTATGAAAACTATATTATCTCAGACTCCTGTCTATATCGCGAAATATCCTCCTTCAGATCAAAAAATACTCAATGAATTCCTTTCTATTTTACAAAATTACATCGTTGATACCCAGGAAAGCCGAAATCAGCTTTTTGAGCGTTTTGAAAGTTTCCCTGCGAAATATCATGAGAGTGAGCAATTCCTCAACCTACCGTTCTTATGGTTTGTAGATAGCTATTTTTCAAATGCTGCAAAATTACTAAGTGTAGCAAGTTTTCATGCTGATGATTTTTATGAGTACTTAGTAAAACAACTCCGTGGATATCCAGATACCGAGGGAGTTTTCCAGCTCCTTCGTAAAGGTATTCCATTGACCGATCTTAAGTGGGAAGATCTTCAATATGCCTGTAATAAACTTAGTGTTCCACTCAAAAGTGAAGAACTACATACTCTTGAAACGATACATAGAATGTCTCTTGAAGCTGGAACTAATGCTTTAGATCAAAGATATATTAAAACTACTGTATTTAATACTGTAAAATCACCAACAGTTAACAAAAAGTTAGAGAATTTTTTTCTTAGATTAGATTCAAGATGGTTTCTACGGTTTAATGTTCCGGCGTTTGATTTAAAGCTGTTCTTTTTTCAATTTAAACTGACGAATTCTACTTCTTTAAAGGAAATCATTGATTTCCATGATTCAACCAACACTACATTATGTAATAGCAGTATATATTGGAATCGAGATACCCCGAATATGTATTGTGGGATTTTAGTGGTACCTGTTAAGTCTGCAGATGTCTTCTTTCAGTATTTACAAAGCTGTCACAATCAAGATAAAGTAGAACTTATCGAATTAACTAAAATCAAGACAACTCGTATTAGTGTCTCATTAATTCTCTATCAAGCTACAAAAGGATGGCGGACTCCAACTCCAACGGACTGGAGTAGATTAATTCCAATGTTACGGACGAAGTCCCCACGCAAAATACGTACGAATCTCTCATCATTATATCTTTCACCCCCTTTTGACAAAGAAACAATAGAAGAATATGATTTGACCCGAGCAGTTCAGCTTTTATGTAAACTACCCCGTGAATTTTCGTTTAAGGAATTGGTTTCAGGCTCAAACAAAGACCAAATCAAGATAAACCTAACTAAAATTGAATTCAAACTTCTAAAAGAAATGTATCAACGAAATATAGTTCAAATAGGATTTCTTTCAAGAGGATTGGTTTATGAGTTTTCACTTGATAATTATTGGATCAAAGTTCCTAAAATACCTCTTGATCAGCTTTCAAGGCTATTAGCTTGGATTCCATTTTGTCGCCTTTATTTCTCAGAAAATAATATTTTTATTTGGTCTTATTTGACTCGAGAGTTTGCTCATTGGTTGAGAACAGATCTAGAAGATTTAGAATGGACAGTCATACCAATTATAGAGAACCATAGGCCCCAAAATTTTAATTTTGACTGGTACGACAGTGACATTCAACAATGGAAAACACCTCACATTTTAAAGAATGAAAAATAAAAAAAAGAATATTATTGAGATAAGAGGAGAAAATAGAGAAGGGCTTCCAACACATAGTATATTTGTGGCTTATTGGTATGGGCCAGTACCACCAGGAGGGGGAGACACTTTATTATACCTCAGACCTCCACTCCATCAACTAAATATAATCTCCCAACTTTTTTCGACAAATAATACAAGTTAAATAAGCAATTTCTTTACATATCGCTAGGAATAAAATCCAGATTTTGATATGATTCACGTAATCTCCTTTGCTGAGGCTGATTTTGAAGAACGGTAATATCTATAGCTGATTCTAAAGTAACTGGAAAATCGTGGGTCTTCATAAGAGAGATTCGACCATTAATTGAAATAATACATCGTCGTTCATCATTCTTAGCTTTTAATAAATTGCGAAATTGCTCATACTCATTTCTAGTTAAACCAAGTAGGTTTGATATGACATATGGATCAAATTTAGTGAAAAAAACAGCTAGAACTCCAGTATTCGTCAATATAGGCTGCTCTACTATCGGGTCAGTACCAACGAAGATCATAGAAATATCATACGCACGCAAGGTCCAAGGCCCCTTTGCAACTAAAGATTCAGGAGTCCTAGCTTTATAACTTCTAGGTGGAACAAGTTTTTGAATTTCATCTAGGACGATAATATTCTTTGGTAGAGAGTCTTCCTTGAACGGTGAGCGAGAACTCCGAACATAATAGTAGATGTATTGAAGAATAACATCAAGGAAAATTTGCCTCCCGCTTTGATCTTCCAATGACTCAAATGCCGAAAGGTCAATGATCGCATTCTGATCTAGTAAATTAGATACTTCAAATGTGGTTTTACGAACAGTCAGACATCTTCCAATATTCCCAAAAAGAAGCTTCTCAATACGATTCATTATACCAGCAGTGGTATTTTCTAGATACGCGCCCTTCATACCTAATTTTATTGGTGAATTTAGGTTATCAAGAAAAGTACGAAAATCCCCTTGGTCCTTCACAGTCTGAATGACCGCAAGATGAAGAAGACGGCGCATTTGGGGCGAAACAGCTTCAGAATCTTCAAAAAAATGTTCAAGGAGAGACATAACAAATTGAATATGATCTTCTATGGGAATATCATTGTCTCCTTTTTCATTTTTGGGAATTTGGAATATATTAATTCCCCAAGGGAATGTGGTAGAGCCAGGTTTTAAATAAATAAAATTTTGACAAAAAGATTGGATTGGAGCAAGATACTCACCTTTAGGATCGAAAATTAGGAATTTAACATTCTTTATAAGAAATTCCTTGATTAAACCATATACAAAACGACTTTTCCCCTCACCAGTCATTCCAAAAACAGCCATATGTCTGTTCAGATCTTTTCCATTAATCAATAGAGGGATCTTATCTGCTGTTTTACCACTAATAATTGGAATACCAAGATTAATCGCCTGCAAAGGAGTAGCTTCAGTGACACCAGATGAGAGAGTGTAATCTTCTTTATTAGGGACAAGAGTGTAACCTTCATGCGAGTACTGTCGTTGAGGAGGAAGAATAAAACTTATTAAAGAAAATCCATCAATAATAATCGGTGAAATCAGTTTACGTCGCGAACAGAGACTTTTAAAGGAAGAAAAACGATGCCAAAAAGCTGGATAAACCCGTACTTTTAATCCATTCGAGATAAATAGAACAGATAACCTATCAAGCTTGGATTGTAACGCCTGTTGACTATTTTCAACTACTAAGATTCGCGGTGAGAATTTAAAGCATCCAGTTTCTTCCATTATATTCTTTCTTTGAGGATTAAATCGACGTTCTACCTTTCCTCTTTGAATATCAAATCGAACTTGTGTCATATGACTTTCTGGAGTTTCATCTGTCTGGTATTCCTTTGGAAGCTTGATAGGTTTGAAAACCAATTGAATATATGCAAATTGAGGATTATCCGTTAAAATTTCAAGAATATTATCTGAAAAACCATCAGCTGTAGTGATAGATTGATTTGCTTTGTCTCTTAATCCAATTACCCCTCCACAAAAATATTTAGGACCATCAGAACCTACCTGAAAGTTTGTTTGGAGAATTTCTAGTACCTTTTGGACTGGTGTTTCCCCTATGTGATGATAATCTGAATGAAGGCCAAGTGCTGTGGCAAATTGTTGGATAGTTGCCATCCCCCTTTCTATTCCTTTTTTACGGATTCGTCCCTGTGGAAGAGGAATCATCTTAATCCAGACAGTTTTAGGATCAAAAATCGTGTACTCTAATGAAAATGCTTGTTTAGCATTTTGAAAGACTTTTATACTAGATTTGTCTGCTCTCATTGGAATGTGATCGAAATTGAAAGCAGGTGTGTTTTCAATCATGAGAGGAACAACTCAAAAAGGAAGTTTGCACATTCTCACTTTGAAGTTATACTTATTTACTCCCAAAAATAATAAAAGTATCTTACACAACTCTGAATTCATTGATTATTTAAATTCAGATAATTCTGTCGGATTTTGTGTATATTTTTCCATGATACCTCCTCTTCTACAGGTATTTCATTCATTAACTCTAGAACTGTCTTTAAAACCTGATTAATAGGAATATTCTTCTCATCCTCTTTTATTATCAATTTGACAGTCTTCATTGAAGATGATTTCTTGATCTTACGGTTTTTTGGGGGAAATTTTTGCTTAGGTAATAACAACTGGACAGCCTTCAAATTTACCACATCATTAACTACTGAAGAAGGAAGAATATAATTACCCAAAAATGAGAGGCATCTTCTTTTTCGAGTGCATTTTCAATAGATTTCTCCTATTTCGACTTCTATTTCATCTTCATATTGTTTAAGGTGATACATGAAACGAAAAACCACCTCTATTTCGACTTCAATTTCAATCAGTATCAATTTGAATACCAAAGCGAATACTTTCATCCATTCTAGGGAATAAAACCGACTTATTTATCTTCTTATTCAGTAATAATGAACCCTTCTAGCGCGTGGAATTAGGTTGTTATCGCATTCTTAGATGTAATCCTCTTCTCATAAGAATTGATTTCTGAATAAAGCAAGAGGTAGAGACATTTTACTTACGATTTAATCCTATGAATTCTTTGAAAAATTAGTCTCTCAGGATGGATGTTAAAAGCAAGAAAGAGTTATAGAAATTAGAGAACAAATCTATGAAAGTCATCACAGTTTTGAGTATAAAAGCAGTATAGGATAATCAAAGATACAAGTAAAGAATATTGAAAAGTGGAAAGAAATGATCAAAGTTGAGAGTATGGAAGATGAAAGACTAATCTATAATATAATCACTTCTGACACCCCAAAGCGAATTAAACAGAAACTGTTTGACGCAATTGAGGCCTTTGAAGAGAAACGATCGGTGTAGCTCTCTGAAAAAACAATTTTTTATTCTTTTTAAATAGGCTTTTTAAGCTAAAAAATATTTATAAAAATCGTTCCATCTATTGATGATGGAACTTCTTCATTGAGTCTATTTGCTAAAAGGTGTAGCGTGAGGTGGTTCGTCCAGGCCGCGAGAGTTTTAAACGTTTTATCAGCACTATTATGGATTTATTACCACCTTATATTGAAAAATATCCACCCTCTGACCAACTTCTGTTGAGGGAGTTTCTATCAGTCCTTCGACACTATGATGAAGCTGACTATCAACGAAAGAAGCTATCCCAGCGATTCAGAGAATACATTGATAGACATTTCAACACTGATCAATACTTACAAACTGCTTTTCTCTGGTTCACTGATACATACTTTAGAAATGCATATAGATTATTAACTGTCTCAAAATTTCACGCAAATTCCTATTATGAATACTTGGTAAAACATTTACGGGGGAGCTCCAACATTCCAGGGGTTTTTAAACTGATACAGAATAAAGTTTCAATTACAAATCTTGCTTGGGAGCAATTACAATATGAAAGTGTTAAACTTATAGTTCCCCTTACAATTGACCAATTACAAATCATTTCAACTGTTTATTCTGCTGTTATGGAAGAAGGAGTTCACGCTTTAGATTCTCGAAAACTGAGAGCGCTTATCGGAAATCAGGTGGGCTCTCCAAGAAATTTAAATGATGAGCTCATCCGTTTCTTTAATTTAATAGATGGACAGTGGGTATATCGTTTTTTTACGCCAGCTTTTGGATTAGATATGGTTATTATGCAAATTCAACTAGATGGATCCGTTTCTCTAGAAGAGATTATTGATTTTCAAAACCCCGCGAATACAGTTATTAGTAGAAGTGATGTATATCTAGTTAGAAACTTGCCAAATACCTATATTGGGATATTAAGCGTCCCTACTCAAGATTTTGAACAATTAAAAGGATATCTTCAGGAATGTGAACATCAGGGAAGATTAATCTTAAAAAGCTTAGAAAAAATAGAAACAAGGAGATTTAGTAGTTCTCTAGCACATTATCGTACGAACACAGGTTGGTTTGAACCAAGTCCATCTAGAATGCGGAGATTAGCACAGTTATTAAGGACTCAAAATCCGAGAGAAAACCAGGGACAGTATTCTTCACTTTTCATTCCACCTCAATTTAACTCTCATTGGCATTTCAGCGATCATCCTCTTCCTAGAGAGATCATCAATCTTTTCTGTAATATATCCCTTCATACATACACATATCAAAATCTTCCTTTAACCAATCAAGATCTCTTCTCACTTACGCAAGCTGATGTTGGTTTATTAAAGCAGTTATTTTATAACCGAGTTTTACAAGTCAGGTTTGTCCCCCAGCGATTGTTGGATGAGTTTTCACTTGACTTATACTGTATAATTCTACCCAAAATCCCAGTTTACCAGTTAATACACTTTTTAAATTTAATTCCAAATAGTGATGTATATTATACTGAGGAATCAATCTATGTGTGGGGTCGGTTTACTTCCAAACTTATCCAATGGATCGAAAATAATCTTCAATGGACTGTATTGCAGATAATACGAAAAAATATTCCCTTAAACTTTGAATTTAATCAATTTGATCCAGGGGAACTTCAGTGGATAACCCCACAGTTCTTGAGAGAATGAAAGATAATGTAAAGTTCAGAAAAAAAAAAGAAAAGGGAAGTTGTTCTTAAATGATTTGCCTTATTCATAGTGTGGGTTCGCCGCCACCAGGAGGGAGCATGGTTTTTCACCACATCCCCATTCCACAACGCCTTTATTAACTCCCAAAATCATTCTAGTAAGTTTATCCTTACTTTAGGCAAATATAAATATACCTAAGAATGTATGAGAATATTAGCAGGTTTATTTAAAGAAACAGATTGTTTAGACATCTGTATTATCATTTTGACATCACATTTCTAGTATCATAAATAGCTTTTAATCTCACGAAAATAAGACGATTATTTTTCACAGAGATAACTGAAAATGACGAACTATAATTTTGTACGCGCTTCATTCTGAAAGAAGAGGGAATAAAAAGCCAATATAAACGCCTTGAGCTATAATAGCTACAACTAATGCGAAAAAGAAGCTCAAGAGAGTCCCAATGAGATAATATTCTGCAAATTGACGGTGTTCAAGTTGCTTAAACCGCGCCATCGATTTGGCAACGAAAACGAATGAAATTGCCCCATATTCTCCAAGTAAACCAAAAGTAAGAATAATTCCTCTCTCCAACATACCAATGACTTTTCCTGCGCCAGGTAAACCTGTTTCGGATGAATTCTCAAGTGAGATATTAAGAGATTTCAAGAAGAACTCCACAAAGAATCCACCAACTATTATAGCAATGAAATATGCACAGATATAATAACCACATAGAAGTAATAATGGCATCCAGCTCATTAATGCTCATCCTCGAAATGTTCAATGAAAATGTCTGTTAGATTATCCAACATGTCAATAGCTAAGAAAACAGCTTTTGACTGGGTGTATTTAAGAATTTTGGACACAGCCTGTTTACTTATCCCTTTCTTCTCCCCAATTTCTTCATATGTCATTCCTTCCCGTCTAAACTGAATAATCTGCCGTTGATGATCATTCCACCTAGTTTTGATTGCATATACCAGCGTTAAAAGAGTGTTCACCATTTTATCGAAGTGAGTATTGCCAGATGACATCCAAGCATAGCACCGCTCTTTCTTTGCAGTATTGAGGGCATCTTGGGCACGGTGAAAAGCTAATCCATCCATTTCCAAGGTGTTAGGAGAAAATTCAGTTGAAATTTCCCCAATTCCCACCCCACATCGAAATTCAATGGAAATCAATTGCTCAAATGTATCTAAAATGTTGTAGAATCCATTAAAGGATTTTAAAGCCCCCTGAAAGGAATCACCCCAGACAAGAGTAAAAGGACATAAAAGTTCGTTTGAAAATCTTTCGTTGACAATATTCACAGCATTCTTTAATTCTTGTTGAACTTTGAATCTTTCCTGAACTTTTTTCGATTGAATAAGATCACAAGTCATGATATAATACGTAGAAAATCACATCCAGTGCATTTTTCATCATGCTAGCAGTCATGTCAACCTTATCATATTGACTTTAAAAAGTCGACCTTATGATGTTGATACATCATATATCAACCTTAACTTGTTGACATTGAATTTCGATAACAATAAAGAAACGAATTAATTCGATCTTCTGGTAACAAACAGTTGATTTAAGTAAAAAATGAAAAATATAGGCAAGGCTAAAGTAAAACCATTCTTAAAAATTATTTTAAATGAAGTTTTCATTATAAGCATTAATCTAAATTGATATAGACTTGATTATATAAATTTAATTTCATTAATAACACAATAAATATATTGTTACTGTGACCAAAAGTATATAGACACGTCTCTCAGAGAATAGAGACGAAATCTTCTGGATACTTCACATAATTATATGGTAAGAAAGTTAATTCAGTCACCTAGAAGGTTCCGAAAGCATGTATTCAGAAGAATGTAAATAGGTAAATAAGTCGTCTCAAACAGTTGGGAAGGTTTCTTATTTTCTAGAGAATTCAAAAAGCCTCAGCCGATCTAGAAAGTAAAAACTTTGATATACGGGTTGAAGTTGCCTTCCAATAGAAACTTCATTCAACAAACCAATTTTAATCAAAGAAAGACGATAACTAGAGACGGGATCAAGATATCTCTCAAACTTATGAGATGTACAAGCGATTATCAACAAGGGTGAAGTGGCAAAATTCTGACTTAAAAAATCAAAAATTAGTTTATAATGCCCCTCCCCAGCGTATTTTATTAGGAAAACGTCTGGTTTAAAATCAATTATCTTCTCCTTTGAAGATTCAAGAGACTGATCAAGAATTCTCAGTCGATCTGAATTAAGTGCTTCCTCAAAATGAGGGATCTGATGATTGGATATCTCTGATTGATAATCATGCCAGGACTCATCAAAAAGTAACCAATTCCCCCCTAATAAATAGGGGGCAAGGACATCTAATCCACAAAAAGGATAAATCCCGTTAAAATCTTTTCCGTAACGATTTTTCAGAATAATAGCACAAAAAGAACACAATTCTTCTGAGAAAATCCTTAAATCGTGAGAATTTTCAGCGTTTTTGCCCAACTCGACAATTTCTGCGAGAATCATCTTCAGCTGATCATTTAAAATCTTTAGCACCTTAGTAGGGAAACAAATATTTCGACCAAAAGACAACTGGAGGATAAATAAGAAGAGTACCTTACGAGTACCACGAAAAATAGAGTCTTATTCCCTAAATCTTTTTCCAACATCAAAGGCTTTAGCAATGGGCTTTCCTAGAATCCAATAGTACCTGTCTGATGCGATATAGATAGGGTTAGCTTTCTTGATATCTGCTTCACATTGGTTAGTATTGTTGTCAGTTAGATACTGTTCTTCAATGTATGCCTCAACTACCTCAGCAAAAAAGATATCCCCATCAGGAGAGAAATCGGAAATATATCTGATAACTTTGCATTCAAAGTTTATGGGACACTCTAAAATCATAGGTACAGATCCCAAAACTCCGTAAAAAGACCGGAAAACAGTTGATTTGTCTACTTGATGTCCAGATACAATACCACAATAATCAGTTGCTTGTACTAAATCCGCTGAAGGAATATTTACACTAAAAGAATTATTTTCTTTGATACCTTGAGTAGTATAGTGGTCTCTTGCAGTAGAAATATAAATAGTGAAGGGGGAAGAGATCCGTATTACTCCGAAGTTCCCAACAACATTGTAAGTAGGTCGATTGTTGACATTTGCACCGATTAAAACAACCGGATTTCCACACAATATCGCCTTAGATCCACATTTAACTTTTCCACTTCTTTTATCGATAATTCTCACAAAATAACCTCCAGATGAGAAATCATATCAGTTCCCACATGTTTTCTTTAAGATTCTGACTCATCAATTCCAAGCTATTTTCCTAAAATTAATGAATTGCGAGTATAAAAGGAGGAGACAGGCATTAAAGGTGAGATGAAGAGAAGAAGTAAGGGATGAAATCCGATATTTTCCGTCATTAAAATCGAAACCATGGAAGAAGAACGACTAATATATTCCATCCTCACTTCTGAGACACCTAAACGCGTGAAAGAGAAGATTCTCCAGGCCATAGAATCCTTTGAAGAACAACGACCGATTTAAAGATAGTAATATTTTGAATATAAATAAGGAGGAGGGAATCTATAGCAAAAGGTCTCATTAATGTATAGGCATTGGCTTAGACACACTCCACAAGAGGGTTCCCAGAAACGGATGAAAATCGGGTCAAAAGTGCTAGAGGATGACTCCACATTCTTCATCATGCAAACCCTTGACAATGATACGATGGACATCCCGTGGGCCCCACTAGCGGAACTAAACTCATTCTTAGCTGTCCAACCACGGAAAGACTTCAGCAACGCGGCAAAAATCCTAGCGTTAGTTAATAATGAAGAGGGAGTAAATGTGATTCGGGAACCCTTTACTGTACGTAAGGTTAAATCCCAAAAAAGTGACGATGATAAATCCGACACAGCTTTACTCCTCTTGGTTCATATTTCGTATAGGTTTTATATTAAATCAGAACATATTTTACCAGAAATCTTACGGGAAGCACGGAAAAAGTTTAACCAAAGACGGTCCACCACACACACCATGCTACAAGGGGGAGGGATGAAGGTAACATTAATAACAGGGAAGAGGATAGAACAGGTGTACTGGCAGAGGGAACGCCCATCAGAGGGGATTTCGGTTTTCAAAGGGCGAAAGGGTTTTCATTCTGATCTAGTTGATCATTTCCTCCAGCTGGATCGCGTACCCTCCCGGAATATTCATGAATACGCTACCCCAGATCTACAGATAAGCCACAGGCTCGGAGTGCAGTTAAGAAACCCCGCACAGTCTGTTGGATTCCCCACATTAACTACAGGGACAGTCTTAATTTGTGGGTCAGACAAGAAGGAGGTGACAACACTCATCCAACAACTAGTTCATTCAATTAGTACCACCCAGAACTGCAAGCAGATCTTCGTTATAGACACTCAGAATGAGCTGAATGGACTCATTCGCTTATTACAAACTCATCCTAAAGGGTTCCCCTCGCAAGTGTTCCAGTTAGGTACCAATATTCACTTGAACCTATGTGATGTGATCGTTCCGTCCTTACCTAGCGGAGAAAAACAAGAAGCTAGAGCCCAAGCAGCATGGAAATCACACTTAATCTGCCAACTCCTACTAAACTCACTGCATACTTCAGAATACTTGACCGCACGCTATGCGGTGCCATTAGAATCCCAAGTCAGACAAACAGCGGAAAAAAACAATCAATTCACACTCCAGGATGTTAGTCTTCGGTTTGGAGGAATGTCTGAAAGTCACATTGGAGAGAGTACGGAAGGATCAAATATGATGTATGCAGACATGATGGCTATAGAGGCCATTATAGGAATTCTGGAACAATTCCGATCGTTTCCAGAGGTAAACTATTCCTCGTTTACTGGACACTACAGTAATACCATGGTGCGAGAAGGAACCATTACCTTTTTTCAGTTTGGAGCTCAGGCACCACTGATTCGAAAAGCCACAGTTGGGTTCCTCCTCCATTTCCTCTCACAGACCATGAAAAAAGGGTGTGTGGTTCTGACGCATGCAGCGAAGTATCTTCCTACACAGGTAGGTTATAAGCGTGAACGGAAGATAGGGGGTTCGAGTATCATGAATACTATAGACACGATCACCAAGTATAATCTCCTAATCTTAGGAAGCCAACAATTACAGGAAATGGCCGAAGGTATGGATTTTTTTGACGAAATCAAAAACATAGCATATTTAAAAATGGCGAATGACCAAGATCGGAAACTTGTGGTGACACGGCACGAATTGGAACTAAATAAACCCAGACGCCGAAACAATTACCAACCATACCAATCACTAGGTATAGCTGAAGGAGAAGGGCTCCTATTTCGAGAGGATGCCCCACAAAATGTTGGATTCCACTTTAAACTGGATCAGGGCATACCAATTGATTATGCGCCTATCCAAGTAACAGAGGCTAAACAACGAGGATCAGAAACCCTCGGGTTAACCCCGAGAAAATATGATTTGCTAATGAAACTACTGAAAGTCCTGGTCACACAAGCATGTCGGGCGGATGAAGCCACAGCTCTTATCGAAACCACAAAACAGGGAGAGCTGATATTGGATCATCTCAAGTCATTAGACTTATTTCAAACTCAGATAGATGGTGGGGTCACATACTGGGTGATAACAAATAAAGGACGTGAATTCTACAAGAAACAACATGATTTTGTGAACCAACTACCCCCACCATTGATGGCGGACGAAATTGGACAAATTCCATACGAACTAAATCAATTAGAGTCGTTTTACGACATCTCCTCCTCGAAACAAGATCGGCTAGAGACCAATAAGGCAGTCAAAAAACTAGTAGGGCGGCTTCTGAACTACACCCGACACTTACGAGCAACTTCAATCCCCTGGATACGGATCGCTGAATACCACGACCTAGTGGTGATTGAGGGAGTAGAGTGGCAAGACTTTCGTAATTTGTTTTACCTGGCCCACGTACTGGTTAATAACCTCTTGTTGGAAATATCTCAACTACAGAAACGACGCTCAAATACAAAAACCCAGGAACAGCTCCAGATGGCTAATGTTCAAACCTTCTCCCAAGAGCACAACCTGGACGATTTTCTTCCTCCTGATGACTATTCTCGGTTACAACAGCTTTCAAAAGAACTCGGATTAGATACTTACCCCCAAACGGGGATTCTCGATTTGTATTTTATCCTCAACAAGAAAGGGCGCTCCTTATCCGAAGAGCTCGAGAGACAAAAAAGGGAAAACGACACAGAAAATGCATTATCCTAATTACAATTTCTAAAATAATTACTCAAGGTACAAGCCAAAAAGCGAAAGGGGAAGAAACTGTAGTCTTAAAAATACTATGGGTGATTAATGAGAGACTCTACTTAATGTGGATCGCTAGGAGCCACTACTTGGGAATTTGTTGGAGCATTTTTTGCGCATCTTGAAGATAAGCCAAAACATCCAACATCTGAGCTTGTTCATATGCCTGGGGAGAGGCCTTGTATAAGCGCTTAAGGGTATTCATTTGATCTTGAAGTTGCTCGAGTGCTGTTTGGGCTTTATTCACCAAGAAAGACATCCCACGTTGCTCCGCTTCTTTCTTAGTTGATAAGAAATATTCGCTGGCTCCCTCTAAATCAAATTCCGCCCGCTTTAATAACCCTTGTAAAAAAAGAAGTTCAATATAAGCCCAAAACCAAGATTTTTTGAGGTTGAGGTCGGTTAATTCAGTCAAGGCTGTCTTGATCGCCGATTTATGTTTCTCTTGCTTATTAAGTAACCAGAGTTGGAGATGAACCTGAATCAATAAAAGGTTCACGTCCGTCAGTCTGAAAATTGGATAATCCAAAGACATCTGGGTGAGGAGGGATTTAGCGGTTGATGTGTATTCCAAAGCAGAAGAAAGCTCATATTGGTGCAATTTCAGCTGACCCATCAGAATTTGAAAGAACAAAAAGACTTCATTCGCTTCGGAGGATTCAAGTGTCGGTTTCACAAGATTAAGGAGTGAAGCAGCGTCATCAATGGCGTCAAATTCTAAATGAAGCCTAGCAAGAGACAGACGATTAGCTGTTAAAACTAGCTCCTGGTTGGATTGCGCGATCTGGGCAATATTTTGCTCAAGTATTTTCTTGGCAGAAAGATAGTCCCCACGAGAACGATAAACCGCAGCTAAGTTGTTTCGGACAAATACAATATTTTGTTCATCACCAAGTTCCTTATAGATAGCGATACTGCGCTGGTAATGGGTTTCAGCAGCGGAATATCCTCCAAGACGCCAATAAGTTACTCCAAGATTGAGTAAAATACCAGCGGATGTCTCAAGATCTTTAAGCTGCTCCGATAAAACTAAAGCCCGATGAAAACAGCCTTTAGCCAGGATATTTCTCCCATCCTTTGCATAGACATCCCCAAGGTCTAGTAAAGCATTCATTTGATCTTTTTGAGTCCCCCCTTTTTCCCAGAGAGTAAGGGCACGATTTAAAAAGTGCTCAGCCGTAGAATAATCCTGTTTTTTCAAGGAAATTAATCCTAAGTTATGAAGAGTATCTCCCTGACCGAAGAGGTTCGTAGGATCTTGATTGGCTAGCTGTAAAGCTTCTTGAGCAAGATTCTCTGCCTTTTCAAGCTGGCCATTTCTCCATAGAGTCTCAGACTGTTCAATGAGTTGTCTGATACGAGTGTTTAATTGATTTGGGTTACGAGTTTCCATACTGATCGCGATTCGGTGTAATTTGAGAGATCATATAATCATGGCTAGATATTTTTAAAAAGAATAACACTCTCATAGGTAGAGGAGGAGGAGAAAAATTGAATAGAAAAACCAGACTATTCATTCTTTGTCTCTCAACTTTGTTACTAATATCAATTGAAAACTCCTCTGCACGAAGAAATGAGTAAGAGTTAGAGTGGGACGTATTTGTAGGGATTCACCTGTACAAAATAAATAGCAGCTGTTAACCCAGATTAAACCACGAATCTAAGTCCAGACGTAATGGTTACCATCGTCTCCCTTTTTGAAAGTATAAATCAAGCCAATACCGCAACCAAGCATAATGAGAAGACCAAATATCCAATGATGGAAATCAGCAATATGAAATTGACTCAAATCGGGAAGAATCCGTTCGGGGAATCCTATCGCATCTAAAAAGGGAGTAAGGCCGTCCAAAAACGGAATAATGCGGATCTCATCGATAAACAGAATAAACCCAACGAGAAACCCTAGACCAAATAATCCATACAAGATAAATTTTTTCCTACCCATGTTCTCAAACTCCATTGTTTATCCTGAGTCAAGAATTTAAAAACCCACTGCTTAGGGATTTACTTCCTGCATCGTGAAAACATACTTGACAGAGAGGGGCTGCTATCTACCTAAAGATTTCGGGACAAATCTCAATTTCCAAATTATTAGGGTAAAATTTTTCAGTTTGGAATTGGTGAAACATCACCAATGGAAGGTTCTGTCATATGTTGTTCAAGTTCAGGGAGTGTTGTCATGAACCATGAATAAGCTATTGCTATAAATCCTAACACAACACAGCTAAAGAAGATTAAACGAATATCAAGAAATTCAGCAATAATACCAGAGAGAAGGGAAGAAACTGGAATCGTGAACCAAATTATAGTTCTTCTAACAGCAGTAAATTGACCTAATTTTTCAGGAGGGATTATCGAATGATAGAGAGTGAGAATCGTTGTGTTCAGGATAACAAGAGTTAAGCCAACAAGAGAAAAGCCAATACCTATAATGTAAAAATACTCAGAATTGGGAGGGATAATTGTTATAATCAACATTCCGATAAATATTCCGACAAAAGCTAAAATGGTGCCAAATATCTTCCTCCTGAAACCCTTCCAGACCATCATAAGGACAGATCCAGAAATATATCCTATTTGGAGAAGAACCATCATGAAAGCTATCTCATCTTTGCCTTTAGCATGCGTTTGAATGATAAACATAGGAAGAAGGACAAATAAGGGGTTGAAGAAGAAGTTCAACACAGAAAACAGGAGAACTAAGGGTAAAAGACCAGATTTGTTCAAAATAAACGAAATGCCTGCGGAAAATTCGGCTTTATAGGAGATTTTTTCCTTTTGTTCTGTTTTTTCCTTCTTGGGTGAGGGAATTTCAATGAATAAGACTGGGAGTATTGCTAAGATAAAGGTGAGGGGATCGAGTAATAGAATTAACCGTATTTCCCAATAATTTAACAGAAAAACAGCTACTACTGGCCCGATGACTCCACTAACCCCATCGGAAAACTGTCTGAAGCCATTGATCCGACTTAATTTACCTTTGGGCACCATTAAAGGGACGATGGCTTCTGTTGCTGGCATGTGAAAGGCCTGTAAAACAGCCCGAGCGGCAAGAATGAGTAAAATATGGACAATTGTAACCAGTTCAGTCCAAAATAAATACACAAGAAGTAAAGTGACAAGGGCTTGAAGAGAGTCTACTATGATTATGATAGCCTTGCGATTGTAGCGATCTACAAGGACGCCGGTGAAGAGAGTAGCAACGACCATAGGTGCAAAGCCGACGAATGAAGCCAATCCAAGATAAAAGGTACTTTGATACTCGAGAGTAATCCAAAGAATGAGAACAAACTGGACGATTATTGAACCTAGCTGAGATTGCACCTGCCCAATCAAGAAGAGCAAATAACTCTTAACGTGATTCATCTCGTGAGTATTCTGGAAACTGATCCGAGACACAACCCTTTAGGACGATCAGAGAGGAGAGTTTATTGAAATTTAAGAAAGGTTATGATTTGGGCAATCTTTTTAGCTTGTGTATTTTAGGATTATTTCTCTATACATATACGCAATGGAAATTGTTCTTAGAAACACGGGAGGTCATAGAATTAGAAAGAATTCCAGAAGAATTAAATGAAGTTACAGAACTTTAACCAGCTGATGAAAGGATTTTGGGGAAAATCTGATAGAAATGAGCCCGAGTGCGATTAGTGGGAGAGACATTCTGCTTGACAATTCTTAGCTCTTCTCTTCATTATGACACATGCTGCGTATTCCTGAAATATACCACGTCAAGAAAATTTCCAGAACAGTCTCATCAAAGATTGAAAAATCCCCTAGCTTTCCTCTTATTTCTTTTGTGTCTTTCTTTTGATGACACTAAGACATAGTAACATTAGGAATATCGGAACTAGGAACCAAGAGGTACTAGCTGGAGGGAGGGGTGCTGCGATATCGGGGCTATCGGGGTTAACTTTGGAGGCAAGAGGTGAGGAATCAGTATTTTCAGCAAGACCAGCAATTGCATAGGGTTTAGTTATATCAGTCCAGTCATACCAATAGTTAGATACAAAAGAATTGTTCGTACCATCATCTTTGGCGTGGCTCCACTCATTAGCAATGAAATCATTCCATTGGAAGGTGTTACCACGGCAATCAGAATCAATTGCTACTCCACGAAGATTGAAATAAATCGAATTATTCCGAAAAAGATTATCATCGGCCCATTCCAGGAAAATACCATGGGTATTATTGTGAATTTGGTTATGTTCAATAATGCATTCAGCGGCCTTTTCATCTACCGTTAACTCCCATCTATATCCTAGATTAAAGCCAAATTCATTATCATACAAAATATTGGATGAAACCGTGTTATTGGTTCCTTTCAGACCTATGGCAATATTATTCTGAGAAAAAATGTTTCTAGTAAGAAGGTTGTGTGAGAAAAATCTCCCCTCAATCCGAAATCCAGTTCCAAGGCTCTGAATAATATTCTCGGAAATAGTATTATATTCCGAGGTAGCCCAAAACCAGAACCCCGCACCATTCGTGTCAACGGTATCAACAATGGTATTATTGTCAATGGTATTCCAAGAGGATAAGTAGATGGTGAGACCTGTATACCAATTATTATTAATAATATTATTGCGAATAAGATGAGATTGTGATTGGTCTAGATAAATCCCAGATAAATAGATGTGGGGTTCATAGATACTATGCGCAGAAACCCCTGATTTTCCATTATTTGAAAGCGTATTTCCTGTTATTTCAATAGATTCTGAGAGTAATGAATATACCCCAGTAGCTTCACACTTAGTTATTATGTTGTCTGAAACTGAGGAGTTCGTCACGTTTTTCAAACGAACACCCATCCAAGTTTGTTGGATGGTATTATTCCTTATGCAAGCGTTTGTGACATTAACTAGAGAGATTCCATCGTAAAGCGAAGATAAGCCATTTAATGTTGATTCAGTTATTTTGAAATGGACATTGGTGTTCCTTATCTCTATTAAATTCACTGTATTGCTCGTAATTTCATATCCCCTGATGACATAAGGGGATGGGGCTGAACCATCTCCAGACCACCCTTCATTCAGAGCAGTAATAGTGAAATTTTGATTGCCGTCAATGAAGATAGGATCATTAGAAGATGTCATATGGTTATCTGAAAGCTTTTGAGTGGCTACATGGCAAGAGAAAGGATTTATTGTAAGGTGTGATACATTAGTTGCTGTACTAGGAGAAGAAAAAAGAATAAGACAGACAAATACTGTTCCAAAGAGAAAGAAATAATTAGAATTCCTTTTCATATGCAATCACTTCAAAAAGTTTGATTTCTATCCAAGTTTACTCTTAAAAAAATTGTATATACTATAAATTTATAATCTTTTTGTATATAGTATGAAAAAGTTTTGAACACCTCTCTAAAGAAAAGAAAAAAACCCCTTTTACTACCAAAATTGCTTAGATCTTGTCAAGAAGTGGAATTTTTGCCTGAGGAAGACCAACATAAGGTGGAAAAAACTACATTCGAAATTTATAAAGTTCTAAAAGATGAGAGCAGACTGGCGATATTTCTCTATTTGATGACAAACCAGAAATTGACGTTGAAGCAATTAAGTGAGGCACTAGACAAGGGGAAAACTACAATACATCATCATATCCGAAGACTAGAAGGCGCAGGGATAGTGATATGGGAAGAAAAGAAGGAGGATAAAAAAAAGCTGAAGACACGGTATTACTCCTTAAATTTCAATCTCTTGAAAGAAGTCTTTGGACAGGAAACAAAAAGATAATATTTCTTTGAGCAGTAGATGTCCTATTAGATTCGGAGATAACCATGAGAAAATTAATGATAGTTGAGATCGAAAATAGTTATTTAAATCTCTTCACGCCTGCAGTGATTGTGGCAGCAGGTTACTTCCTCTTCAATCTCATGTTTTGGCTTATACTTTTGATAGCGTTGTTATTGATTGATGTCGAAAATCCATTCCGAATATGGTCATTCATAACAATTTTCGCGAATTTCTCAGTGTGTGTAATTATCTATTTGATTATCATTCCAAAACTAAAAATTCGAGATACTGAATATAAGGAAGCCACTCCGATTAACTTTGCAGTTGTGGGCCTGGTGACCTGTATGACAATTTTTTCTCAAGCGCTGTTAAAAGGCTTAGCCGAATTGTTTGATATTGGATGGATTTATCAGTTTCCGATTCCTGAAAACCTGGAAGATCCAGCTTTTGAAATATTATACCTCTTTTTGCTGTTGATGAGTATTGCTCTTTTTACAGAGCTATTTTCTCGGCGAACAACAATCCCATTATTGGAAGATCGGGGGGTGAGGCCTGTTTATGCAGTAATATTATCGAGTCTAGGAAATGGTCTCATCATTCTACCTTTGTATATAATCCAAATATTTCAAATACGCCTAAATATGCCATCTATGGTATTAGAATTTACTTCAATCGCCGTTTTTGGATTTTTCGCAGGAATTACCTACATTATAACCCGAAATATCCTATTTCCTATCTTGGTTGGATTTTTATACAATTCTTATGAGATGATTGGCTTGTTAGGAAGATCGTTAGAGATTGAAATGCTAGTAACCATATTTAATCTAATATTCATCATTTCTTGTTTAGTAACCATTCTATGTGGAGTTTTTGCCATTTGGAGATTTAGAGGCAAAAACTCAGTGAATGAACTCATTAGAAAAATGAAATTGCGTTCCGCACAAAAGATTCAACGGGGAATAATAGGATTTTTCTTGATTTCCATTGGCTTGTTAGTGTTTCAAGCTCTAGCTGTTATAGTTGTTAGACATTTAACGGATAGCTGGAACAATCCAAGTAATCTATTTCCCGGGTATGTGGTAGGTATCACAATATTTTATCTGATTGCCTCGGTTATCCCGTTCTTTTTAACGGTCTCCACGGAATATGCCCGCGATTAGAACGGGATAAGTGTAAAAATCTCAAGTTCCACAAGAAGTTAGCCTAGGTGCGATTAGTGGGAGGAAATAATGTTATAAAGCAAGTTATTGCGTATCATTTCTATTTCTGAATCTATGATTGTCTAACATCGATTGTCGCGATGAAAGAAAAGGATCACAAACAATAATCCAATGATGGATAAGAATAAACCGATTCTAATCAAAATGGGCGTGGGTCTGGTTATTGGAAAAGTTCTATCAAACTCCCAAAAGATTTCATCTTCTCCATTATCGCGGCAGGTGTTGTTAACTATAATGGAAGAGGTATATGAATAACCAAGGTAGAGGCCGTACTCATGATTGTGGTTACAGGTGTTATTGGTTACAATTGAAGAATCAGAACGGTAAAGGTAAATGCCAATCCAACCATTGTGGTTACTGGTGTTGTTGGTTACAGTCGAAGAATTAGAAAAAATAAGGTAGATACCCTGGTCATTATAGTTACAATTGTTGTTGACTACAGACGCAGCATCAGAAGAACTAACGAAAATGCCATGATTATCGTTGTGGTTGCAGGTATTATTAGCTAGATTCGAAGTTTCGGATCCTCCAAGGGAAATGCCAGATAAACTATTGTTGTTACAGGTGTTGTTGGCAACAATTGAAGAATGAGAACGAAAGAGGGATATTCCAGTCCCAACATTGCTACTGCAAGTGTTGTTAACAACAACCGAAACACTTGCAGAAGACAGGCGGATACTAGAATACCTATTGTCATTGCAGGTGTTGTTGGTAATAGTAGTTAGACCTGGGGGAACATCTTCCACAAATATACCATGGGTGTTTGAACTGCCAATGACACAATTCTCTATTCTATAATGCTTCGTTATCCCCGTGATATAAATCCCATGAACTGTAGCACCAGAAATATTCCAATTAGCAATAATGTAAGGATCCATTGCCGTTCCTGAACCACTATTCGCCACAGCAGCTAGTTCATTATTGTTGGTAATAGCAATGGGGTCATGGTTAATGTAACGTTGTGAAACAGATCTGTTGGCTGAATTTAACGAGGTCGATAGAGTATTTTGGTCTGGAGAGAGAGAGATGCTCAAAGTAACCAACAAAAGAGTGAATAATAATCGAACTGCAGAAAAGCTGGTTCTCCTCCTTGACACCTTACGCATAAAGAGCATTTCTTTCCAAATATTCTGAAGCATTTCCAGATATTAAGTACATTCAAATATTTAAATTTTCAGATCATATTAAAAAGTCTCTCCTAGGCGTTTATTCACTAAAAGTGAGTAACTCATCCAGAATAATTCTCCTAGAATGAATCTTTATAAGAGTTATATAAGATTGCAAAATCTTTTAAATCCGATGTTTATCTTTTTGTCAGTTAAGAGTGGAATAGAGTTTAAATTTTCTAAGCGTTTTTCTTTTCAGAGATGAGTAGTGAGATGGTTCGTCCAGGTCGGGAGAGTTTTAAACGCTTCCTTAAAACCATTCTTAACCAGCTACCAGCTCATGTTGAACAATATATAGCACAAGATCAAGAATTGTTGAACGATTTCTTATCAGTACTTCAACATCATGAAGAGGCTGAATTTCAGAGAAAAAAACTTTCAAAGCGGTTTGAAAGGTATATTAAGAGCATTTCTGGAACGGATCAATACTTACAAACTCCTTTCCTATGGTTTTCTTTCACTTACTTTTCTAATGCAAGATTATTGTTAAGTGTATCAAGATTTCATGCAAATTTATTCTATGAATACTTGGTAAAACATCTTCGGGGTAACAATGGAAATCCTGGAGTTTATAGGCTAGTATGTGAAAATACTCCCTTATCAGATCTCACATGGGAGCAATTACAGCATGAAAGCAATAAACTCATTGTCCCACTTACTGAAGACCAACTACAAATATTAAATACAGTATATTCTTTTACTAAGGAAGCAGGAATATATTCATTGGATCCTCAGAAGCTTCGAGAGGCTATTGTTAAACAGGTGAGTTTTCCAAGAAACCAGAAGCCATTTGATGAGCTAAAACGATTTTTCACTCGTGTTAATGGACGGTGGGCCTTACATTTCTTTTCCCACGTTTTTGGTTTGGATCGTTTAAATATCCAGATAGAACTCCAAGAATCTACTTCATTAGAGGAAATAATCGATTTTAATGACACTGAAAACACGGTCTTAACCATAAGCGATGTATTTGAAGTTAGGGGTCAAGCAGAGAATTATATTATGACCCTATATGTCCCCATTCAGGCAGTTGACTGTCTAGAAAGATATTTTCTGAATCGTGAGAAAGAGAGATCCTTAATCCTAAAGGACATGTCAAGGGTAATAACCACTAATATAAGTGCCTCTCTAAACCAGTATAAAGCGAATGTTGGATGGATTGAACCAACACAAACGCAAATACAAAGAATCACACGAATATTAAGATCAACACGACCCCCCAACTCTAAACTCTTCTATCATCCACCGTTTAATAATCATTGGGATTTCAAACAGCACCCACTTCCCGTTGAGATAATTAAGCTTTATAGTAATATCCCCTTAGATTATTCATACTCCAATCTACCATTAAACAATCATCAGGATTTGACACATCTGACTAGAAAAGAAATTGGGCTGTTAAAGCAATTATATTATAATAGAGTAGTGTACACGGGATTTGTCCCATGGCGATTAGTATACGAATTTTCACTTGATTTATATGGCATAAATTTACCTAAGATCCCCTTTATCCAGCTTCAACAGTTCTTAATTCTGATTCCCTTTAGCCAAATCTATTTCACAGAGAAATTAATTCATATTCGTGCTCGTGTAACTCCTAAACTCGTTCGTTGGATAGAAAGAGACCTTGAATGGACGATTTTTCCAATAATAAGGAAACAATATCGTCTTGATCTTGAGTTTAATTGGTTTGATTCAGAATTACTTCAGTGGAGAACTCCAGGAATTATAGACCAATAGAAAAAAAAGAAGAAAGGAGGAGGTAACTTCTAACAAGTTAAACCTCATTTTGGATTATCTCCACCATCTTGCGGGGGCATCTTTTTTTCAACCTCGAGTATTTTGCCTTTATAAACACCCAAAAATTCTGAAGAGAAACCTTCTTTTTCGCAGATTGCACCATTAAAAGCACCTAAATATTCGTGTTTTAGGCAAAAACCACTATTTCTGAAAAAAATGATTTATAAACCTAACGGAATCGAGATCTTCCCTTAACCATTATAAGGATCCAAATTTGGCAAATCCCCGAAATTAACAAAATAGGGAGGTAATGAAATCACCTAGCGATACTAATCTGAAGAAGAACTCCAACAAACACCTTTCGGATCGACAACCGAGAATCCGTCATATTGACAGCGGAGCTAACTTATCTGGGATATAACATAGAAAATGTGTTCTTTGAGGCGGGGGATTTCGAAGGAAAGACGCTCACAGGAGAAATCAAGCGAGATAAGGATTTCTATCAATAGATAGTCGATTAATAGTGTAGATCGGTCATTATCAGCTATCGATCTTCTACTTCCTAACAATTTCCTATGTTACTCGTTTAACTTCTTCATTATCATCTTTACATAAATTGAAGATTACCTCAATACAATGGAGGCCAGGTCCGTGCTATTATTTCTAAACCAATTCTTTGAACTATAAGCGAATTTATTAAGGATTAGTGTAATCTATGATGATTAGAGGTAAAAGGCAAAAAACTATATCTATAACTAATGAATTTCAGCCAAAGGATGGAGTAATAAAAATACTCTAATATAGCAAAAATCTCACAGTAATTAGTTTCGTCTTATCTAATACCAGTTGATCTAGAGGATATTGAAAATGGTGAAAATTATTGTGCTAGGAGGATCTGGTGTTGTAGGGCAGGTAGCGATTAAGACGCTTAGTACATTTTCTGAAGTTTCAGAAGTGATCATAGGAGATATCAACATCAGAAAAGCCCATGAGGTAGCTGAAGAGGTAAATTCAGACAAAGTTGTTGTTTGTGAAGTCGATGTCACCGACTCCAAATCCCTCCAGAATGTAATAAGGGATGTTGATATCGTCGTGAATTGTGTCGGCCCCTTCTATAAATTTGGTCCCCTTATTCTAAAATCAACAATAGAAACAGGAAGAAACTATGTTGATATTAATGATGATGTAGACGCAACCCAAGAAGCACTCAAAATGGATAATGCCGCAAAAAAAATGAATATCACCGCGTTGATTGGGATGGGTAGTTCTCCTGGGATCACGAATCTCTTGGCAAAATTCGCTGCTGATCAATTGCTAGATGAAGTGAATTCGATTGATCTCTATCATGCACATGGGGGGGAACCATTTGAAGGACCTGGAGTAATTTATCATCGAATTCACTCTATGAGCATGGATATCCCAGTTTTTCTAAAAGGTAAGTTTGTCTCAGTTGGGTTCTTTGACAACAGTGGAAGAGCATTAGAAGAGGAAATAGATTTTCTGAAACTTGGAAAATATCGAGTCCATCCATATCCACATCCAGAAACAATCACTCTGCCTAAATATATCAAAGATGTCACGCGAGTCACAAACAAAGGAACAGTAATCCCCTCGGAATATTTCTATCTGATTTCTAACCTGGTTAAACTAGGGCTTACTGATGAAGAACCATTGAATGTAAAAGGAAACATAATCACTCCCCTTGATTTCACCATTTCATACATCATTAAACAGCGAGAGAGAATATTAAAGGAAACAAATTTTGGCTCCCAACGGGGGTGTGTAAAGATTGTGGTGAAAGGGAAAAAAGATGAAAAAACTCACACGTATATATTCTCATTGGCATCAGAGAACCAGGCAATGGGAGAAGCAACAGGTATCCCTGCGGCTATCGGCGCGGTACTACTAAATAGAAAAAAAGTCACAAAGAGAGGCGTTTTACCACCAGAAGCGTGTGTTAATCCTCTAGACTTTCTAAATGTTATGCAAGAACATCTTGGACTGGAAACTGCTAGTGGACAAGGTTCCCCCCTAACAATTGAATCCATTGACGATGAGAAGAATAGCGAGATAATTACTCTTCAGTAAAAAGGATAGGTATGTCAGACCAAAACAATAAATATGTATTGGCATTCGATCATGGAACATCAGGTGTAAAAGCTGCCATTTGTTCGATGTACGGAGAAGTTTTAGATTTTGTTTTTGAAAAGACACCAGTCTATCTGATAGGAAAGAGTGGTGCTGAACAAGATCCTGATGAATGGTGGAAAGCTATAATTACAACTGCACATCAGCTGATTGATAAAGATATAGTTCCCATTGATAATATCGTTGCGATATCCTGTTCAAGCCAATGGTCTGGGACAATTCCTGTGGACGCTGATGGAAATCATTTGATGAATGCAATTATCTGGATGGACTCACGAGGAGCCCCCTACCTTAGAAAAACATTGAAAGGGTTCCCAAAGATTTCGGGGTACCCATTGAAAGACATAGTTAGATTTATTTATAAAACAGGTGGAGCGCCAGGGTTATCAGGGAAGGATCCAATTTCCCATATATTGTATATTAAAAATGAACTTCCAGAGATTTATGATCAAACCTACAAATTCCTCGACTGTGTTGATTATCTAAATCTAAAATTCTCAGGAAAATTCGTGGCTTCAACGGGATCGATTACCCTCCATTGGGTCACAAATACTCGTAATATCCATAATGTTAAGTATGATAATTCCTTAATAAAACGGTTTAAACTTGATGGTACCAAATTACCTGAATTAAAAGATCCTACAGAGATTTTAGGAACTGTAAAGACGACTGTTGCCGATAAATTAGGTATCAATCCAAATACAAAGATAGCAATGGGTGCTCCAGACCTACTTTCTGCAATAATTGGTTCAGGAGCAGTAAAGGATTATCAAGGACATATCTATATTGGAACTAGTTCCTGGGTCATTTGTCACGTTCCCTATAAAAAAACTGATATTTCCCACAATATGGTTTCAATTCCTGCAATTATTCCTGGAAAATATTTCGTTGTCAATGAACAGGAAAGTGCTGGAGCGTGTTTAAATTTCTTACGTGATAATATTCTCTATATTGATGACGAGAAGTACTTTGGAAATCCCGCCGTGTATAACGTATTTGATAAAATTGTGGAAAATGCCCCAGTTGGCAGTGGTGGAGTCATCTTTACTCCGTGGCTTTATGGGGAACGAACACCTATTGAAGACCATACGGTTCGTGGGGGTTTGTTTAATCTTTCTCTAAACACCAAAAAAGAACATTTAATCAGAGCAGTATTTGAAGGGGTAGCCTATAATACTAGGTGGGTCTTGAGATATGTTGAAGCCTTTATCAAGAGAAAAATGGATCCATTGAACATTATTGGTGGTGGTGCGCAATCTGATGTTTGGTGTCAGATTTATGCTGATGTATTGGACAGAACTATTCAACGGGTCGAGGATCCAATTCAAGCAAACGCTAGGGGAGCCGCTTTTCTTGCTTCTGTTGCTTTAGGATACATAACTTTTAATGACATTCCTAATCTCATTCAGTATTCCACCATTTTTCATCCCAATCCAAAGCATGTTGAAATCTACAACCGCCTTTTCCCAGAATTTTTATCGATTTATAAGAATAATAGAAAAATGTACAAACGATTGAACTGAAGACTGTGAAAACAAAAATTCTCTGATCTTAAAAGGTTGAAGAAGAAAATGGTTCATCTCAAAGCAATCTTCTTTCTTAATCCTTCCCCTGTGACAGATTTGGTGCCTGAAGCCACCTGACGACCGGTCCGTGTCTTATACTCTGGAGAGAACAATTCACGTCAATCGTCTCGTGCATAAAGGACAGCTCTAGCAAATCCATGAATGTAGTGATAAACTTCATATAGTAGGAATAAGTGATGACTAACGATCTACCTCTTGATTTAAAGAGGGAATGTGAAATCAAAATAAAAACGTCAAAATCTGAAGGCCCAAAGAAAAAACTTACCCCCCTCGGATGGATTTTGTCTATAGGTGGAATGATGTTAGCAGTCTTATCCTATTTTCTTCTTGACATTGGACAGTTCTTTCTCGAGCTAAATGGCGTACTAGGATTAAACGAGACTTACTGGGTTATCATAGGAGGGGTAGTTTGGCTTTTCGTCATAATGGCCATTTTAACCCCAATCATATTGAAACTAGGGACAAAAACCATTGCTTGAGATCTCAAGAAATAGAACATTAAACATCAGACAAAATACTCTGAGTTTAAAATCCTGAGAGGAGCTGATGTAATGAGATTTCCAATGGAGCAGGAGCAATTATACCATTCATCAATTCGGGATGAGCTCAGTACTAGAATCAATACAATCACCCCTTCTTATCGTATACTACCTATCGATTTTGTGAGAGGGGTAGTTATGGTTTTAATGGCGTTAGACCACACTTCACTATTTTGGAACTTAGGTCATGATGCAGGTGAAGGGCTACAAGGATATAGGCCCATATTTATGGATTTATTTCAATTTATGACTCGCTTTGTTACTCATTATTGCACACCAACTTTCATCTTCCTAGCAGGTACTGGAATAGCTTTAAGTGAAATAAAACAGAAAGAAAAAGGCTCAACTCAACAAGAAATAACACTTCACTTTATTATTCGAGGAGCTATCCTTCTAGGTCTGGCGTGGACACTAATTGTTTGGATATTTCAAGCAGATCCATTCTATTTTGGTGTCTTAGCCTGTATTGGTGTAGGATTTCTTATCTTTGCATTTGGTCGTAAAATCCCTGTGAAGACAATATTGGTTTTATCAACAGGTTTTATATTATTATCTCCAATAATTTGGCTCCCTATCAGTGGATACCTAAATATCCTCTTTCAAAGTCCAGAATGGCCGTATGGTATGTATCCACTAAAACCATGGTTAGGAGTGATGGGACTAGGGTATGTATTTGGACATTATTTGCAGGGACAGAATAATTCTGACTCAAAGAATCGTATTGCTACTCAATTAACACTTCTAGGTGGAGGATTAATTATTTTTTTCTTTACTTTAAGATGGTTCAGCTTCCTCAAGGTTACATTGATTCCAAATGCAGAAGCAGGATGGCCTGCGAACTATCTTCCTCCAGAAAGCTCGGCTCTTGAACATTTTTTTCTCTTATCAAAATACCCCCCAAGTATCGTCTTCCTTCTTTGGACGATTGGTGGCATGTTTATAGTTCTGGGACTCGCCTTCTATCTTCAATCTCACCAGTGGTTTAAAAAATGGACAAAACCTCTCGTTATATTTGGAACAACTCCCCTCTATTTCTATTGCGCTCATCTGTACCTGTATGGCACCATTCCACGCCTCCTAGGACAAGCTCTTTTCCCCCTACCGATCCCCCTCTTCGTATGGGCAGTGGGATTAGTCACTTTATTTCCATCATGTCTATTATTTCGAGAAATCAAGAATAATCATCCAAATTCTTGGGTGAAATATTTTTAATGGAGGATCTGAACTTGATGAGAATAAACCAGTATGGAAGACGACTAGCGATCGTGTTAGGTATCCTCTTAACCAGCGGAGTGATCGGATCAGAACCCATAGCGAGTGGGAACCCAGGGGGGGAACAAAAATATAGTGAAAAAACCATTGGAACTAGTAAACTTCACCAAATACCCCAATCTATTAGTCAAAACTTAGAACTGGTTCTTCGAAACTCCTCTATACAATACATCGAACACGAACCAATCTTCATAAATGATAACTGGAAATTTCAAGAGTGGAATGGGAGTGGAACAGAAGCAGATCCGTTTATCATAACAGGCCTTAATATCACCAGTACATCTGATTGTATATGGATTCAAAGTACAGATGTTTACTTCCAAATAATAAATTGTATTCTAATAGGGGGAGGTGCAGTCTTCCCTGGTAGTAATGGGATTACCCTTTTTGATGTAAAAAATGGGATTATCAAAAACAATTTCATTACCCAGCATGAGAACGCAGTTGGCCTTGGAGGAGCTAGTAACAACGTAATTACTAATAATTATCTGGTCCAAAATTTCAGAGGGGTGGGAGGTAGTGACAGTACTGATAATCTATTTGTGGAGAATACCATTCATAATTCAGAAGAAATAGGCATAAATCTAGGTGATTCGAATACAAACATAATCGCAAACAATACGATTTCGTATAATCTGGGCCATGGGATCTTATGTGAGGGGGACTCAAATGGAAATGTCATAACATGGAATAATTTTATAGATAACAATCCCTTTGAAGCAAAACAAGTGGACGATCACAAAGGAACTAAATCGGACAATTTATTTCAGTACAACTATTGGAATGACTGGACAAGTCCAGATATAAATGAAGATGGGATCGTAGACACCCCGTACACGTTTTGGAACTACAATCAAGATCAATTTCCATTGACGTCTCCAGCACCAGCTGCACCCAGAATTCCCGAAAAACCAGCTGGTTTTGAATCACAAAACCCTGTTAAACAGTTAGATACCTCAGCGTATGCGCGCTTAGGAATATTTTGTGGGGTGTGTGTGGTTGTGTTCGGATGGAGTATGATAGCTCTCCTCCAAAAAAGGCTCCCAAATTCACTTGAAGCAAACGACTCCTGAATCTATCTAACGAAAGATTTTTTCCGAAAAATCTCGCTTTCCACCTGTTTTCGCAAAAATTAGCTCAGATGCATTAGTGGGGGAGAATTATCCAACCATAATATTTTTAATACTGTACTACATGTATATACAATAGGGGTCATATAATGGCTAATATCAGTGTACGCGTCGATGCAAAAATGAAGAAAGAAATGGAGCGTCTAAAGCAAGTAAATTGGAGTGAAGTGATCAGAGTAGCGATAAAAGAGCGCCTCGATCAGGAAAAACAAAAAAATCTTGCAAAGGCAGTTTTAATTAACGAAAAAATCCGTAAAAAAGCCCCAAGCGGATATGATAGTACAAGGATCATTCGAGAATGGAGAGATCGGAGAAGTCAGAGCACTGAAGGGTCGACAGGAGGGTGAAACAGATACAAAAAATAGTCGTAGATGCAAGTCTAGTGGTAAAGTGGTTCATAAGCGAAGAATACAGTAATCTAGCTCTAGAAATTAGAGACCATTTTGTTGAAGGGCAAATAGAGTTGTATGCGCCTAATCTATTGCATTATGAGGTGCTGAATGCACTAAAATACAGTAATTTATTCTCTCGGGAGAACCTAGCAGATGCAGTCACCTCATTAGAAAATTATGGGATTATTCAATTACCATTAAACGGAGAATATGCACAAAAAACAATGCAACTAGCAGTGGAACAGAACATCTCCATCTATGATGCAGCATATGTGAGTTTAACCGATGTCATGGGAATTATCGCCTATTCAGCAGATAAAAAATTAGTGGATACAGTGCAAAAAGACTATGGAAAGGCCTTCTTGTTCATTACACTCCTAGAGGAGAAGAATGAAAAACCTGTCACCTAAAAATCTCAATTTCTAATCAAGTCACCCAGGTGTGATTAGTGGGAGCTGATAATTAATTATCTAACATCATTTCCTATATTTTTAAGAAATTAAGTTTGAATCTAACTGAAGGTATAAAACAGACCTCAAGAGCTTTTATACGATTTATAAGATTCCAATATCTTTTAAATAACAAGAATCATTTCTTAATTGGTTGAAAAGAAAATTAGGATTAGTGTTTCCAGTTCTCTCCTTTCGTGAGGTGAGCAATATAGTGGCACGGCCTGGTCGAGAGAGTTTTAAACGTTTTATTAAAACAATTCTCGAACAAATTCCCCCCTATATTAAGGGATACTTACCATCAGATCAAACTTTATTGACAGAATTCTTCTCAATTCTCGAAAATTACGAGGAGGCCGATTTTCAGAGAGATAGACTCTCACAACGAATCGAAAAATACATTGAAGGGATTTCTGAAACACCAGAACTCATAGAGAAAGCATTTCTTTGGTTTACATACTTCTATATACAAAATGCGGATACTTTATTGAATATTTCTGGATTTCACGCCGACTCCTTTTATGAATACTTAGTTAAACATCTCAGGGGGAGTGGGGACACTCCAGGAGTATTCAATCTGATTCGCCAGCAAGTACCACTGACAAATCTGGCATGGGAAAAATTACAGTATGAAAGTAACAAACTCATCTATCCTCTTTCAGAACAGCAACTACAAATCATACACGCTCTATACTCATTTATTAAAAAAGGGGGAATAGACGCCCTAAATCCACGAAGAATTAAAAAGGCTATAACAAACCAAGTACCTTTTCAGTCGAATGAGAAACCAGCCACCATACTTTCACGGTTTTTTAAATTCATTAATGGTTCTTGGTACTTACGTTTTCATAGTCCTGCCTTTGGTTTGGATCGTTTGGCTTTTCATTTTGAAGTAAATAAAGGGAGGTCGCTAAGTGACATAATCGACTTTCTTGACTCAAGTTCCACGGTGTTAGGTTATAGCGCAATATACTATGATCGAAACAATCCCAAAACCCATTTTGGTACATTAGTTATCCCAATAGAAACAATTAACCAGTTAACAGAGTATCTTCATCAACGAGACGCAGAAGGAGCTATCAACCTAATTGATTTAACAAAAATAAACAGCATACATCGAAAGGTGTCGTTTGAAAAGTATGAAATAGGCACTGGATGGGCACAGCTGAAAAAAACGGAACAGCAGCGATTAACCGATCATATAAAGGCGAAAAATCCTCGAAAAATGAGAAAACCAGCTGCATTATCATTCACTACTCCAGACTATAACATTGACTGGAATTTCAGGGATCATCCCTTACCCTCTGAAATCATTCAATTGTATTGCAGAGTTCCAGGCGAATTTTCGTATTCGTCACTACCAATCCAACCAGTAGATAGACAAAACGCGTTTACACTCTCGCAAGCAGAAATCGGGTTATTGAAACAATTACTCTATAACCATGTGGTTCATATTGGATTCGTCCCATATCGTCTAGTTTATGAATTTGCATTGGATGCCTATTGGATTAAAATCCCCCAAATTCCCCAAATTCAATTGAAAAAATTCCTAAACATATTACCATATTGTGAATACTATCTTACTGATTCTTCTATTCTGGTATGGACGAGATTAACTCCCCAATTGAGACAATGGATAGAAAAGGACCTCCTGTGGGAAATCTATCAACTCCTACCAACACATCCTCCACAAGAATTGAAAGAGGAATGGTTTGATGACAATAATCTCATGTGGATTCCACCTGAATTTCTCCAGTAATGAAAAAAAGGTAGGAGGGGGGAGTGGATATAGAATTTTAACTTTATTTGGGAGGAGGAGAACCTGGTGGAGGCATTTTATTTTTCACCAGTTCTCTATTCCGTACAGTCTTTAAGAACACCCAACATTTACCCAATGGACTATTAATTGAGTTTTTTAAGATTTGAAATTTACCAATTGCCATTCACAGTCTTTTCCACGCGCTCCATATAAGCTCCCAAGCAAAAGTGTACACTATCACTGAGACATGAGTTATAAAACAAAAGCCCTGCAGTTTCGATTCGTTCTGATAGAGGATAACAACTACTCAATGCCTAAACGATTAGTGAGAGTATTATTATGAATTATACATTTATTGCTGAAACTCCTTCCTTCATCAGAAGATTTTTAGCTGCTTGCACATACTCCTCGAATTTCTGAAAGGTCATCTCTCTCGGGGTCAAGTCACTTTCTTTTTGCCACTCGTCCACCTGTTCCCAAATCATCGTTAAGTCTACATTGGGGTTGAGCTCTAATCAAAGGTTGAACACTTAAAAACACCAAACTAATTAGTATCAGCGAAATATCCATCAATTCTTTCTCCCAAGGTTTTTTTACCTTCTGTTGGGAGTCTGAGTGAACTTTCATCCTTTCTTTCATTCGTCTCCGACTAGCTTAAGTTTTCCCCCTATCACCTATTTATGTTCATTCACGTTAGAGTGGTATTTTTCGTGTGAAGACCTTCCCTCAGAAAATAAATAGGAAAAGACAGACATCAGACCACTGGCACTCTACTTGAAGCACACGACTCCTTAACGCAAAATGACGAGAGGGCCATCTCAATTTCCACACGGTTAAGTTACTTTCAGTTTCCATTACTTCCTAATAAATCTTGAACTTTTTCATTGAAAAGTGATTCAACAGACAAGAAAAAAAGCTATATGATTAATGATATAAGAGACCCTTACCAAGAAACTCTTGCAGCGAGACGCACCATGGGTTGGAGTGAATGTCCCCCAAAGCACAAAAGTCTGACCAAACACTTGAATTTGAAACGTGCCCGTTTTGTCGAAGTTATAGCATCATGAAATTGCCGATATATGACGATGGCACGATGTATCGACGGCATAGATGGAACCAAGGAGCAGTATCTTATGCCAAAACAGGAGTGAAAACCAGCGAGATAATCAAATGTGGGAACTGTAATCAAGTAATCGCGATTGATGTATACGCAGGGGAAAAAAATTTCCGAGGAAGGCAACTGAATCCTAACGTGAAAATTCGAAAGAAAGCGATCCCCAATACTTCCCCAGACCAGGTGCCCCAGAACCATCAAAAAGTGGGAGAACAGAAAGAACCAAAGAAACCGCGCTGTAGGCACTTAAAAACGTCACATGCGGACCCAAACGCGCTCTTTTGTCATGAATGTGGGAAATTAACAATCGTTGGAAAATTCCTCCAATTGGATAATAATAAGAGACGGATTCAGATGGAGTGGTAGGTATGAATCGAGCGAGTCGGTTTCTTCAGTGGATAGAAGAGAATTTTCCTCCCCTAGAAGAGTTTAGGTTGATCTATCCCGGCGAATTGCCATTCGCGCAGCATTTCGATATCAGTTTGAGGCGAACGGGCTCATTAATGAAGGGGAATCAATGGTATCTATTCAAAGAAGTTCCATGGAATTTGACACAAGAGACAGCGAATCAGCTTGCATTTGAAAGAACCCAACTGGTAAAGGAGAAGGGGAAAATCCTAAAAGGCATAGTGGATATCATGGTCTTTATTTACGTTTCTGAGAAGACCGTGCCATCAGAAGTGCTAGAGTGTCTGGGAAATTTTCATTCGATAAAGAAAAGCCTCCTCCGAAATGTCCATGAAATTAATCTGTTTTTCAATGTGGGGACAGGCGAATATTTCCAACCCCAAAAGATCGGGTTCACAGCAAGATTACCAATAATGACGCTTCTCAAGGAAACACGACAATTTATTTTTGAGCCATACAAAAAATGGCTCCAGTCAGGGGAACAAATAGCGAGTTTCTGTCGGAAATGTGGACAGGAAAATCCTGGGAAATATAATAAATTCTGCGGAAAATGCGGAGAAAGCCTGGTATTATAGGAAAGGGAAAATCTTAACGGATGATGGGACAATTAACTGACAATATAAAAAATCGCAAAGAAAAAGCCAGAATATGTGAAATAGTCGCCAATATCGGAGTGGATACGATCAAACTCCTCACAGGAAGTCTCAAAGCTGACAGTGGGGTCAGAGGTGGAGGGATCGAGTAAAACTGTAATGGCATGATAGAGAGTGGGGTACGCGCTGAAATCAAGGTGAGTGATGTTCCGATAGGGTTGGGTGATATCAGAGTCGGGGTGAGAGAGGAGATGAACCTCGATCCCACAATAATTTCCTGGCCCGGGGGCGTAAACACACCCCGACACAAGAAAAAGACAGATTAGACACCCCCCAACAAATTTCAAGTTAGCAGAGACGAATCCCTTCCGTTCTGAAGAGGAGGACGCTCGCATCGTAACCCCAAATCATAGATGGAACTTGATCCTTATAAGGTAACTCGAGGAAGTTTATCGATTCTCTGCCCCTTCTTTCTTAGGTGGATAACAAGCCTCACACGCTAAATTTAAGCATTTAATTTTCTCTCTACTCCGGTTTCTAAAAAATACCTTAAATCTAGTTCCACAGAATAAGCATTCTTGGCGCCTATCCCACCCTCTTTGAGAAATTAAGGTAATACAGAACTCACACGTGTATCTGTAACAGCGAGCACACTGAAGAAGAAAATCATCCCTTCCACAGATCTGACACTGATTCATATTTCCTTTCTTCTATATCTCCGACGAAATTTCTTTCTCATAATTAAAGGGACTTAGGGGAATAAAAGGCTATCTCGAGAATCTCTCCGAGTAGCTAAAGAAATATACATGACATTCTGCTTCATTGGAAACTTTATTGAAACGGAAAAATATCAGAGACCTTTAGATAGAGTAGCTAAAACAATTGTTGTGAAAAGAGAACAAAAAATTCCCATCTGGAAAAATATCTTAACTGTCATGTTACTGTGTCTAGTAAGTATTTCTTCATACCCCCTGGCATTTTTTATTATAAATTTACCGCCCTAAACTCAGAGTACTAGACAAGGCTTCTCAGCTATGTGTAGCTCCACAATCCACTTCCTTATATTTCCTCCGAAACGCAAGAACAGTGGGCATGTGTTAAGAAAATGACCTAAGGTTTCATAAACGAGTGGGGGGTAACTTTATATTCAATAAAACCCTAAAGAATCAGGGGATTCTTCAAGAGGTTTCATGATGAAAGAGCGTGAAAGCAAAGAAAAGGATATTGTCGTAGAAGGGACAGTCATTGACAACCCCCTTTTCGGGGTGCATATAATCACAAAACTACGCATTATTTTTTAACACAAGCCAGGTGTATAATGAAACGTTACAGTTCGGATTCAATTCCCCTTACTAGACGAACTATCCTCATATCAGACCAACTACTCTCTACTTCAAGTATACGACTCCTTCAAGCTATTTGACGAAAAAACCATCTCATTTTCTAATCAAATCGCCCTGGTGCGATTAGTGGGAGAAATTATCTGGGTTATAGGTTCGAGGGATAGAAGGACTTATATACTTCTATGCATCGAATATCTATGTATCTTGAAAGGATAGATTTCAAGAAGGAATCTATGATGTCTCTTGAGAAACGACTTGAGAATGAAGTCACAGCTAATTTAATCACATTTCTTATTCTTAAATGTATCCAACAGCACAGTAAATCATATGGCTACCAAATGAAGAAGTATATTCAAGAGTATACAGGAAAATCTATCCCAGAAGGAACACTTTACCCCATTCTAAGTAAATTAGGAGATAAAAAGCCTCCCCGATATGGATATCTACGATCATTTAGAGAGGAAGTACAAGGAGGACGAAAGCGGAGATACTATCAGCTGACGGAACGCGGGAAGGCACAATTGAAAATCTGGCCCAATAAATGGCTTGAATTAAACGATTTCGTCCAAGCGATCCTTAAGCGTCTCAATTCGGAGTAGGAAGGATGATAAAATGACTGACCTCATTAAAAAATATTTAAATCAAATTGAAGAAATATTAAAGGACAAATCGATTCCCCCTGAATATATTGAGGAGTTTATCGACAATTTGGCTGACCAACTGACTACCATGGTGGAGGAAACCCAAGAAAAAGAACCAACATTGAGTCTAGAAGATGTTGAAGTAAGAGTCTTAACCCAATGTGAACCCGTTGAAAAAGTCATTGAACGGGTAACACAAGAACTGAAAACTGAGGAATCATGGATCACCGCAGAACGGGTTAGTGATGTCAAATTTCTTCGCCCATTTGAAACTCTTATCCTCTCAATCGTAAATAAGCTTGATCGGGGATTAATTTTCTGTGAAAAACATTTCCGTAGGTTTTCAAGCTGGTATGAAAAACATGAGAACCCTGTGTTTACTAGTATTGCTTTTTTTCTTGCAATCGCAGCTTCAACTATTGTATTCGGCCTTATTTTGGCCCTTCTCCCTTCTCTTTGGCAGACAACGACTTTTCCTGACAATAGGACTTATTTTACTCTTAATGCACCAGCAGAACATGCTATGGATCAACCGAATATCACAGGTGCGAGTATAATGGAGGTCTCCCAAATTTTTAAAATCACCTTATTACTCTTGTTAATTTTCCTTGTCATCGGATTGATCGGTTGGAGATATTCCTATAGGTATGCCCTGATGAGTGGAGCCCTTCTTAGTCTTCTTATCGGTTTGTTATGGACATTCATGTCACAAGATACAAGATTGTGGCCAATTTCAAATCGAATCATTTACGAAGATAGGTGGACTTTTACTTCTGATTGGGTGAGAACAGTCCCCCCAACACTTAATGATTTCACTAGTTTTGTTTTAAATTCCATTATTTCGTATTGGTTCTATTTCATCACATTGATTCTCCTCTTAATCTCAGCTGGTTTTCTACTAAAGCAAATAATTAAGAGAAAAGAAAGAACTAGTCAGCCCTATCATCTAAATACACTATTGAAGATTGGATTATTACTAGGCTGTTTAATGATAGGATTCATAATCCCACAACCAAAACCTCTAAGGTTATTCCCCTCCAAGGTTATTCCTATTCCAACAACAGATGAACCACTTTTGTATAAGTTTGATATAGATTGGACAGCTGTGTACCAAAGCAGGGGATATTCTGAAGAATATTTAACTAGACTTAAGGAGTTTGGAGACCTAGGTTTTTATTTTTATGAATATTTCAACTTCTCATTATCCGAAGTAAATTCAGAGAACCCCGACCTTAGAAGTGAAGGAGCTTTCACGCCAATTCTCACAAAGGATGAGGAGCCGTCTATCTCTTCTCAACGACCATTTAAATTGCTAGGACTCCTACATCTTCCTAATCAATTCAATGGCCTGACCGTTCAAGAGATTATCACTATTCATCTGAATGACTCTTACCCTTTCCGTGGATTCACCCCCTCAATTGATAACACAATCAAGAATATTGAATGGCACGTCAATGGAACAGAACATAACCTAACTGTAAATACGATAAAGTATAGCTCAACAACAAATGGATCAGAATATCTCTTCTCCTTTGATCGAGCAACTGGGTGGTTAATGAAGGCAGAATTGACAAAAACCAATGATACATGGGTAACTAGCTTAGAATTGGAAACGCTGACAATTACCAGAAGTTTTACTTATAATCGAATAGCGAATCCTGAAGATTACTATAATCTTGACAATCTTATACTGATGATGTCTCTCCTGGGAACTGGACTAGTGTTTCTCTTCTGTGAAGGATTCTACTTTGTGACCCAGAAAAAAAAATAATTATAAGAGGAGACCAAGAAATTATCAAAATTGTCAAACATAAACGATTATTGAAAGCCATCTGACGAAAGATTTTTCGGGGAAAAATCTCAAGTTCTATAAACTCGTTTTTTTTCTTTTAGTAATCCTTAATGACAACTGTGCCAGCGATTATATCCCCAAGTCGTCGTCGGCTATTACTATCGAAAATCGCAAAAATATAGCAGCTAGCTGAATCACAAGAACCACACAGACAATTACGAATCATAGACTGGCCGATAGTAGCAGGCCTCCCAGTCTGAAAGTCGACCACACGAAGATTCATTGATCCTTTACCTAATGATTGCCCCTCTCGTATTCCATCCTTGATAAAGTCATACAAAAACCCAAACGGGACACAACAGACCATACAGGATACCAGACTTATACAGGCACTAATGCAGTTATCAATGAGGAGAGCAAAACATCGGTCCCCTAATGAGGCTTGCATTGTCGGGTGGAATGGTTTTGGGGTATATCTCTGAGGAATATGTCGAGGAGGAGGAGTTGGTGGGGGATACATCACAGGTTGCCTTGGGTATCTTTCTTCACGAATTGGTTTCTTACTTACTCCTGTGGGTAATTTGATTCCACATTGCAGGCAATAGACCGCATTAGGCTCCACTTTGCTACCACAATGTGGACAAAACTGAATCATCTTTTATCTCTCCAGTAGAATCTTCCCTATTTCAGTGTATTTTTTCTTCTAGCGGTATTAAACACAAGATAATCACATAATACAATTTTCCTTACCCTCACACATCATACTTACTGCTTAGAATGAGTGGGATTGTCTTACCAAGGAAGTAAATCCAAATAAAAAGGTTTACCTGTACTATCTAATAATCCAAGAGAATAGGAACAGGTCGGAGTACATCACAAAAAAACCCAAAAATAGAAATAAAGCTTACAAACATCAGATCGTTTGTTCGCTACTTGAAGCACACGACTCCTTAAACAAACTGACGAAAGATTTTTTGGGAAAAGCTCACTTTCCACACGGGTAGTATTAACAAAATCGGAACCCACAACCCGGACAGCTTTTCTTAGTTGATTCACATTTCTTGAGGCAAGAAGGACACATCATAAGCTTGGAAATAGCTTCAGCACAAGCAGCAGGCTGGCCTTTGGGATAAGGAAAACAGTAAATCTTGGGAGTAGGAGGTTTTTCGAGATCATCAATTCTTCCAGGTGTTCCAGGTACAAACTGATCACAGCGTATAGGACAAGGTTGGTTCCAACTCTGGAATTTCAAGCAATACCAACGTCGCTCATCATGTGACCTCAGTAATAAATCACACTCCTTGAGACTATCGCAATTCGCCTCAGAACGATTTGTCCACCTGTAAGGACAACTGGAATAATGAGAGGGTTTCTCTTTAAATTCAATTAGCATTCTCCATCACCAAATAGAGGATTAATTATAGCTTAATTCTTTCAATAAATTCTTGTGATATTCAATCTGAATTGTCTAATCCTCACTCTTATACCTAGCATAAAAACACCTCGCACAGAGAGGTTGAGAACTCTTATACAAGTCACAATAAAATGTGGGTGCTTCCTCGGTGCTGAATTGGGGAAGATTTTGTCGTGTGCAATACAGGCACTCAATATCAAGTTCTCTCTCTAGCGCGTCCTGATAGGAGCCTGGGGCACCTTCGACGAAAAATGGACAGCGGGCAGGACATTTGGTATTTACTTCTTTTAACTTCAAACAGAAACCAATATTGGCAGCTCGAAGTAGATAAACACAATTCATGCGTTCTCCTTTCCTCATTTGTTCATTATTTACTACTAATACTTTTAAATTGTTACACGGGGACACTGACAATCACCTTATTGTTATTAGATGATGTTTAGAGATATCAATTTCATGCATATTGGTGAAAATGATATCCATGATCTTATATTTCATTTATATACTCGAAAAAAGTGATATTGTCGAAAAGCTTGCTAATTACCTTTTATTACTGGTAAAATGCATTAATTAACTTTTGACATTTAAGAATATAATAATTTTGTTAAAAACTCTCAAATTTCGGTTTTTTCGACTGAATTTCGTGATAGAAGATTACCATCTTAAGTTAAAACACTGGTACCTCTGAAAAAGACTGTTAGCAAGGAATATTATAAACATCATAAGAAGACGATTTAAAATTAAAATTCTAAAGAGATTGAAAATAATTATTGCAACTCTAAAAATCACTGAAACAGGTATAAAATAACATAATCATAGAATGGATCATTCTTACCGACCATGGTGGTTTATGATTGGTAAAAAGAATCGAAGTACTCAAAAAATTCATTGTGACATTTGTTGACCAGGTACCAAAATACCTTTCCCCTTATTCCTTATCAGAAAGGAAATATATAATTGAATTACTTGATTTACTTAGACTCTGCGAATCTCAAGCGGATATTGCCAGAGAAGAACTCTCCACACGTTTGGAAACCTATTGTACTCAGCTTAAAAATGGAAAGGATTACTATTCCACCCCATTCTTGTGGCTTACAGAAATCTACTTCGATAATGCAAATCTGTTCCTTAGAGTCGCCGATTTCCATGCGTCCAATTTCTATGATTTCCTAGTTCAGGTCATTAGAGGATTTGCTGACTTACCAGGACTTTTTCAACTCATTCGCGAAGGAACGTCTTTACAAGACTTAAAATGGGAAAAATTACAATATCATGTTATTAACAGTTTTAAATTCCCGCTAACAGAGGAAGAACTAATAACAATAAAGGAGCTTTATTCATTTATTTATTCAGCTGGAATTGATGGATTTGATCAAAAAAGTATAGCTATTAATTTGAAAGCAAAGCAAGGGATGTCGGAAAGAAAATACAAAGATTTCATACAATTATTAAATCTATTAGATGCGTTATGGAGTTTTTTCCTATATTTACCAGCATTTGGTCTTAGATATTATTATGCACATTTCAATTTGAAAAAGCTATATTCATTAGAAGATATTTTTGATTTTTTCGATGCTACCAATACAACCCTTTGTCACAGTCGAATATATAGAATAGACAAATTTCCAAACAGTTTTATGGGATATTTAGTGGTCCCTATGAATAAATGGGACAAATTGAGAAATTACTTTCATAAATGTGAACGTCAAAACAAGTTAAAATTAATAGAGTTAACAGAGATACGAGACATTTATAGAAGTATTTCTCTTTCAAATTATCATGCGGGAAAAGGTTGGCCAACTCTTTCTTCTAAAGAAATTAAGGATTTAGTTCAACAATTGACTGTGAAACATCCTCGGAAGTTAAAGAAAAAGCATCCTGCGTTGTTTCACGATAAACCTTATAACCATGATTGGGACTATAAAAAGGGCCGGGATCCAAAACAGATAATTTCCCTGGTATGCAAAATACAACGGAAATTCTCTTATGAAACCTTACCAATTAATTCTGAAAATGATAAAATCGCTTTCTCCAAGTCTGAGATAGAAATTTTAGAGAATTTAATCCAAAATAAACTCTGCCAACCATTTTTTTCATTAGATCACATCCGTTATGAATATTCTATTGATGTTTATTCGATTAGAACGCCTCATATGCCTATAAAACAGATCTCACGCCTTTTAAGGGTTCTTCCATCTGCTCATCTAAACATAATGGAGAATTCAATCGTTATATGGACTCATCTATCATCACAAGATAGGAAATGGATAAAAGAAGAGCTAGGATGGGAACCATGGCATATTATACCATATAAACGTCAGCAGGCTCTTGATTATACTTGGTTTAACTCTAAAACACTCCAATGGAGCCCTCCCAAAGTTTTCGAGGATTTATGAATACCTCTATTAAAAAAAAGGGGGAGAGAGTTGGTTTAAACATTAATAAACGCTCATTCCATTCCACTTGGATCTTTTGGGGGCATCTTAAATCTCAACCTTGAATTTATTGCTTTTAAAAACGCCCAAAAGTTCCTGGATGTCTTCTTCCTTGGAATCTTCGCTATTGTAAGCACCCACAGATACTCTTGAAAGCGTTTTCTGGTCTACAATAGCAAAATTCCTTTTAACATCCAAAAAATGCCTTAAAAACACCCTAATTTCTAATCATCAGAAAGGAAGGAGATATTGAATCCCACAATTAATACTAGTCTGAAGAAGAGGCACCAAAAGGAGTGAGACCAAAACATGAAAGAGAACACCATTCGGATCGACAACCGAAAATCCGCCATATTAACAGCAGAGCTAACGTACTTGGGGTATAACGTACCTGACGCTAGTTCCACTCAATTTCCAATCAAGTCGCCCTTGTGTGGAGTCCTTGAATGCTTGAACTGGAATTTTCCATCATTTAAATAACCATTAATTTTAAGTCAAGAATACTATATAGAAAACTATTAATAGAGCTATAGATAGATTTATAGATAAAGGTGACTTCCTTGGAAATCTCAGAACTTCAGTCAAAATGGGAAATCGAATTCAAGAAAGGATTTGCAAAACCCCTGATTCTATTGATACTCGCTGAAAAGGAAAATTATCCTTATCAAATTACTAAAGAAATTTTTACAATCACACAGGGCCAGCTTTCGATTGCTACCTCCAATATTTATCCAATTCTCAAGAATCTCAAGGAGGAGGGAATGATTTCTGAAAATAAAGACATCAAAACACGGAGAATAATGTATCAGATTACTAAGAAAGGATTAGCCCTTTCAAAGAGTATTACTTTTTCTCTTAACAGTTTTATTACTGTTTTACGGGAGGTAATCAATCTCAAAGGAGTTGATATGAAATCATGACAAAAAATAGCTTGATTGATCCAATTTCTGAATATCTACACAAGATTGAACAATATTTTCCGTATTCTACCAATAAAAAAATAGAAGCTATTATGAATTTACGAACAGACATTGAAGAAGCACTGAAAGACTCAAAAAAAGAGGATCCAGAGGAGGTTTTTGGGCATCCGCAGGAAGTAGCGAAAAATTATAGCATGAATTACGAATGGGGAGTGGTAAGAGTCGGTTTTAGAAGCAGAACATTGGCTTATTGCATGGATTTAGGAGTCAGTTTTACATTCTTTAGTCTCTTTCTTTTAGGATGGATATTATCGACATATCTGGCCATAATTAGTTTTCATGAAGTTTCTGTAATTATATTTATTTTAGCTTGGATTACCCTTACTGGAGCATCCTGGCATCAAATGATTACTGAACGGTATTTCTCAACGACAATCGGAAAACAAATGCTGGGTTTAATTGTTTGTGACCAATCAGGGATTCGAATCACATGGAGTCAAGCAATACTACGGAACTTGTCTAAGGTCATCCCTGGACTAATTCTACCCGAATTAATCATTGGAAAGTATATCAAAACTGACAAACTTCAGCGACCTTTAGATAAAGTAGCTGAAACAATGGTGGTGAAGAACGACCAAAAAATCGTTTTCTGGAAATTGGGTTTAACTATCATACTACTGTGTCTAGCAAATATTTTTGCATACGCACTGGCATTTGTTATTTACAGGTTGCTCCTCTAAACTCAGAGCACTATTATTTTTACCACTACCAGGGGGACACATGGGTTTATAAAAAAAAGAATGTGATCATATCACAATTCGATCTCAATATCAGCCATCCCTAGTTGGATAGACTCAAAAATCGCTTGACACAGGTCCTGGTTCTTCCTCCTTCTCTTACCAAGAAAGGATTTCACCCCTTCAACATCCGTGATCTCTTTCCGAGCCAGGGGCACTAACATGGAGGGTTGAAGGATCATAAACGGGGGCCGATCTACTCTCCGAGCTTCCTTCTCACGCCAGAGAAAAAGGTTCTTGAGAACCTTTCGCTTCTGATCTGAGAGTTGTCTTGCCCCTCGTAATTTGGTATAACCCATAGGGTCAAATTCCTTGGGGATACGCTCGATCTTTTCCATCTGTTTGCATTTGTCTTGAAAAATAGCATTCACCCCCAATTCTACTTTTAATAAAGCCCTTAATTCAATTAGGTATCGGACATCATTAGCTGCATAGGTTAACCACTCTTTGGGGAGGGGTCTTTTTCCCCAGCCGGCTTTTTTGAATTTCTTTGTGATTTTGACCCCAAAATACCTCTCTAGAAGAGCATCCAGCCCTAATCGTTTAACTCCGAGAAGTTGGGCTGCTAGTGAAAATCAATTAGGAGCTCTTTTTGATTATCTATTACAGGTTTTAGGTGTAATGAACTATATCGAATACGTCACTAAGAAAGTTCCGAGAAAAGAATTCATAAGGTGGTGATTCTGAACAAAAGAACTGACAAAGAACCAAATAAAATGTCTTTGATCCTCTTCTAAAAAAATTGAAGCTGAAAAAATTAAACTGAAATATGACTTGGTGCATTAGTGGGAGTTTTTTCTTCTTATTATACATATCAAAGTAGTTAGCATAATAAAAATAGGGCATAAATCAAAGCCAGAAGTTAAATCAGGTATCATCATAGGGGATTCAGAAGTTTTAGAGGTCTTAGAGCTTGTGATTATCAGGGATTCAGGAATAGGATCGGGTTTCGTGGCGTTAAGTCCATGGAGGTACTCATAGTGGTCAGACAAAGTATCACCATCAGTATCAGTATTACCAGGGTCGCTACCGAAAACATACTCAAGAATATTAACCAACTGATCTCCATCACTGTCTTCGTACTTATCATGGAAACAAGTTGGATCTAGACCGTGGAGGTTTTCCCAGCTGTCAATCATTCCATCTCGGTCTTGGTCAACAACAAAGTCCGTAATATTCAATAATTCGATCAGATTCCAAAGTTTAACTTTGTGATCAGAAGATGAGGAGGCAAGGGTAGATCCATCTGGATGCAAAGCTAAATCAGATCCATAATTACTCTCATGGGCAATAATTTTACATATCTCGGAACCATCAAGCAGATTCCACACACCAATAGTCTGATCAGATGACAAAGAAAATAGGAAAGGTTCCGATGGATGGAATAATAAACTATCTATTGTGCTAGAATGAGCTTCCAATATTGTTTGATGGATACAACCATCAGTCAGATTCCAAACCTGAATCACAGGTGCTTCTGATTTGAATCCATAACCAGCAGCAAGTAACTGGGAATCAGGACTACATTCCAAAGCTAAAACCTGGCTGCCTGGAACTGAGCTTGTCAAGTTAGCAACGACCCTTCCGTTGATCTCTCTCACCTGCATCACTCCGTCATAATTCCCAGCAATTATCTGTTTCCCATCAGGACGTATTACGACTGATGATGGATCATTAAGACCAGTCCAGGATAATTGTTTAACATCTCTTTGGACTGACCATTGAATAACATTAAAAAGCTGATCAACCGTTATCAGTACCAGGTCCTCGTTATCCTCTATGAAAACCATATCCACCACACTCCCATACGGCCCCTGATGTGCCATGGTTCGAAATAGGGAATGGTCAGCTGTCTTATACACATGGACTATAGTTCCTGGACCGCTCCCAGCAGCTAGCAAATTCCCTTTGTCATCATACGCGGTAGTCACCACTGACCAGCGATTTTTCTGATCAGATTTCTTGTCGTGCAGAGTGAATGTTTTCATATTAAACAAGAGTAATTCACCACATCCGTCACCAGCAGCGAGAATCTGGCCATCTGGCGAAAAAGCGAGTCCTGTTGAGACACAGAGGTGATCAGTAAATTCGTGAATGAGGAACGATTCGGAATTGCTCATCGCAGAGTGTTTCACCCTAGAAGAAATGATACATTCAGATTTTAGATCGCGAGAAATACTAGGTTTAGTTCCAATCTCAACATCATGAAAGGGAAAATAAATTACCACCGAAAAAATAATTAAACAAGAAACAACACTAACTTTGGACAGTTTTTCAGAGAAAAGTGACAAAGAACGACCCTCACTTCTGGATTGATTAACGAACCTCGAAGAAGATATTCTCCAATTCTTACCTCTAATAATTATTTCTTTATAATGGTTATTATCTTGATGACACTTCTGAGGTTTTATACTCACAAACTTAGTACTCCTAGAGGAAAAGGGGTATCGAAGATAAAAAAAAATATCAAAGAATGGAACCCTCCGAATTCGTGTAATTGAAGTACACGACTCCTGAAGCCATCTGACGAGAGAACCATCTCAATTTCACACGGTTAGCCTTTGTCAGGGGTATGCTCACTTTCTTTTTATAACGACAGTGATTAAAAAGCTGAGGAAAAGAATGACGAGGGGGAAACCAGGGACAACCTCACCAGTAAAATCATCAGTAATATCGCGGGTGTCAGTGATTTGAGTGACCTGACTCCACTTCCCTGTGTCGGTGTGATACGAGACGGTAAAGAGCTCGTGTAAAAAGTTCCCTCTATTAACCTGTTGGTTCCAAAACACCCGCCAAGTGGATCCATCAGCTAATAAATCAATATTAAAAACTTTTGGTTCTTCAGGAGAATATACAGACATTTTTTTCTGGGAATAAGCGAGCTGGCTGATCGGGATCCAAGTATTATTCAAGAGATCATATGTCCAGAGCTCGATGGAGCTATTCGTGACAAATGTGGTGATAAATGAGGGATCCTCATTGAGACTCTGAAGTAGCTTAAATGTGGCGCGGGAATTTTTATCTTGGGGATCAATCTTAATAGGAAATTCGATGAGGTGCACTGAAAGATTGGTAGCTGTCAGATCAGTCAGAGTCCAGTAGAGATTCGCTTGATCATCCAGGTCAGAGGTCAGTAAATATCGATTATGGATTAATTGTGACCCATATTCTCCATGCAATCCAGTGGGCTGCCAGGTAGACCACGAATCATTTGGCAAAAGGATGGATCGATATAAATATGAGGGAGAATACAACAATAATGAGGAATTCCTAGCCACAAAGTTCACCCCGGAGTAGCGGTGATAGAGAGTGCGTTCTGATCCAGTAGAGGGAATCACTTGGGATTGGATAGTTCCGTTTGAGAAGACAGTACTGAGAATGTAATGCTTTTCATATTCATGGTTCTGGTTTTCAAAGCTCCAAACAACGTTTATGGCTCCATTATGTAAGTGAAAGAGGGAATGAATCCAAGAATGATCGATAGATGCCTGTAGATAGTCAGACATATCAAATTCACTGAACAGTTCTTCCAAACCTGACCATTGATTCGTCTTCCCGTCGTAAGTCATTTTGAATAATTCAGCTTCTTTACTGAAGTAAACACTGAAGTCATCTTCACGGGATTCATTTTGAATTATCAGAAAATTAGTCATAGAATACATACCGGAGAAGGCCAGATCCTCCAGTTTAACTGGAACAGCCCAGCTACGATCCTCCAGTTCGTAAGAATGATAAATATTAGAGTCCAATTGATCATATTCCTGAGTTTGATGAAGAAAGAGGAGATGAGTTTGGCCTGAGTCTGAGCGAAAGGCTCTAGGATGGTAGGAAGAAGAATTCCTGGAAGCTAATACAGAGGTGATCACACTAGACTGAAGGGATGCGGTTTGGGAAAACAAGAAAGCGAAGAAAAGAAGGAGGATCAGACTCAGACTAATTGTAGTACCTGCCACGGGTTTTTGGGGAGACGTCACTTGCTCTCAACTTTGAATCCTATTTAAATCACCAGATCAGCATTATTTCACTAATAATCCACCGCAATATTTATCCTCATCAATATCATTATAGGTATCTAGATGCATCACCTTGTCCCAAGACCCGCTTCCAGTCATAATATATCCTGAAGAAGAAAGATCCTCTGCATCATAAGTGTGAAGACCCTCATGAATGGTTGTATGATCGATATTATAGTCCTTTTTAGGGCATTAATGTAGTGTGTGTGTTTTTAAGTTAAGAAGGATGAAAAAGATACAAAATCATCATTAATAATTGTATCAATAAGAATAGGTAATCCAGTCGCTATTCCCCAAAAGAAAGACAACAGCGGACAAACATCAGACCGCTACTCGGGTAATTGAAGCTCCTGACTCCTTAGGCTATCTGAAGCCTCGTGGATCCAACAGGTCTAGTAACAAATTACACACAAAATATTGTAATTTTTTATCCCCTCTATTCATAAATACCCATATGCCTGAACAGTTCAAAGAGTGGGACATTTGTTCAACTCTAAACTCAAAATACAACAGAGGGAATATGAAGTGAAAAAAAGACAACTTGTAAGAATATATCTTGCATTGGCCTTGATACTCCTGGGATTGTCACTAATTTATCCTGCATACGGAGATATCAATGGAGATATTTGGATAGAAACCTGGGCAAGTTCACCCCAGTTTGACTATAGCGGGGATCCAGAAACGATGGTTACTTCACTTGAAATACTAGATCAAATGATAGGGGGGACAATATTCCAATTTGGAATGGCAGTGTGTGTTTATCAATATCAACCCCATTTTCAAGATTACAATGAAGTGAATTTCCGCATCTCCACGTATTTTGAATCGACAGCAATTGCTCCTTATAGACCCGTACAAGCGACAGAGGTCATACTATTCATAGAAAAAGTTGGTCCATCTTATCATTATGACGATCAGAGGATTAAATTTGTGGTTGATTATGACATGCCATATGTAAGTGGAACGAATTTGGAGCCATGCTATGTCACAAAAGCTCGGAGTGATGCGATTGCTCAAGAAATCGAAGGATTAGCACATACTGCGCTCTCAATGGCAGTCAATTATTGTATTCCTTTCGGAGGAGTAGCGGTTGATTTCGTCGTAGGTTGGCTAATTAGCCATGCGTATAAAATTGATACATCAGGTTCAGCATATGATAACGCAGGATGGTCATCAGGAGACACACAGGCGCACTTTGGTTGGAGCCAAAATGCAGATATTGGACCCTGGAGTCAGAATTGTCCAGATTATATTCGTCAATCTACTTTTAATTGTCTGGAATGGTATCAGAAGAAAAATGTCAATCCTGTCTACCCCATGGGAATCAAAGTATACGCCAAACTGAAGATAGATGGCCCCAATGTGGGCTGCTTTGATAGCTGCTGGTACGACACTCGTGATTACCCTGGTGGAACAAAGTACTTGTATATCGGTCACAAAGACTATAACCTCCCTCCAGGCATCGAACCTTAAGGAGAACTCCTCTCCTTCTCTTTTTCTACTTATGTGGATTCAGTTAATATTATACACTCCTAGGTTTCCGATTGAATCATTTTTGCGATGGTCACAACAGACATGATTCATCAACCTCCTTTTCGATGTCATAATTTCAAAAAGAATAGATTGACTTCTGGGATGGGATAGCCACCATAGCTATCAAAATAACGATAGGTAGTAAACTGGATTGTACTATTAGTATAGACTTTTTCATCAATTATTTTAAGACTGAAATGGGCGTACGGGCCTTCGGGAATCTCAGATTCATCTTTGGCTAGTAATAACTGATGGATGGTAACAAGAACTGTTAACCCCATTATTAGAACACTCAAAAGGCCCCTACAGCGAGAATTTTTGTGCGAAAATGGAGTTTATACCTCTTCACAGAGAAATTCCCTTCCTTTCTGGAGAGCTGAAACTGCGCATGATAGCCCCTTATTAGACAGACATCAAACCGTTGCTCGTGTAATTGAAGTTCCTGACTCCTTAACGCTACCTGACGATAGTTCCACTCAATTTCCAATCAAGTCGCCCAGGTGCAATTAGTGGGAAAAATCAAATCAGAAATTAATCTAGTCTATTGACTAGAATTAAACCAATTTGTTCTGAGAACATTAATTTGATTCCACGATCCAAGACTATTTAAAATCGCAAATTCAGGGAGACCTGAAAAAGAGCTGCTGATATTGAGGAAACACAACTGCCTCGCAGATTAAGAAGCCCTCAAATACTCCGAAGTCCGTATACTCCAAGATCTAGCCAGGGAAAGTCAATTCTCTTAACTGCGATTCCTGCTCCGACACAAAAATTACAACTGATCGCCTTGACGTGGGATCTCCTGCGAAGTGGAATATTCGTTGTCTGGGTAATTGGGACAATCCTAAGCGTGATGTTTACTCCATGGATTCAAGATAATCTGCTACTTCCAGATACTTCAGCATATCTAGCGACTGAAAATATCACCTTAAAGTATGATCATTTCTGGTGTGAACCAGAGACCGATTTATCATTCTCTCGGGGGGACATACTAAGGATAACTTGGGTAGCAAATGGAACCATCGACTTTTACATATTGGATTACGAAAATCTGTGCGAATTTGAACAAGAAGATAATCGATTACTTAAGAAATTTCAAACCCTATTCGAAGTAAAAGGGGAAAAGAACCTAACAACTGAGATTCAAGTGACAGAAACCGCAAGATACTATCTTGTATGGCATTACTCACACGAAAACGCAATTAAAAACTCAGAACATGATATAGATCTCAGCTTCACAATTCAATTTCCTCCCAGCTCAAAAACTGTCATTTCACCGTTGTTGATTCTGATTGGTTTCTGTTTAATTACCTATTTTATGGTAATTCTGGTAGTCTTTGTGAAGAAATTTGCCCTCTCTCCTGTGCCCAAAGATTTAGAGGAGGAAAGAGAACCGAAGAAGGATGAGAAACGAATTCAAGAACCCCAATTATGCCCCAATTGCTATACAATAGTGCTTGGGAACGAAACGTGTTGTTCTAAATGCGGGAGAAATACGTTCTTAGAGGACTCCTAGAGTCGGAACCTAGAACCCAGAACTGACATTGAAGTTCGGAAAAAATTTCAAGTTCCACTCAAGTTACCCTGGTGTGATTAGTAGGAGAAGCTATATTGTTGAATTACTCATGTTTTGTAGCTAGAACTTTCCGAGACAAAGACCTCAAGAGCAGATCTAAGGTCTGAAGATCATTCACAGCCATCTCAAAATACTCCGCACCAAGCTCTTGAGCAAGGGATTGACCTTCAGCGTGAGTAACTACCTCATGTTCCTCAAACAGACCGATAAAAACGATAGGGCCATCAGGAATGTGCTGTCGAAATTCAAGATACTGATCAATGGCAGCCTTGAGGAAGCGATGATTACTTTTGGAAAAAGCAAAGACAACAGCAGAAGCACCACGGAGGTATCGAGGAAGACGGGGATGTTGGGGAGCAAAAGAAGAGTTTGTAGAAATATCAGCAAGAATAAGCTTGATTTTATCATTATTCAGATGAATTCGTTTAGTAGGTATATCAACACCAAAAGATAATCGTTGAGTAGGATAGTATTTAGACCCTGCATAAGAATGTAAAGCAGGGGATAATAATGCATCAGGATAACAGAAAAGACAGACCTTGAGGAGATATTCGTTCCCTACCATAGATACCGTTCACCAGCCACTCTTTTTCCATTCCCCCAAAACACAAGAATAACGGACAGACATCAGATCATATGCTCCTTTAATTGAAGCACACGACTCCTTAACGCTACCTGACGAAAGATTTTTGGAACAAATCTCACTTTCCAATCAAGGCGCCCTGGTGCGATGAGTGGGAGTCATTCTAATTCTATTACACCACATATTGAACTTTTATTGATAGTCAAGTCATTATTAACAAAGAATATAATCATTCTGTTGATGTGAATAGGTTTCTGGTAGAAAGACTCAATAGTTCCGACAAAAAATTTGCCATTAGTTACTTTTTTTTGAATATAGAGAAATGTTCTCTAAACACCTGGAGAGATTCTCGAGATAGCCTTTTATTAGCTTCAGTAACTCAACTTACTAGAAGGGAGAAACGTGGTAGAAGGAATCCCCTTAAACACACCAACTGTTAGTCTGGTACATATGATCAAGATAACAAAGGACAATCCAATTTTCATACCATCCAAATTCGTTGAAAACCTCAGGTTAAAGGACAAGGAAGAAGAATGGGCTGTTATGATCTTTACTTCCCCCTGTACATCAAAAATAATTAGGGTTATATCCACGAAGAGTCCAATGGTAATTAAAGTCTTCATTGAGTGGAGCCAAACTGGACCAGACACACTACACGAGCTCGGAGTAGTTTATATGAGAAATAACATTAAAACCCTGTATAGTACATCGATATGTTTCTGTGGACATATACCCCCCCATCTTTATGAAGGGTATATCGATTCGTGTGATTTGCCTATCTCCGAAGATCAATTAAAATCAGAATTATTAGCTCTCCCCAATGCTACAAAGGTAAGGTTAACACAATACTCGTTGTAATCTTTCAGTATGAGAATTATAAAAAAGGCGTACAAACATCAGACCGATACTCGTTTACTTGAAGCACCTGACTCCTTCAAGCTACCTGACGAAAGAACCATCCCACTTTCCACAATTTTTTTTAACTTAACCTGCGACACCAATCCCAGGCTCTAGTGGAAGAAGGGGAAAAGACAGAAGAACCAAAATAACCCCATACACCAGAAGAATAAGGATAATTTCCCTGTTAGTTTCTGGCCATTCCTTCTTCAATAGGATCCTTAGTGGCCAGAGAATAAATGAGAGGATAACCTTTGGAAGGGGAATCATGAAGGGTGTTCGCTTCCGCCAGTTTGTAAATTCTAAATTAGCTTCTTTGAGAAAATTATTTTCTTCGGTAATAGCCATTCCAATGATGATGAGAGTCAAGAGTAACCAAGGGAGAGTTGGAAGGGGAGGATGGGGGCCTCCAAAAGGGAAGAGCATAGGGATAATAATGAGGCCATAATTGAAAAGTATCAAACCTAGATATTGTGGGTGTCGAGAATACCTGTAAATCCAAAAATCAATTATTGTCCTCCCTTGAAATTTGCCATAAAGCCAGGTGATAACACCAAATACAAAGATAAACAGTCCTAGGAAAATAAGAACAACCATTAAGGGTAATAATAATAACGTACCAAAAATTCCTAAGAAAAGGACAATGTGGTGAAGATATAAGGGGAAAAGGATAATAAGGGCAGCATTGAGTAAATCTGGTGCAAAATCAAAGAAGGGTAGCCAGAGAATTCGGATGACTCCAAGACCTGCGAATAACACAGTCATGGTAAAACTAAAACTACCAAATAATGGAAGATACAGCACGTAGGAACCAAAGACACTAATCTGGTACCGTTTGACTATCAATCCAAGGAGAATAAAGACTATAGTGAGGAGAAAACACAGGTATCCAAGGGGAGCCAAGAACGCCACAATTGAATCATAGGTTTGATAAGTGTAGTCAGTCCCAATACAAGCCCATGGATCTTTGATATACTCGTCCAAAAGATCATTTAACATTAATGTAATGCTAACCATCAAGTAGAGACCACTTATCGTAAAGATAATTGCTAAAATAATTGCCAAACATAAATTTCTAACACTTAATGATGAAGCAGGCACTATTCCCACCATACCACTGTTCGTTATTTGTAATCACCAATGAACAACTTCATTCAGACACATAGTAGAAAGAAGGATATTAGATTTTCGCTTGAGTCTGAAGTATCCTTGTCCTAAAAGGAGAGAAAAAGCAGACAGACATCAGACGGCTGGCGCTCTACTTGAAGCTGGGGACTCCTTACAGCTACCTGACGAAAGATTTTTGGAAAAATCTCACTTTCCACTCAAGGCGCCCTGGTGCGATTAGTGGGAGAGAGTTCCTCTCACAGATCCAAGACATAGGCAGCTCTTTAAAAGACCTATATAAGCAAACAAAAAGATTTAAGAGCTTTTGATTTCATTATGATAAGTTAAAAAAAATTAATGTAATGTTATTTAGAGTTTAAATGCTGGTATTATCGGTATCTCTAAATCAGGGGTTGTGAAACCAGAAAAGGGGATAAATAATGAAAAAATATTGGATGTTATCAATCATCATAGTAATCATGCTTGGAATTCCTTTTGGGTTGTTTAATCAAATCTCATTAAACAAAAAGGCAACTAACTTATCAAAGATGGATCCAGATGTGGGTTGTAAAATACTAGATGTATCACCTCCAATTCTTATAGATAATAACACTGATTTTGCTAGTCAATCATCCTCTAAGGGGTGGCCAGGGCAAGGTACGGAGCTAGAACCTTATATACTGCAAAACCTCAATATTTCGAATACTGAAAGCGGACTAATTCATGTCAGGAATACGGATTGTCATTTTATTATTACGGATTGCTTTCTTTCGGGACTAGGGGGCAGTTACTGGGGAATTGTGTTCAGTAATGTTTCAAATGCACAGATAATAAATACTACATCTGTCCATCTTAAGGGTGGTGCATTTAGCATTTGGGGGTCAAAACATATAACAATTATGAATTGTACATCGCATATCGAGAGGGGAGATATGATTGGGAGGTCAAGTAACATACGAATTATTAATAACACCCTGAACCAGACTGGTGATTATTCTTATAACGATTTACTAACCGTAGATGAGACTTCTGATAGTGAAATACGGAATAATACACTGTTTCAACCATCTTCAACCTATGGAATTAAGATTGAGGAATCTAACAATAATGTAATTTCAGATAATTTGTTAAATAATTCAAGTATTTTCCTAAGGAGGAGTGAGAAAAACACAATTATAAACAATACTGGAAGCACAAGCCGGATTTCCCTTGATGAAACCACAAATAGCTCTATCTCTAAGAATAAGGTTAACTCTCTAAGTCTTTCTTACCATTCTAAGAATAATACTGTTCAAAATAATACTATTCTCTCTGGGCTAAGTCTTAGAGAATCAGGAAATAATGTAGTAGTAAATAACACAATGGGGCGGGGAATATCAATTTATGGGGATGAATTAGGGGATTATATTCAACGAAAAGTGGTAAATAATACAATAAAGGGGAAAAAATTAGTCTATTGGCAACATGTTAGCCAATCTACATTACCTGTCGACGTTAGCCAGATAATCTTAATTAATTGTAGCTCTATTGATATATCAAACAGAGAGTTTACTCATGAATCAAGGGGTCTTTATGCAGTTCATTGTACCTCAATATCTGTAGAACAGAACAATTTTAATTGGTCATATCTCATTTTTTCCTCTGTAAACCAGAGTTCTATTTCAAATAATGAGTTTAAACACGGGGACCTTAATATTTATTCCTCCAATGAGCTGATAATCGAAAACAATCAATTAGAAAGTGATTCAGATATAGATTTTTCCGAATCGAAGAATTGCTCCATTCTTGATAATAACCTTAATAATCCATATCAAGGGGTAACCCTTAGTCACAGTGACTTTATGGAAATATCCAATAACGAAATCATGAATAGTCAAAGAACAGGAATAGAATTGACCTATTCAGATAATACTACCATCATCGCAAATAATGTGTCTCATGCAGCTGAATATGGAATTTATTTACTTTATTCCGACGAGAATTCAATCCACTCAAACAGAATTTGGAATAGCACACAAGATGGGATATATCAATATCGATCAGATAGAAATAAAATCTGTTTTAATGTTCTCTATGAGAATCTCAACGGAATTATGTTTTCCTCGAAATGCCTAGAGAGCCTGATCTGTGGAAACCACATTTTTAGAAATTCAGAAACGGGAATATTCATGGATGGAGGAACTGCTAGTTCTTATTATCCTAAAGATAACTTCATTCTCAATAATCTGATATATAACAATGATCGCGAAGGCATTTTGTTATACAATAGTGGATCAAACGACTTATTAAACAATACAATATATGATAATGGGTTAAGCGGATTATATATGTATGATGCAGGAGGGAATCTAGTTTCAGTAAATTCAATATTCAATAATAATGGGGAGGGGGTGTCTATTTCCTCCTCTTCTTCTAATGATATCATTGGAAACACCATCTATAACAACATTGAGTACGGGATTAATATCACTTCCAGTAACCATAATGAAGTCTATTCGAATAATTTCATTGACAATAATTTGCAGGGAGACACTCAAGCTTATGATGTAGGCCATTATGGAGACTATGTCAATATCTTTGAAGGGAATTTTTGGAGTGAGTGGACGGAACCAGACATAAACGATGATGGATTTGTGGACGTTCCCTATGAGATTGATGGGGAAGACAATACGACTGATGCCTTTCCTCTAACGTCTCAAGCGGCATTCCTTACATCCCCCCTCATAATTCACCCTCAAAAGGATGATACTGTTTCAAGAGTCATAGAAATTAGTTGGTATACCTTTCACTCCCAGGATAAAGATGTCACCTATTCAATTCAGGTTCTTAATTACGATTATGCATATGAATGGTTTGTAATTGCATCTGATGTGAAATCTACAACCTATATTTGGGATTCACTTGGTTTTGTAGATGGGGAATGCTATCTTAGAATTGTCGCGGAAGCGGAGGATGGGCTTAGCGCAGAGAGTCTTGTCAGAATAGTCATTCATAATCATTTTCTCACAGATATTTCAATAATTTCTCCAGCAAGTGAGGATAAAGTCCTAACAGGGACAATATTGGTTGAATGGACCTCCGTGAATGACTCACTTGACCATTCAATAGTATATGATGTCTTCATTTCTCCAAATGGAGGAATTGATTGGGAACCCATAGAAACAGGGGTTTCTGTGACAAAATCTCTATTTGATACAACATCGGTACCAGATGGCTTCGATTATAAATTCAAAGTCGTAGCTAGGTGTGCTGAGGGACTTCAAGTAGAAAAGGAGTCAGATAGAACCTACATTTTGAATTATTTGGAATACATGTATCATGATCCCATCTATATAGAAAATAACTCAGATTTTGAATCACAGGCCAGTTTGAATGGATGGGACGGGGATGGGTCTGAAACAACTCCTTATATTATTGAAGGATATAATCTAACCTCTATTGAAATCTTAGACCCCCAAGCTTACTTCATCATTCGTAATTGTCTGATATTCGGTGGGGATGGGATACTATTGATGAGGGCGAATGCAGGGGTGATTGAAGCGAACATAATTCTTGAAACAAGGGACGGTGTGGAATTACGTGAATGTTACGGGATTAACATCTCGAATAATCGAATTTTTGATTGTTACTCTCAAGGAATACATATAAGGGATTCCAGAAATTGCATTATAATTGAAAACCTTATGTACGGACAATCACTCCATGTAGATGAAGTCATTCTCCTTCAAAATTCTCAAAATTGTACAATAGAGAAGAATAATCTAACTCATAATAGTCATTGTGACTCAGTTATAAGCATAGAGTCAGGTGAAGATATCATAATAAGAGCCAACTCTATAACCCATAATGAGGATGGGATTTTTATAAGAGGCTGGAAGGTAAGAATAAACAATAACACCATTTCCAACAATAATGGTGATGCGATATACATTGGAGAGGGTTGGCGCGGGACTGAAATGACAATTTCTTACAATTCTATCTTTAACAATCGGAGAAACGGGATACGCCTAGATCATTGTTACCAAAGTGTAATCTCTGATAACATTATCTCTCATAACGGCGATTCTGGGATTTTTGGTTGGTTTTCTGGGGATACTCAAATCTCAAATAACATAATATACAATAATGATCAAGGCATTACCCTAAGGTACACGGAAGAGGAATCCTCTAACGGACCATATCGAGTAATTGACAACTATTTGAGAGATAACCGAGATGCAGGATTATATTTACAGGAGTCATATTCTAATGTGATCTTGAATAATAGATTTGAAAATAATGGGATAACCATGTATCAGAGTGAAACAGTGGACAAATGTTTGCAATCAGAAGTGAGAGGAAATACCATAAATGGGAAACCAATAGTCTTTTGGCAGAACGAAAGGGACAAAAGGATAACTCAGCAAGATATTGGGCAAATAATCTTGATAAATTGTGAGTCAATAGAAATAATAGGACTGGAATTATCCAACTGTTCTACTGGAATCGTAGCTCTTCATTGTAACAACTTGATCATAGCTTCAAACACGATTACGTCTACATCTCAGGGAATATACCTTGGTTATTGTAGTGAAGTTCAAATCTACAATAATCATTTACTCAATATCGAAGATGACGAGGGGATTTATGTGTACAGCGGGGAGTGTATCATCTCGCACAATGTAATTCAGGAGAGTAAAGCAGGTATTTCTATTTCCAAAGCCGATAGGTGTGAGATCACAAATAATTGGATTCAGGTAAGATACTATGGAATCACAATAAGTTATAGTTCCAGTTTTGTAGTCTCTCAGAATACTCTAATAGTAAGAATTGAATTTGGGATTTCTATAAGGGAGAGTAATCATGGATTTATTCAAAAAAATCTGATTTCTTGCGACTATGACGGAATCAGAGTTAGTCACACTCACAACAGTCTCATTCAATATAATTATCTCATGGGAAGTCGTGGTTACACAATTGATTTAGGCGCAAGCAACAATAACACCATAACACAAAATATCTTCATATTTTATGAGGGATATCGAGAAGGAGATTCACAGGGGTATGAATATGATGGGGAGAATAATACCTTCACCATGAATTTCTGGAGTGAATGGCCACTCCCCGACGCGAATTCGGATGGATTTGGTGACACGCCTTACCCAATAGACCGTTCTCCCAACTTTGATTATTATCCGTTAATAGTACCTCCACATTTTATGTCATCTCCTATTTTGAATACTACTATATGTTACCAAACGATTTCTGGGGTGACTGAAATTGAATGGCTTCCCTGTAATGACAGTTTAGATCACACTATCACTTATTCTTTATACTATTCACGAAATAATGGGAAAACATGGAATCTGTTGGTTTCCGATCTCATAGAAACGATCTATTCTTGGGATACAACGACAGTATTTGACGGAGAATATCTTCTCAAACTCGTTTGCTCCTGTGAAGCAGGGTATACTGAAGCAAGTCAAACACCAATAACCTTTAAAATATTCAATAATCAACCTCCTCCCGAAACATCAACCCTACCAACTTCTACTACTTCACCTAGCTCCACTACCCCTAACTTGCCAGTTGCTCCAACATCAGAAACCTCAGTTCATTCCTCTGAAATACCTCCACTGAAACCCGCATCAGGGTGGTCAATAGTTATGCTTATCATTTCGACTGGAGTATTAGTCTCGATTAGAAAAATTAAACGATAAGATAAATTCGATTACATGATTGAGAGGTGAACCAGATGCCAAAGGTTAGAGCTGACGCTTGGTATACAAATCTATATTCATGGGGACGATGCAAGAGTACGTTTTCCTGTTTGTTTATTCACCTGCCGCGTTAAAGTTGTGATCAAACTTGTATTATCGGTACCTAGTAGTTTCAATTGATCATCATAGAAACGAAAACCATAGTTAACAGGAAAATAAGTCACATCATTATATGTTTGATTAGCATTTTCAATAGTAAATGTATATTTCTTGGTAAACTCGACAATCTTATCAGATAATGATTTAATTGACACAGTCTAGACGGTGATTTGTAATGACGATTCTGAAAAATAGACTAAACTTACCGTCATTTGTTGGTAATGTGTCTTTCTTCTTCTTCATATCACTTATTTTGTGCTCTTGAACTATATCAAGGTTTCTTGTTATACTTTTCTTTGCACAAAGCATACAGACATCAGATCATTTGCTCTCTACTTGAAGTCAACGGTTCCTTAAGCCAGTAGTGGCGAGATTTAGCTTACAACATACCCAATCGAAAAGTAAAACTGGGAATAGGTGAAGTAATTATCTTCAATAAGGGATTGGATACGATTCCATTCCTCCTGGGGAGTTTCTAAAAGCACACTGCTTTCATGAGTCGGGGGGTCGATTAAGAAAGTGATAGCTTGGTACAGAGTAGGATAATCGGTGAAATCTAGGTGAGTAATATTCAGAAAGGGATGGAGAAGAGCAGCCACTTCGTCTTCAGAGAGGAGCTCGACATCGATACCATAATAGACGGTTTCCCCAACAAAACAGCCAGATAAAAGAAATATACCGATCAGGAAAACCCCAACGAGAGAATGAGTGGAAGAAAAGAGAGGGAGAGACACAAAATTATCTTCCTTGCCATCCTCAGAGGGCATGGTATTCACCGAAAGTTGAAAAAAAGCGTTTGCTGTAGCGACAAATTTCTACTACATCCCAGTATAAAAACTATCTGACGAAAGATTTTGGGAACAAATTTCACTTTTCAATCAAGTCGCCTGGGTGCGATTAGTGGCAGAACAATATTACTATTGATTTTGAGGTCTTCTTCCAGAATGGATTCCTCAGGTGGATCGAAAGGTAATATTTTTAAGACCAAGTGGTATTACTTTTTATGAATGATCATGCCAACAATGAGTACCAAAATCCCAGAAACCCTGAAAAAACGGATCGAAAAACTATCTCATATAAATTGGAGTGAAGTAATGAGAACAGCAGTTCTGAAAAGAGTTGAAGAGGAAGAGAAAAGAATTATGGAGCGGGATAGGAAGCTGATTGATCAGACAATACAAAAGATGGATCAATTGCGGAGAAAGGCCAAGGGAAACACCACAAAGGAATTAAGAGCATGGCGAGAGATCAGACATTAGTTGTTGACGCATCTGTTGCACTCAAATGGTTTGTAGACGAAAT